>JBAZVR010000009.1 GCA_041660765.1 Candidatus Babeliaceae bacterium | reverse complement strand
TATGCTGAAAATATATTATTTGCCGTTTGTTTAGCGACAATCATAATTACCTAGTGACGACAATCATTTTTCCCTATTGAAAAGTATAAAGATCGTAGCCTAGCTATCCTATAAAATATTTAGTTTTATAGGAAAAATATAGGGTTACAAAAATGACATGTACTAATCAGCAGGTAAAAAAACTTATGAAACATATAAATATACTCACACAAGAGCAAGCGGCAGATAAAGCTGCCATGGATGTTAAAACTGCGAGGAAGTATTTGAAGAACAAAAAACTTCCCAGTGAATTCAAAAAAACTCATGATTGGCAAAATAAGCCAGATGTATTTGCTGATACTTGGCAAGAAATAGAAGGGTTACTAAACAATTCGCCAGGATTGCAAGCTAAAACCATTTTTACTTATCTACAGAATAAATATCAAGGGTACTTCAAAAGAAGTCATCTTAGAACACTACAAAGGAGATTTAAAAAATGGCGAGCCATAAGTGGTAAAAATAAAGATGTGATATTTTGTCAAAATCATGTTCCTGGTGCTCAAAGTCAGTCTGACTATACCAACATGAATGATTTAAAGATTACAATAAATGGTGAACATTTTAAGCACCTTTTGTTTCATTTTGTTTTAGTTTTTTCCCGTTGGGAAAAAGTATCTGTTTGCTACGAAGAAAGCTTTGCAAGCTTATCTGAAGGATATGAAAATGCCGTATGGTCATTAGGTAAGGTTGCATTTGATCATCGAACTGATAACTTAACAGCTGCCACAAAAAAATCTGGTAGCAGTAGAGATTTTACTGAGAAATGGTCAAAGGTAATGAAGCATTATGGCGTTGTGCCAAGTCGCAATAATCCCGGAGAAAGCCAAGAAAACGGATCAATAGAAAAAAGTAATGACTTGTTTAAAGTTGATGTGGACCAACAGTTGATGCTAAGAAGCAGTAGAGATTTTAAATCTCTTAATGAGTACAAAGAATTTTTACTACAAATAGAAGTTAGAAGAAATTTGTTGAGGAAAGAAGAGCTGGCATTAGAGATGCCAAAATTAAAAGATCTGCCAAACGATAAATGGAGCATGCCAAGGATATTACCTGTTAGAGTGAGCCCATCAAGTACAGTACAAATAGATTCTGTACCATATTCTGTTCCAAGCAGATTGATAAGCTTTGTGTTAATGGCACATATTTTTTATGACAAAATAAAATTATATTATGGCCAGAGTTGTTTACAAGAAATGCCAAAACATAAAGGTACTGATGGCATAGACTATCGGCACATTATTGATAGTTTAATACGCAAGCCAGGAGCCTTTGCCAACTACCAATACCGAGAGGCATTGTTCCCTAGGTTATGCTTTCGTAGAGCATATGACGCTCTTATTTCTAATTCTAAAACTTGTGGCACAAAACAATATTTAGAGGTATTGCAATTAGCAAAGATGAATGGAGAGCAACATGTCTCAGTTGGCCTAGAATTGCTGCTTGAACAAAATGTCGTGCCACTACCAGAAAAAATTAAATCGTTATTGGATCTCCCAGTTACGATTCCAATTATAAAAATAAATCAACCGCAGCTTAAAGTTTATGATCAATTATTAAGCGGGATGGCTGTATGACAAACATTACTACTGAAAACTTAGAAAAACATCTTCGGCAGTTATGCTTAAGTTCGTTCGCGAACAATTATATTGAAACGGCAAAACAATGCGTGTTTGACAAAAAAGACCATGTTGAATTCTTGCGTGAATTGGTTAGCTTAGAAATAGAGCACAGATATCATAAGCGTATAGAATATTTGCTAGGCAAAGCTAAGTTACCAAGAACCAAAACGCTTCAATCATTTGAATATAAGCACATAGAGGGATTGTCGCCAATAAAAATAAAGCAGCTTGCAACAGGCGAGTTTATGGATAGATGCGAAAATATTTTAATCTTTGGTAACCCTGGCACTGGTAAAACTCATTTAGCAATAGCTTTGGCGCAAGAATGGTGTATGCAAGGTAGAAGAGTGTATTACACAACAGCAGCTCAATTACTTCAAGATTTATTAAAAGCGAAAGTAGAATTAAAGCTTAATACGTTTATTAAAAAGCTAGATTATTTTGCGATGCTAATAATTGATGACATCTCGTATATTCCCTGTAACAGGGAAGAAACAGATGTTCTTTTTACTCTGCTATCAGCTCGATACGAAATGCGCAGTGTAATGATAACTAGCAATCTATCATTTGCTAACTGGGATCAGATATTTAAAGATAAAATGACAACAGCAGCTGCTATAGATAGATTGGTGCATCATTCTAATATTTTAGAGTTAAATGCTGAAAGCTACCGTGTGTCTACAGCAAAAAAATCTAAAAAGAACGCCGAGCAAGAATAGGTTGATTGGTGCAAAAAACATTAAAGATTTTAATTGTCGGCAATGAGAAAATGATTGACGCTAAACGATTTTAGGATATAAAAGTTTTTTACTTTAAAAGGATCATAAAAATATGAAAATTAATATATACGATCTTTTGCCAGAAAAAATCTCTGACGAGAGTGCTTATCATCTGGTGAATTTTTTTACAAACTTGGCAGCAGAGCTTGACTCTCGTTATTTTGCTCAAGTAAAGCGCCATATTGATAATAATGCATCAGATATTCCAAGTTTTTTGCATAATAAACCTGATGACAAGATTTAAATTGATGAACTGATTGAAATGTGGGCTTCGGACAGATAAATCAAAAATTAAAAGCTATTCTTTAAATGGAGGGGCAATTAATGCAAAAACATTAAAAAATTTCTCAAAAAAATAGGGAATTTTGATTGTCGCCGATAGGAAATAATGATTGACGCCAGACACACGTACTTCTACAATACCT
>JBAZVR010000008.1 GCA_041660765.1 Candidatus Babeliaceae bacterium | reverse complement strand
CTGTTTGATCTTTGAACTCATCATATTTTGTTTGTATATCTATATTAATAACTATTTTTTCATCAACAATAATGTCATTACCTGTATTTTTTGGCGAATGATGAGCGCATCCTGATACAAGTTGAGTGGATGCAATAATTGCCGCGATAGCGGTTAATTTGAATGTGTTTGTAGTTTTCATTTTGTAGTCCTATTGTTGTTATGTTGTTAAATTGCTTCGATATGATAACCAAGAACGGCTAATTGCATCAATATATCCATGTCCAAAGCATACGGATCATAGATATTTGCTATGTGTTGATGATAGCGATTGATAAGTTTAAATTTAATTTTCATAAAAATATTCCTCCATTTCTATTTCATAAGCGGCTTTTTGCACTTCCGCATCGTACCATAATAGCTCATCAAGATCATCATTATTAAGTAAACTTAAGATAAGGTCCGATTGTTTTGATGTGGGTGTGAATGAGCCGTTATGGGTGATAATGCTGATTACTTTTGATGATGTCACCTCTAATTCAGGGTGTTCTTCTGGATCATCAAAAGTAGCAGGTCTATTACAACCATAAATACTATAATCTATGTCTAATTCGACGTCGGTTATGTCAAATGGCAAAGCCAAGATTACATTAAGAGGCGATTTTAAGTCTCTAACGTCATAAAATGTTTTTGTGTTCATGTTCATGTCTATTGTCCTATAGTGTATAAATAGTTTCTCTTTCACTAACAAACGTTTTTCTAATATCGGTACGTTTACCCATTCCCAACTCTTCCATTGCGTCTATAGCAATTTTTCGCGCTTCTCTAATAGAGTTCGCGGCAACACAATAATCATTTTCGTCGCCGTAATAAAAATCACCTGTCGCGATTGAAACGACATAGATTTTTTTTGTTTGTAGTGTGTTCATTTTGTTTGTCCTTATTTTTTTATGATTTTTTTTAACTTGTGTTCAGTTTAATGATTTTTAGGATAATGTAAAGCTTTTATTTGAGCTATGAAAATATATTTTATTTTGTTTGATATTTATAATTTTATCTATATAATGAGCCGTTCGTAAAAATGAAATGGAAATAGAGTTTAAAAATGAGCAGTGATTATCAAGAATTTATCAATAAAAAATTAGCTTTTATGCCATCTGTTGGCATAGATAGCAAAATAAGAGTAAAAGGACTATTCCCGCACCAAGAAGATTTAGCAAACTGGGCGTTACGTCGTGGACGTGCGGCTATTTTTGCTGATACTGGTTTAGGTAAAAGTAGGATTTTATGCGCTTGGGCTGATGCAGTACATCACTATACAGGAAAAGATATTTTAATCCTTGCGCCATTGGCCGTTGCCCCACAAACAGTACAAGAGGGATTACAATGTGGCGTTAAAATAAAGCACGTTCATTGTGCAGATGATGTTGAACAAGGAATAAGCATAACAAACTATGCAAGATTACATTTATTTGATTGTAGTCGTTTTGTTGGTATTGTGTTGGATGAATCAAGCTGTATTAAGCATAATAATAGCAAAACATTAAGTCATTTATTATTATCATTTGCACAAACACCCTATAAATTATGCTGCACCGCTACACCATCACCAAATGATTTTACAGAGTTAGGCACTCATGCTGAATTTTTAGGCGTTAGGTCACATTCTGAAATGTTGGCAGAGTTTTTTATTAACGATATGAAATTGGCTAATAAATGGCGGTTAAAAGGCCATGCAAAGGTTGAGTTTTGGAAGTGGGTATCATCATGGGGTGCAATGTTAAGATCACCTAGTGATTTAGGATATGATGGTTCTATGTATGAATTACCACCACTCAATATTGTTCAACATGTTATCGAAACAAAACCGAAAGACGGTAATATATTTGCAATCGAAGCTCAAACTTTAACAGATAGACGTGGCGCAAGACGAGAAAGTATAGATCAACGAGTATTAGAATGTGCTGAAATTGTAAATAATAGTTCTGATATTTGGTTGATTTGGTGTGAACTTAATGCAGAGGGCGAATTATTGCGTAAATCAATACCCGGATCTATTGAGGTATGCGGTGCGGATAGTGAGGAATTTAAAGAAAAAGCAATGATGGATTTTGCCGCAGGTAAAATAAGGGTTTTAATTAGTAAAAGCAAAATAGCTGGATGGGGGATGAATTGGCAAGTATGCAATAATATGGCTTTTGTTGGCGTTACAGACTCATTTGAAGCTTATTATCAATCCGTTAGACGGTGCTATCGATTTGGGCAAAAAGAACAAGTTAATGTGCATTTATTCAGCTGTGATACCGAGGGCGCAGTTAAAGATAATTTATTAAGAAAAGAAAAAAGAGCAAAAGAAATGGCATGCGAATTACAATCATTAGTTATTGATTCGGTGCGTAGCGAATTGTTAGGATTTAAAAAAGAATCTAACGATTATATCCCAAGTGTTAAAATACAATTACCAGTATTCTTGTAATATTTGATATTTATAACACCTTATGCTATTATATATAATAAACTAACATAAGGTTAAGTAAATAATGGCTAAAGAGAATGTTAATTGTTCAAATTGTGATAATAAATTAATTAGATATACAAACAATAAATCTAAAAATTATTTTTGTGATAAACAATGCAAAGGTAAATGGCAAACAAAACAAAGAGAATTATTAGGATTTACTAAGGAGTGGTTAGAAAATGAGTATATTATTATTGGTAAAAGCGCCAATCAAATAGCAAGGGAAATAGGGAGAGATTCTAAGCGTGTTTGGGAATGGATTAGAGATTATGGAATACCAACTAGGACAAGAGGGCATGATACAAGTCATTTATTAAAAGATGGTAGTACATTTAGAGGGAAAAAACATACAGAAGAAACAAAGAAAAGATTAAGTGAAATTGCTATTGCAGATGGAAGGGTTCCATGGGGTAAATGTAATGAACCATACTGGAAAGGTAAATTTGGTTCGTTGCATCCGAATTGGCAAGGTGGATTAACACCAGAAAGACAATCTGTTTATTCTAGTGAAGAATGGACAAACTCAGTAAAAGAAGTATGGAAGCGTGATAATGCTTTTTGTCAAAAATGTAATAAACATCATAATGAAGAAAAAAACAGAGGAAATTTTCATATACATCATATCGTTTCATTTATGGTAAGAGAATTAAGAACAGATGTTAATAATTTAGTTTTACTATGTAAAGAATGTCATAAATTTGTACATAGTAAAGAAAATATAAATAAAGAATTTATTAAGGAATTTTAAAAAAATGAGTGAAGTAGTTTTAAATCAAGTAGTTACAGATAAATATTCAATATATAATGGTGATAGTTGTGAAATATTACCATTATTGCCCACTAATAGCGTTGATTATTGTATTCATTCTCCACCTTTCGCATCATTGTACACTTACAGTAACTCTCCTCGTGATCTAGGAAATTGCCGAGATTATGATGATTTCTTTGTCCACTTTGATTTTATTATCAAAGAATTAGCCAGAGTTTTAAAACCTGGGCGCAATTTATCATTTCATTGTATGTTGTTACCAACGTCAAAACAAATGGATGGATTTATTGGATTGAAAGATTTTCGAGGTGATTTAATTCGCGCATTTCAAAAACATGGCTTTATTTTTCATTCAGAAGTGGTTATTTGGAAAAATCCAGTAGTTGCTATGCAAAGAACAAAAGCATTAGGGCTATTACATAAAACAGTACGTGGTAATGCTACAATGTCGCGTCAAGGCGTACCTGATTATTTAGTAACAATGCGCAATTCAGGAGAGTGCGAAGAACGTGTTACCCATGATGTAAAACAATATCCAGTTGCTAAATGGCAGGAAGTAGCAAGCCCGGTATGGATGGATATTAATCAAAGCAATACATTACAG
>JBAZVR010000007.1:2276-4801 GCA_041660765.1 Candidatus Babeliaceae bacterium | reverse complement strand
TTATTTCTTTCATTGCCAAACCCCTTTAACCCTTGTTTTCTTGGATACCACAACATCACTCGCTCCATCCGTATATGACAGAGAGTCTATGATGAGCTGAATATAGCCGATAATATCACGGTAATTGTCTATATATTTTGGATCACCGCACAGGATACGGGCTATTTTGTTGGCTATCATTTCAAATGATTCTTTTTTTTGATTGTCAAGCGACGCCCAATTTTCAACGCTCCTCATGGTTGACTTCAGGTGCTGAGATACCCGTGATACATCCTGGTAATCACCGTATATACTGCCACGGTCTTTTAGTATTTCTTTGATATTATCCATTTTTCACCCAGTCTTTCGTTAAAAAAAATATTATTACTGCAACTATAAATTCAATGTATGAATTTGTTAAAACAACAAACGCAAGTATTGTTGAAAAATATGCTATGATAAGGAATATTTCTATGTTATCCATTTTAAATGTTCTCATATTGTACGCAACCGAAATCCGGCATTGTTTTAAGATATGCCCTATAATCACTTGCGTCTTGAACAAATGCTAATTTCCCTATACATTCGTCTTTAATTTTTCTTGATTCGCCATCATCATTCCATTCAGTTGCATCCCATAATTGCATAACAGCGCGACATTCGCCTAATTCTGGTACATTTCCTGAAAACGGATACATATCTTCTTTTAGCCAATACTTACATGTCTTACATAATTTACTCATTTTGTATTTTCCTTTGTTATAGATGTAAGCTCAAGTGATGGTACAACAAACGGCGTTCCTATTTCCTTTCTAACCATTGCGTAACCCTCAGACTGAGCCATTATACGTACTGTTTCATGTCTGCATGTTCTTTCGCATTTGCCGTCTATTATTTCAAGTCCGATTCTGTTGTATATTGCATATTCCTTTTTATTCATTAAAAAAATCCTCACTCTCACTTATTGTTACCCAAAACCAATAACCTTGTGGTTTTGATTGCATTTTGGCGCAGTTTTTACATACGCGACATGTTTTTGTAATGTAGTGCCACCTACATAGATGTATTTTCAATTATCCTCCTATCAATTATATCAATTGATCCTATCTCCTCACGCCATTCCTGTTCAGCTTTTACAGCTTCTTTCCAGTCTTTGCCGATGAACTCACGTTTTCGCTCTTTGAATATTCCTGTCCTGGAATATAACAGTTTTATTGTTGTTGTCATCTTACACCCCAAAATGTTTTTGTAAGAAAGCAATAATTTCTATGGCTTTGTCTTTATCTATTTTAAATTCCTCATTAAAGTCAATTAAAGCAACATCAACAGTCATTCCATCAAGATAATGAGCATTAAACTCAAGGTTATTGCCTATTTCAACAGTTTCATCTATCAACATTTCATTTACTCCTACTCATTAACAAACTTTGTAAAAATAGCCCTATACAAAATAAAGGGCATAAGGCCAGTATTAACAAGAACAGAAAGAATACGCCTGTTAATACAATGTTTAGCAGATCCATTAACATACACACTTCCAAGGCCGAACCGTACCGCCTATCTTAGATTTACTCTTTTTCATTGTCTGTCACCTTTTTAAACCAGTCGTTTATTGCCTCCTCAACACATTCACGAAGGAATTTACGAGGGCCGCGTAATCCAAGCATATATTGAGCGTCTAACAGCTTTTTATATGCTTCTGTGCTAATTGCCAGAGGATGTGTTTTTTTATCTTTCATGTTTAGTCCTAATTGTAAGTTAATGCTTTTTTAGCTATTGAGATTAAATCTAAATTGGCGTAGGCGGCGTCGGCGTAGGCGGAGTAGGCGACGTAGGCGGCGGCGTAGGCGTAGTTGGCGTAGGCGTCGGCGGCGGCGGCGGCGTTGGCGCTTGTTTTGCTTCTATCTACATTATTAAGCCAATTATTGGCCCATTTTACAAATGATTCTTCTTTGTAAACTTCCAAAGCGCAGAGTATCCCGAACGCTATTTTTTGGTTAATGCTTATTTCTGGTAACTTAATCTCTTCAATAAGAGTCATTTCCTTGAAACCACATTTTAATCCATTATCCTCTTTGTTCTCCCCACCAACTTCTATTAAAAACAAGCGTGGATTTTTTATATTTGCGTGCATTGAATTGAGTAACACGGCTAAAAGTGGATGTTCGTAACAGTGAAAATATGCGTCTGTGCATAAGCTACCGCCTTTTTTCTTTATAATTTCTTTCTTGCCTAAAACCCACTGAAAACCGTTGTGCGTTCTCATTTTTTGGTCAGTTAGTTTGCAATATATTTTAGTCATTTTGTACTCCTCAATTGTTTTTTTTTGATGTTGTGAATAGTTTAAACAAAAAAATATAAATGTCAATTTATTTTTATCTTTATTGCATTATTGACTTTATACTAAAATTGTGTATGCTATACGAGTCTTTCCTGTACGGTGTACGAAACCATAGCGGAAAGGCAGCGCACCTTTAACCTGATTACCATTCTGTTCGTACCAGAATGACTAATCAGGTTTTTTTTTCACTAATAAAAGGTAATAA
>JBAZVR010000007.1:0-2176 GCA_041660765.1 Candidatus Babeliaceae bacterium | reverse complement strand
ACATCATTAGCAAGGTGGTCACACGGAACGTTAGAGGAAAATTATAAGTGGCTGGTAGATTACAATAAAAGAGGTGCAGGCGTATTTGTCATGGCTCAAGCTGGCAATGGGGATGGAAGAAATAATAAATCTGTTGAAAAAATACGTTGTGTTTTTAATGAGAATGATGGGCATATACCTAAAAAAATGCCAATTGAGCCTAATATTGTAGTTGAGACAAGCCCAGGCAAGGCACATTATTATTTCTTGTGTGAAGACATAGAAAAAGATGAATTTACAGGCATTGAAACACGGCTAATAGACGACTATGGAAGTGACCCAAACGCTAAAGACTTGGCCAGGGTATTGCGTCTTCCCGGTTTTTATCATAATAAAAAAAGACCGCATCTTGTTAAAATATCTCATGAGTCAGGATCGCTACCCTATTCAAGAGATGCAATAATCAAAGCATTCCCACCAGTCTTAAACGGACATAAAAAAGAATCCGGCAACCAGCAAGTTGATGTTGTAACAGACAAATTAATTGATGACTTGCGATCAGCTCTTAAATATTTAAATTCCGATGGCTATGACCCTTGGATAGATTCAGGATTGGCTTTAAAATCTCTTGGAGATAAGGGTTGTGTTTTGTGGCTGGAACATGGAAGCACATCAGATAAGTTTTCTCTTACTGAGGCATTAGAAAAATGGAATACATTTAAACCGAATGATATAACCTACAAGTCAATATTTCATGATGCTTATGCTAAAGGATGGGATGGAAATAAAAAGGTAGTAGAGACAGTTAAAATTGATGACTCAAGGAAATGGCTTGATGGCGATGAGATGGCATTATCGTCTAAACCGCCAGTTTTTCTTATAAATAATATTTTAGAATCAAAATCTAATGGGTTATTGGCTGGTAGTAGTGGATCATTTAAATCATTTTTTGCTTTAAAAATAGCTCATTCTATTTGTACTGGTAATGATTTTTTTGGGAATAGGGTATTTGATACTGGAAAGGTTCTTTATATCTGTGGCGAGGGTATTAACGCATTAGAACGGCGTTTAAATGCGTTAGTAATTGTTGAAGGCTCTTTTAATGGGAATATAAAGGTACTAAATAAGCCTTTATTTATTGATAATATAGCTGAGATGGATTGGTTAAAAAAATCTATAGATTCAATAAAGCCTGTTTTGGTTATATTTGATACATTTAGCAGTTTGGCTACAAGTGTTAAGGAGAATGTTAACGAAGAGGTTGCCAGGGCTTTGAGAATGGTAAGTGATTGCTGTTATGATGCGGGGGCAAGTTCAATTATCGTTCATCACTACGGCAAAGACACAGAGCGCGGGAGTCGTGGTGCTAGTGCTTTCAGTTCTAATGTTGACTTTGAAATAGGGATGAAGCGTATTCCTGAAACCTATGAAGCTATTGTTTCTTGTAAAAAATCAAAAGACGGGGAATTATTCAAGGATATGCAAATTAAGGCTCATATCGTTGATTTAGGGCATTTTAAACAAGACGGTAGCCCATCTACATCGCTTATACTTAAATCTAGCGACTGTGAGGATATTTTAACATCAAAGCAAAGGCTAGCTTATGATGCTATTAGAGACATGGTATCAAACTCTGGTTATGAACATAATAAAAGGCTTTGCGTTAGTATTGATATGTTAAGGTCATTGCTTAATGATTTATATATTAATGAAATAAATAAGTATGTTTCAACTAAGAGAGTTATTGAAACATTACTAAAAACAGAATTTCTTCACTGTGAGAATGGTCATTATTTTTTGTAAGCATTTGCTTACTAACATTGGTTTTTTAGCAATGTTAGTCCTGAAATCAATGACTTATAAATTTATCAAAAAAACACGTCCTCTACAGGCCACGGAATACGGGGTACTAACAAACTAACATAACCCCCCTAAAGGGGGGGGTTGTTAGTTAGTTAGAGTTATACCGGAAACTAACATGTAACATTGTACTACTAACATGTGTTAGTTAATAAAAATCAATAACTTACATAAATTACTAACATTAAGTTAAAAAATCATGTTAGTTCATCATAAAAAAATAATACTTGACAATTAAACAAATTTAATATTAAAATATGTCACGCTTAATAATTAGGAGTTGAGATGAAAATTGAACTAGAGCATCAAAAATGCCGTATGGTAGCAATCACTAATC
>JBAZVR010000006.1 GCA_041660765.1 Candidatus Babeliaceae bacterium | reverse complement strand
TTACACACAGGCATATGCCGATAGAGTTGGTCATGATTATGCAAAATATAGAGCACAAGAAATGTTCGGTGAAGATGATTTTTGGGAATTTGAAAGCGCTAGGTATTTATAATAAACGCTTGCATTAACCTATCAACATGCTACCATAGCGTAAATTTAAAATAATTATAAAAGGTGAAATGAAATGAACGTAGACAAATACAAAAACACAATTAGCTACCCAATGCACCCAGCAAAGATATGTGATTGTGGTCAGCCATTTGGCGGCAATATAGCGCCTAACTTTTGTGGTAGTTGCGGATCACCATTAAAGGATGAATATAACGCTAAGATTGAGCAATACAAGGAATTAAAGAAACAATACAATGAAGAAGATAATCGATTATTAGCATTATTCAAAGTTGACGCACTAGAAGTATGCGGATTAACTAATCATCCTAAAGCTGATAAAGCTTATAGATTGGCTTGGTACAATGGTACTAGTGACGGACTAATGCAAGTTTATTATGAACTTGAAGAATTGGCGGAGTTATTGTTATGATAGCAAAAGATATTGTTATCGGTGAATTTTACAGGTTTAAAGACCATCCTAACTATAGCTATGCTAAAGCTATAAAAGTTTTGCCACCAAAAAAAGGCGAAAATACAAACAATTATATTGTTGTAAAGTGCGAGCATGTTGTGAATAAAGATGATTATTTTGGTTTTGTTAGGCATTTTAAACCTGTTGATTTAGTTAGGTGCGAATAATTAACACCTTCCAATTCTCCACCAATCCAAAAGAGTGCGCTCAGTGGCATTGTGATAAGCACACGATCAAGCAAATTTTGGAGTACGCACAATTATTATCAACCGCACATCGTGTTTTAGACGGTGATAGCGTGCAATCTTATCGCAATTACTTCAACGGCTCAAAACAGCACCTTGCAGCGGGGAAAAATAGATATGTGCCGGAGTGGTATTTTGCACAATAAACACTTGCATTAAATAAAAACAAAGCGCACAATGCGTAAAACTTAACTAATAAATGAAAAAGGTGAATGAATATGAAATTAAAACTATATTTAGTAAAACAAAAGAATGAAGTAAGTTACGACTGCTATGATGCTTTTGTAATATCTTGTAAATCAGAAGAAGATGCAATAAATTACAATCCTGGTGGAGATGAGTGGAATTTTAATGATATTGAAGTTACCTTTTTAGGTAATGCAACAAAAGGAGTTAAAGAAGGTATTGTTTTAGATTCATTTCGAGCGGGATAGTTATTTATGAAACACAAAGCCTACATATACAACCGCGAAAGAATGTCATTAGTAGCTGTCGTACATTATGATAATCACGTTGACGAGGCTATAGAGATATTAAACCGTCTATATCGCGATACTAACAAATACGGCATTACAGACGATGAGAAATTAGCCAAGCAGGACGGCAGATCGCCTCATCTTTATGCGGGGATTGATTGATTATGAAAATTGAAGGATTTGGAAATACAAAAGAACAAGCTGAATTTGATCTCGAATTCGAACGCAAAAAACTTCCAAGTAATATAAAGCTTGAAGATGTTAAGTGTTACGGTAATTTTGAGATTGGCTACAAAATAATACAAGAATATAAAATCATTGATGAATAAAAATGTCAAACATGAGCTATTGCAGATTTGAGTATATATATCATGACTTGATGACTTGTTATGAGAATATGTATAATATTTATAGTTACAAAGAAAAGGATGCTAGAGAAGAATTGATTAAATTATGTGTTGATATTGCGATTGATTATGGATATGAGGTAGGCGTTGTGGAGATTGTTACAAAATGATAATTAACACTTGCATAAATACATAACCAATGCGACAATAAGGCGTGTTTTTAATAAATGAATAGGACTAAGAAAATGATAGAAATAATTGAAAAATCAAATATCCATAAAGGTAAAAAGTACATTACCGGAGAATCATACGGAGATACATACTTTGTACCTGTAGTTGATGGCGTTGAACTAAGTTACATGGCTGAAACGTGGGAAATGGCTATGCTTATTGGACTTGGTAGGAAGCTTGACGGAATTAATACAAGATTCCCGGAATACGCTGGTAGAATGCTGGGTATTAAATCAGCTTGGACTGAGTAATGGAAAAGAATATGCAAAATTTACCAAGCGAACAAAATGAACTATATATCGACTACGACGCTATTTTATGGGCTTATTATAAACTAGTAGCGTTTGGACTAGGTAGTAGTGATAATATTGACACATGGATGATGATGGATAGGCTTAATTTAATGTTATTTATGAAAGGTAATAATGAATAACACATCAATGGAATTAATCGAACAATTAAACGCAGCGCTAACGCACATTGCAACTCACGTTGGCGCTACTTGTTGTGGTGTTGATGTTGACGACAATGATCTAGGACACACAGCAACATCTATTATTACTAAGATTAATGATATTATTAACGAACGTGATTTTTTAAAAATAGCATTGGACACATCCATTGAACAAAGCGATTATTTTGAAAATGAACGCGATAAATTGCAATTGATATTGGATAAATACAACATAATAAAGGAGTTAAGTTATAAATGAACCACTTTTGGTACAGCGAAAAACAAGCAAAGCATTTTTCATCGAATAATAAAATGCCACTACATCTTGGAACCATGCCATTTTTTAAGCGCCATTACGCCTTAATCAATGGCATAGCAACACTTTATACAGAAATGAACGCAACAGACAAAAAACAGCGCTTATTTTATGAGGATAGTGTATATTTAGGCGCAGGTATTTATTCGCATAGTGATGGGGTTTGGTGATAATGCCAATATATAAACCCAATGGTACAAAACAGCAATATCTAGATAGATTGAAAGATTGGCAAGATGAGTTATCAACCAATAAACACGGCATGCAAGAATATGCCGAACAAGTTATTTTATTATGCAAAGACCAGATAGATTATTATTGGCCTGAATTATTAAATTAGAAAATAAATGAATAAAGAAGAAAGCAAAGTTAAAAAAGAACGCGGCAGACCGACAAAAGATACGGTAGCTGTACCTATCCGCCTAGAACGATGGTTAGATGCAAAAGTACGGGCAGATGGTAAGCCTAGCGTTGTGATTGATAAGGCGTTGCGTTTATATTATGGGGTTGATGATGTTTGATTTTATTAAAAAATATAGCATATACGCAGTTATTGGCGCATTATTAGCATATAGCAAATTGTCTATTACAGATTTTACTTATTGGTTATGGTTTATACCTATCTTGATATTAATTGATGTTAGGTGCTCAGTAATTATAAAGGATATTAAAAATGAAAACATTTAATGAATGGTTTGAAGAAAAATATGGCAAGGTTGACAATATCATGTCATTTACAAAATTAATTGCTTATGAAATATGGCAATCCGCCCAAGAAGTTCAGCGGGATAGTGATGCCAATATTGCTTGGTGTTTTGATAATGATTTAATTGCTGATAAAATACGCAATAATAAGAATAAGGCAGTGTGATGTGAAAGAATGTAAGCATACAAATACATACAAGCCTAATTCTTTTTTATTTAATATTAAAGTAAAGTGTAAAGATTGTGGATTTGTTTTTTATTTACCAAGGGTAAAGCATAGATGAGACTACTACTACCACCTAACGCAACGGTTAAAATTAAAACGCTATGAATTTAAAAGAAGCAAAAGACTATACAATATTGGTATTAACATTGTTATGTTATTATTCAATGTTAGTATTAATTTTTAACTATACCTATAATAATTCAACACTAGGGCGAGACGACTCAGACCAACAAGAATATGGAAGCAAGCGAAGCGGATTAATCATTAAAACGGACTATAAAACAGGTTGCCAGTTTTATGAATCTAAAAACGGCACATTAACACCGCGATTAGATGGTAATTTTAATCATTTGGGGTGTAAATAAATGACAAATTTATTAGAAGAAACAAAAGAAGCAATAAAAGATTCAGGACATAAAATAAAAGATATTATTTTTATTGGTTCTGAAGAAACAGGTCATCAATGTACATGGAATGAGTTCTTAAAAATTGCAGACATTCAATATGATAGTGGTTTTGGCGGTCAAGAAATAGCAGAGGATTTAATTATTGTTTTTTCTGACGGATCTAAAATGTGGAGAGGTGAATATGATGGTTCTGAGTGGTGGAACTATTCAACGCCATTTAAAATGCCAAAAGAAAAACTATCTATTAAAAAATTAACCGGAGGATATTGTAATCAATTAAAAGGAATGAATAAGTAAAATTGTAAATTTTAATTCAACTACAATCGGCCATTGCTTTTAGCATGATCCGGTTTTTTATTGTGTGCTTATTGTAATTATTGTATATAATTGCATTTTTTACTTGACTTATGATATAGTGTATGTATTACATATAATAGGCTTATCATAATGTCAATCAATACACCATCAAAAAGATATTTAGAACTAGAAGAAGAACGGGAATTATCAAGGGCTTTAATGGGCGGAACTAAAGCCATGCAAGCGGAGGCGAAGGATTTTATGCCCAAACATCCGGCAGAAGAAGAAGAAAATTATCAAGTCAGGCTAAAATCAACCACGCTATACGGCGCATACAAAAATACAATAATGAAAATGGCCGGTAAGGTTTTTTCTAAGCCGGTCACAATTAATACAGATATTCCAAAGCAAATAGTCGCAATACTGGATAATATCGACGGCCAAGGGCGTAATATTACCTCGTTTTTGTTTGATGTTTTTGTTAAAGGGATATCAGATGGGATTAGTTTTATATTTGTTGATTATACAGCTATAAAGCATACAGAAGATAATGACCATATACTAA
This sequence comes from Candidatus Babeliaceae bacterium, assembly GCA_041660765.1. NCBI lineage: Bacteria > Candidatus Babeliae > Candidatus Babeliales > Candidatus Babeliaceae > Candidatus Babeliaceae bacterium. The sequence continues at coordinate 190 of JBAZVR010000006.1, read as the reverse complement.
CGGCACTTGATGTTAAAAACATGGGAGCACGTTCAACCGCTATTTTATATGATTCGTCGCAAGTAATTGATTGGAAAAGCGAAAATATAGGCGGTGTGCAGACACTAACATGTGTTAGAATTAAGGAATGTGTGAGAGATGATGATATTGAAGATGAATGGGGAGAAACCATAGTCGATCAAATTAGAGT
>JBAZVR010000005.1:9177-43504 GCA_041660765.1 Candidatus Babeliaceae bacterium | reverse complement strand
AAGTGGTAAGTTGTGAGTGTGGTAAATGGGCGGTGAGGCATTACGGAGAAAAGGAATACAATTTATTGGCAGATACTAAATAGGCGTTTTATTATTTTTTATTGCCACTAACGGTGGTGCTATGAGCAGGTTTGCCTTGCAGAAATGTTCAAATTTAGCACAAAGGTTATTGGCAAACTTGCTTATAGCACGTGTTATGTGCCGTTTTTATTCACGAATTTAATTTTAAAAGATGAAGAAATACCAAATAATTTATGCAGACCCAACTTGGAGCTACGATGATAAATGCTTACACAGGGGAGGGGCAGAAAGGCATTACAGAACAATGGATATTGAGGACATAAAAAACTTACCTGTAAACGAAATAGCAGACGAAAACTGTATGTTGTTTATGTGGGCAACATTTCCAAAATTACAAGAAGCACTTGATGTTATAAACGCTTGGGGCTTCCAGTACAAAACAAATGCTTTTACTTGGGTTAAAAAAAATAAGAAGGCTGATAGCTTATTTTGGGGGATGGGAAGGTGGACAAGAAGTAATGTGGAAATATGTTTATTAGCAGTAAAAGGAAGCCCAAAAAGGTTAGATATGGGAGTTCATTCAGTTATTTATGCTCCGATTGACAAACATAGTAAAAAGCCAACAGAAACAAGAGATAGGATAATTAGACTTGTTGGAGATTTGCCAAAGGTAGAATTATTTGCTCGTGAAGTTCCAGAATGTTGGGATGTTTGGGGCAACGAAGTTGAGAGCAGTGTCGCTCTTTAAAATGGCACATAACATACAATATGTATTTCACCTTTATAATAAACTTAAAATCAGTAAATTATTATGAATATTTCTGAACATGTGCATAATTACGCTCAGGAAATGAAGCGTAGAAAATATTCCGAAAGAACGGTTGAAAACTATGTAAGTAATCTCAAATCTTTTTTTTCATGGTCAACCAAGGACCATCCAAAAAATATAAATGAACAGGATATAAAAGCTTATTTATCACTATTTGATGAGCCAAATACTCAGCGTTCGCATCATGGAGCCATTAAACTATTTTATGAAATCTGTTTAAACCAATCCGAAAAGTTTAAATACATTCCTTACTGCAAAAAATCAAAGAAACTGCCTATTGTATTATCACAACAGGAAATTCAACGCATGTTTAATGTGTGCGAAAATCTTAAACACAAAATTATTCTTGCTCTTCTATATTCGTGCGGATTAAGAGTATCTGAACTAATAAATCTTAAATGGGAACATCTCGACAGAAGTCGAATGATCATAAACATCATACAAGCAAAAGGTAATAAGGATAGGCAAGTAATGTTAACTCCTGAACTTATTCCATTACTCGAAAAATATTATAAACAGTATCATCCAAAAGAATATGTTTTAAACGGACAATTCTCTTTGCAATATTCCGATAGAAGCGTAAACGAAGTAATGAAGCAATTGGCCGACAAAGCCAAAATAAATAAAAGAGTATACACGCATCTTATAAGGCATTGTTCTTTCACGCACATGGTAGAGCAAGGTATTGATATAAATCTTATTCAACGCTTAGCCGGGCACTCATCAGTAAAAACGACTTCAATATATTGCCATACCAGCCATAATTTAATTAGTAAAATTCCTTCTCCATTAAATAGCATAACGCTATAATTTTATTACTTACAAATTACAAAAGAGGGCAAACGCCCTCTTTTTTTTGTGCCAAAAAAATACATAAACAATACAAAAAGAAGCACAAAACATACAAATAATTACAAGTTACTACATTTTTTGGTACCCGGTGTAGAAAGCCCTGTATAGTTTTGCCATGCAAACTTTTATAAGGTAATTTGTTCGTAATGAATAAAATATTAAGCTTCTTTCAAGATCCCAACGCATTAATAACCTCCGGCAGTGGTACAGCCGGGGGTTTGTTTGCTGCTATCCGAAACAACTATTTTACAAATATAAATACAAAAGTCGTGTGTTCAATAAGCCTAACAGCAATCGTTGATATTATTGTTTGTTCGGCAATTAGCGCAGTTACAGGATTGTTTATAAAACTGATTTTTGATATTATTAAAGGAAAATTTAAAAAAGAAAAATGAGTACACTAAAAACAGTTGGTGCAGTTGCTGTTACAGGTTTAGTTTTATATGGTGGGTATAAATTATATACACTTTCCTCATTTTCCGATAAGGTTACCGATCGATTATCTAACCCTCGCATCCACAAAGCAGATGCGAGCGGATTATATTTTCGTACCGAAGTCGAAGTAACAAATCCAACCAAAACCAGCGTAACCATTACCAAACCCATAGTTTATTTAACAACGGATGGCGCAATGCTCACAAATTCGAACGCAAGCCCAAAAACATTTACAATTGAAAAATTATCGAATACCACAATCGAAACTATCGAAATTAAATTAGCTTGGATACAATTGCTTCCATTTGCTGGAGGTATACTAAGCCATTTATCTGATATTTATGCAGCTATTAAAAATATGGACATATCATCAGTACAAAAAATAATAGGAGTTCCCCTCGAAATGTACTATACATTATATGCAAACGGAATTAGTTATACATCAAAACCATCTAAAATATTATAATGAGCACAGTTAAGGACGATATAACCAACGGATGGCGACCTATTAAGGACGGTTCAGCCTATGTTAAGTATTTTCCTAGCCCTGACTATTCGCATCGCATTATTATTCCTAATAGCGAATATATTGACGATACCGTAAAGCTCATGCAAAAAGTTTGCTGGAAGTATAAAGCTGATGCAGCCAAAATAGCCCAAATACTTAAAGGTGATAATACCAACGAAACACTTTCAAATATTTGGAATTTTTGCTATACCTATATTCAATACAAAATTGATATACCAGGCGAAGAGCAAATTCGCCGTCCAGCACGTAGTTTCGCAGATAGAAATACAGGAATTGACTGTGATTGTTTTTCCACGCTTATTGGAGCGATTCTCCTCAATTTACAAATTCCTTTCAAATTTCGCATCACAAAATACGATGGTGGAAACGCATTTCAGCATGTTTATGTTGTTGTGCCCACTTCATCAGGCGAAATTGTTGTGGATCCGGTATTATCTAAATTCAATTACGAAAAAAAGTATTCACAAAAAAAGGACTATAATATGCCATTAAAAGGTTTAGATGTTGCAGTACTTGGCAAAGCCGGTAGCAACCCAAAAGGACAAATTACAAATATTTTATTCAGCGGTTTAGGCAACGTAAACCCAAACTCACAAGAAATACATAATACTTTAGTATTACTTCGCCAACTCATGGAAACCAATCCCGAAACAATATCAACGGTTGATTCTCCACGCGAATTTACACGTATGCTTGATTATGCCTTAAAATATTGGGACACAGATCGAGATAGAGCATTAAAAGTGTTGGAACTTAACGAAGCCAAATTAAACCAGATAAATGGTTTCTCTAATTCTGTAGGTTTTATTGATGAAGATATATTCGATACCGGACTGGATGATGATATTCCCTACGAAAAAGCATTTATTTCAGGATTAGGTAGCATATTTGGATCAGCAGCCGGAAAGGCAAAACGTGCAGCAAAAAAAGCAGAAAAAAAAGCTAAACCAAAGAAAAAAGGATTTTTTACTAAAATTGGCGAAGCGATTAAAAAAGGCGGTAAAGCATTCGTAAGGTTCAACCCTGTTACGGTTGCAGCGCGTAATGGCTTCCTGTTATTTCTCAAGTTAAATATAGGACACGTAGCCCAAAAACTTAAACCTGGTTACTCAGGCGATGCAAAAGCAAAAAAAGCATTAACCGAAATCGAAAAACTATATGTTGGTAAATTACAAGGAAAAACCGATAAACTTAAAAATGCTATAACAAAAAGCCACAGCAAAGCAAACCTTAAAGGATATGTGGATGATGGCCAATATAGCACACCCGATGCAAATTTCAGAGGCCTAGGAGCTGGTCCAGCGGCTGGAATAATTGTTGCTGCATTACCAGTAATTGGAATGGCTCTAAAAGCAATGGTTGATTCCGGATTAATGACTAAAAAAGAAGCTGAAGTAACACAATCAAATCTCGAAGCCGGTAATGACGAAACAGGGCGGCCAATAGCATTAGATCCTTCCGATCCCGATATAAAAGATGAAGGCGAACCAGCAGCAACAGACGATCGCACGTTTATGGAAAAAGCAAGCGATTTTGTAAGCGAAAACAAAATAGCAGTTGGAGTAACAACTGCGGCAGTTGTTGGCGTAGGAACATATTTATTATGGCCAAAAGGAAAGAAAAAAGCAGCAGCACCGGTTAGCGGACTTAGCGGACATAAAAAAACCTACAAAAAACATGATACTCAAGCCAAAAAATTAAGTTCAGGTAAAAAAGGAATAAAAAAAATCACCCTTTCATAAATTCAATAATTATTAATTAAACAATTACAAATCATGGCAAAAAAAGCAGGCGAAGTTGCTAAAAATACTTTGAAGCAACTCGCAAATTTAAAAAACATCAAAGATGCTACCATAAAAGTCCTAGCCATTACCGGCGGATTTATTGGCGGAACTATCGCCGCAAAAGGTATTGACAAATTCATGCCAATTGACGAAACCAAAACATTCGATCCTAAAAGCCTTGTAAAAACCGTAGGACTTGTAGCCGTTGGCCTTGGTGGTGCAATTTTGTTGAAAAACAACAATCTTAAACTCGTAGCTGCCGGTGTAGCTGGTGCAGGTATTAGAGAAGGAGTTCGCGTTTACGTAAAAAAGGATCTTTTGGCAGGCTTAGGCTTGACTGACGATACCGTAAAGTTAAAAATCGATTACAATGCTGATCTTCCTGAACTTCAAAATGAGCAAAACAAATCTTTCATGGAATTAGAAAATAATTCAAACTTCGAAGGATTTGAAGATTATGAAGAAGTAGAATCAAACTTATTACAATAAAAATTAAAAACCCCAATTCAATTAAATTTCAATTATTATTATTTATTAACTAAAAAACAACAACATTATGATTTTAAACGGAGTTATGTCAGGAAATATTGATCCTGCTTATGCAATCAGTGGTCTAAACGACGACGAATTAGTATCCCTTTTGGGTGAAATTAGCGCACTCGCACCAGCTCAAAGAGCAAAGGTGATGACTGCTATTACAGGCAAGCCAGCTGCTTCAGTTGGCGGTGGAAGTGCAAACATGACAAGTAAGGACGAATTTTTAAAACGCCTTTCATTGTTAAAAGGTGATGGTATTGGCGCAAAAATAAACGCTGGTGATTATCGCTTGGCTGACGTGGCTTTTTATCGTACAGCTTCTATTTCTCAAGTTACCGAGAAGAAAGTTTTAAACACCGACGATACCAAAGCTTTTGGCATTGGAAATTTACAGTTCCGTCAGTTACAAAAAGACCAGGTATTTTTGCTGCATGCAGTACGTTTGATGTATGGTGTAAATTCAAGCACAACCGATCCAGGAAATGTAGATTTTGATCTTATCCCAGCAGTAGTTGCAAATGGCGAATTTGAATTAAAAGCAAATGGTGGAGAAATCATACCATTATCATCATGCGCTATTTTCGATACCGAATTACAACAAGTTCCAAAAGGATATTATAAACTTGATAATCCAGTGTTAATTCAGACACAAAAGGACATCGAATTTAATATGTTCTGGAAAACTGCAGCAGTTCAGTATGCATGGTTAAAATTGATGTTAATAGGAACTATTACCAACAAACGCTAATCATTCCGAATTTATATTTAAAAAAGGGGAAGGGTACTATCCCTTCCCCTTTTTTTATTAATCATTTAAAAAAAGGAGTTAGCTATGAATGCAAAACGAGTAAAATACGAAGACATTTCTATAATTATACCTAGCGAGTCCGCAGCTGTATCGTTCGAGAAAGCAGTCGACATTAATTATAAATACATTACAGGCATTGCTCTTGTTTTACCTTATGATGGAAGCTTATTCGGCACTAGCATAAGTTTGAATATAGCAGGAGAAGACGTTTTTTTAGAGGGACACCCGGCTCGTTTACACTCAACAAAGGAGTTACACGATGTTTCACCAAACGAAACCTATTATAGCGGAACAAAGCACAATCCGTTAAAAGAGGAAGCCAAAAATAATCTTGTTAAAGGAAAATTAACAGACGGCGGAAACGCAACAGGCGTTACATTTCCTTATACGGCAATATTAAGCGTTCGCTTGGAAAATATTGAGGAACCTAAAGAGGAAAAAACAGAGTAGTTATTTATAAAAATTAAACAACAAAAACATGTTGGCAAAAAACGAAATAATTCGTAAAGTTATCTTAGACGAAATATCTGTAACAAGCGCGCAACAAGTTATACAAATAGAGCAAAAAATCCCCTCGCACATTTTGAAGTGCGTGGGAGTTTTTGCCCTTGTTAATAGCTATGTTGACACTACATCGCAACGAATTAAAATAGGCGAATTTAGCCTTCAATTTAATAATCAAAAAGTGCATCCAATTAATTGGCTAATTGGCTACGATAGAACACCGTCAGGAAGATTGTCGTATCCACTAACATTAAACGAGCCAATGTACCCAGGCGAATTGATTGATGGACATTATTTTGACGCAAATACGGCCTATAAAACTGGCGTAGGCCCTCCAGTTTTTCAACCCTACAAAGTTTTAATTATTCTTGAATGCATTGCCCAGCGAAAAGCCGATAAACTTAAAAAATAAACCATGGATCTAATTACAGCTTACATAGAAAATTTTTTAACTCGTAAAGGCTACGACATGAAAAATTGTTTGCTTAAAAAGAAGCAAATTATTACTAATTATTCAAGCGCAACGGTGTATTCATTTACAGCATCAAATGAATATTGGTGGCTTGTTTCGGATAAGTTAGCTATAGGTACAATTATCGTTTCCGACACTGAAGCATACCAAATTACCGAAGCTTTAGAAATTGGTACCGAAATTAATTTTCTCAAAGCATTTTCGGGAAACATCAGAATATTTGTCCCTGCAACTCCAGTAAAGCAAAGCATCGAATTTATTCAAGTTATTCCTGATAGCCACATACCACAAAAAACAGAAGAAAAACAAACACTGATTGAATTATTAACTGAAAAATTTAATCTACTTATCGAAACAATTAAAAATTAAAAAAGCAGCAGCATGGCAGAAATTGACAATATAATTGATGGTGTAGTACATTCGCTTTATTATATAAAAACAGCGATTCTACGCAACAATAAAGATGCGCAAATACATCTTAAAATCGAAAATGTTTGTGATGGTAAAAAAACTGTCGCAATTGAAAAAGGCGAATTAAAAGGAGCTAAAGCCAATATTTTAGCTCAAATAAAAGCCTATGCACCCGAAAAAATAATAATAACAGTTTTTGATGAAAAAAAATCATATCCTCCAAAAGTAATTGATTTTACAAAAATAGAGACTCAACCAGCAGTTGAAATACCACAAGTACAGCAAGCAGTACAACAGCCACAACAAATGCAGTTTGATGCAGCGGCCATAAATGGTTTAGTTGAACAAAAATTCAACGAAAAAGAACGTGAGAGAGAGCTTTTAGAATTAAAAAAGGAAGTTCTTGAACTTAAAAAAGACATTGACGATAAGGACAAAATAATTGATGTTTACGAAGCCAAAATATCAAAAAATAATCAACTTAAGTTATACGCCGGATTATTAAAAGAATCGGGCTTTGCTGGATTTGCATCAAAATTAGAAAGTTTGGCAGGCATTGAGGAAGATGAACAGCCAGATAACAACACAAGCACCGAACAGCAATTAGCAACCACTCCTGAACCTGGTGCGGAAGAAAGAGCTGGTTACCTAGGGAACCTGCACCCTCTCATCGAAACATTAAATTTAAATGCAGTTAAACGCATTTGGTTTGTGGTAGATACAATGATATCGGATCAGGAATTGAATTTTGAAAATATCGAAATCAATTTATTCAAAAATAAATTGAACAATTTTATAACCCAATTAAAAACCAACTAAAAAAGCAGCAACATGGCAACTTTCACATTTTCAAAAGAAATAGAAGCATCGGACTACACAAAAGCAAAAGAGTTACACGATGCAGCAATTGGTATTTTAACAGCAGCACGCACGCAATTAACCGATGCTGAATTTTTAACATTGGCAAAAAAAATAGTAAAAACGCCTTCGGTTGTAAAAAAGGCACTTAAATTTTTGTAATTATGGCTTATCAACTAACAGTACTCAGATTAACTAACCAACGTAATTTAGAAACGCTGGTAAATAAAAAAATTACTACAAAAAAAAGTTATAGCATGGTACAAGCATTTGTACCTACTGGCGTAGCTGGTAATTATTTTATTGTCCCAGTTAAAGAACCGGGTAAACTTATTGGTATTTCGACAGGGAAAATTGCAAACCTTGATGCAAAAATATTGTGCGAAATTCAAGCAAGTATAGCTGGAGTTGTTTATAAAGGATGGGTTAATACCGATGTTGTTGATGCGGCCACAAACACACAACCATTAACGCCAAGCGGAACAGCACCTGCACCAACTTTCGATACGCTTCCACCAGCAAGAGGAAGCGATACAATACCGCCAACAAATACAGATGTTAATACCGAAACAATACCTTATACTAAAAAACCCGGTGAAGCTGGATCAGGAAATATTTTTAAAATTTTATTAGGAATTACTGCGGGTGCAGGCGCAATTGCGTGGGCTACTGGAGGCTTTAAAAATCCATTTAAAAAGAAAGCAAAATGAGTAAAAATCTAGGCAATCCAATCCTCGCAGCAAAACTTGCATCTGATCCAGCACTTCGCAAAGATGTGAAAGATACTGCTATTAATATTACTAATAAAGTTGGTAGTTTTGTTAAAACCGCCTTCATTGTTGGTGGTGTTGGTGTTGGATTAGTTGCCATAAAAAAACAAATGGATAAAGCCAAAAAACGCAAATGGCTCAAAGCAGCTGCTAACGATCCTGACATAACCACAGCTATGCAAATGTGGGAAGAAATACCACAGCGTTACAAGCCCACAGGCAATTTAATTAATCCTCTTAACTTATTAGATAAAGTTTGGGGCGAAATTAAAGTTTGGGAAACCAGCAACGATAAGCGAATGTTAGAGTATGGAAGCCAAATAATTAAACTTGCTACAATTGAAAAAGTTTTCTCGGAATTATACAGCGCCAATGTTTACGAAATTTTAAGCCAAACAATGACACCAGCCAATTATCAGGAATTTCTCAACCGGGCAAAACGTGACAAAACACCTTACGAAAAAGTTATTACTGCTAACGTAGGTAAGGTGGTTGTGCCAAATAGAAGCACAACAGTTTACAGGAAAGTTTTTTTCCCGAATGCAAGTTGGGATAAATTAATTCAATTTCAAACATATCCTGTAACAACAAAAATGAATATTGGAGTTGCAACCGGTAAGTTGTTTCATAAAGACGGTGCAGACTATATTGAAAGTGTTGTAACAGGAAAAACAAAATACGCATTCTATACGCTTCAAACTGATGCCAAACTTATGGCACAATCCGAATTTGCAAAAATTCAGGATTCGCACCCTGGAATAGCTAAAATAATTTTATTACAAAACGAACAATCAGTAACCATATAAAAAACCAAATCATGAGTATAACTCCAGCACGTTTTAATAGTATTACAGGTTTCATCATTGATAATTTCGAGGGTGGCTATTTTCATCAAAACATGATCAGATCAGGAGAAATTAAAGATCCCCATAATTATTATGCTACATCGGGGGAAACATTTTTGGGTATTGATCGCAAAAATTTTTATTCTCCATCGCCATCATTTGCTAAATTTTGGCAAATGATAGATAACGCTGGAGCTTCTACTAATTGGCGTTACAATTATAAGGGCGGATCACTATATGCACCATTAAAAAAATTAGTTGGTGAATTTATGCAACCGATTTACGAAAATTGGATGCTTAAAAAACTAACGCCAAAAGCACGACAGATAATCGAAAGTGATGATCGATTAGTGTTTACATTTATTTACTTGGTTTGGAACGGATCAGGTTGGTTTAATAAGTTTGCCGCGATAATGAATGATAAAGTTGCAAAAGGTGTTACCAACCCTGATGCACTTGTAAAGGCAGCCAGCGATTATCGTATATCAACCGGAAATGCAATAATGATTAAAGCAAACAAGGAAATAATGGCTGTTATTGACCAATTAAAAAAAAAAGCCGATCCGGAATCTGGACAGGCGTATTAATAGGAGCAACAGTGTTCGGATTAACCAAATTGTTAAAACCCAAAAAAAAGAAAATTAAATGAAAACAATAGCAAAAGTAGGAATAGCAGCAGGGGTAGCAGCCGTTGTAATTGGTGTGGTGGCTGCATCATCAAATAAAAAAACACCAGCAAAAACTAGTGTTAATAAAACCGTAGTGCCAATAAAAGCAACTGCACCGGTAAAAAAGGAAAACAAAGGATTAAAAATCTTTGATGCATTTTCCAAACTTGCAAATAAAACATTAACCAACAAAAAAGAAGCTAGCGAAAGCGATAACAGAGCAAATTTTGATTTTTCAAAAGAGAGTGTCGCCCGATCAGGCTCTGGTGATTCTTACGGTAGTTTTGGATATTAATTTATAAAAAAAAAGATATTTGAAAGCAATAGCAAAAACTGGAATAGTAGTAGGAATATTGGGAGGAATAGCTGCTTTAGTTAGTTTTAAAGCAAAGCCAAAAATCAGTATTGAAAATGTTGATTTTATAGGAAAAAAGGTTCGTTACAAAATGTCGGCAGGTATTGGCGGCAATGTAATGGAAGGAACAAAATTATATACCGACAAAACCACAACTAAAAAAATATTTGGTAAATATGCTTTCCTTGTTTCGTCCGAAGGCCAAGGCTTTGCTCTTATGATTATAAAATCAGGAAAAAACGCACCAGTAGCTATAACAACCATCAACTTGCAAACCAAAAAAATAAATGCCGACTTGAATCAAGGTGTTGAATCGGAAATGTTAACCGATAAAGCTGTAGCATTACTTCCTGCTGATTTTAGTCCCGATGAAAAATCAGAAAGAAAACTCAATAAAGACGGAAAACAATCAGGAAAAACAAACTTAAATTTAAAAGAATTTTCCCAAAATATGAGGCCTGCAAATCCATCTAAAACTAGATATACCGAAAACGATGAACTAGGTTCTTCTAATCCAAATTTACTTTATTAAAATAATTATTAATCATTAAAAAACAAAAATCATGACAGCAACAAATTCAAGTATCATTTTAACGCGCAAAAACGACGGCGCAAGAGTAGGAGTTTCATTAGTTACATTTTTGGAACACATTAAATCATTAGATAATGTAAACAGTTCTATCAGAATTGATGGCGTTGAATACTCAACAGCCAATTTGGTAGATGCAAACGACAGCGAATTAATTAAAGTATTTGCAGCCGACCAAGCAGATTTGCAGGCAATTGCAGCAGAGAGCACCTATACATTTACAGTAGTTGATGCTGTTCCAGCAAATAAATACATTGCTGGTGCATTATTAAAAGTTAATACACAAGTGGCATGTGATGCTGCCGGTATTACTCTTGATATTTTTGTAACAGGAGAAAGCCGTGCAAAATTAATCCGTTTCGATACCAACGCAAGCGCATCAAAAGCAGTTGGCGATTATCTTGTATCATCAGTAGATGCAACGATTGAACAAACAAAAGATGCTACCTATCCGCAAAATATAGATTTCGTTTTAGCAGTTGTTGATGCAATGTCAACTCTTGGTTTAACCGATGGTGATATTGAATTATGGATCATGGTAAAAGATTTTCCATCCACAGCCGAATAATTTAAACTTTTTAAGCAGCAATTAAAATGAAAAAAACATTATTTAAAATAGCACAAAATAATTTTCAAATCAAGCAGGTCGAAAGCGAAATTTCGGCCTTGCTTGATTTCCTTTCGGACAAAAAAATAAAAAATTTTGCCGAAATTGGTACGCATTATGGCGGTACCTTTTTCATGTTTCTTAAATCGTTCGAAAAGGGCGGTATAAAAATTAGTATAGATCTTCCCGGCGGAAAATGGGGCGGCCTAACTGCAGCTGAAATTTCCGAACGAAATAAAAAACTACAAATCGAATCGGATAACGAAATTTGTTTTATTTCGGGAAACTCACACGATGCAAAAATTGTTGACCAATGCGAAGCTGCATTATGTCGCCGTTTCCTTGGTAGCAAAAAACTTGATTTGCTTTTCATTGATGGCGATCATAGCTATTATGGCGCACGTACTGATTACATGCTGTATAAAAAATTCGTTAAAAACGGTGGTTACATTGTTTTTCACGATATAAAAAAATCGGAATTTCATGCGGTGCAAAATTGTTATGTTTCCGAATTTTGGGACCAAATAGAAGTCGAAACAGATCATACCAGGGAGTTCAGCGACTCATCTGAGTCGTTTGGTGGTATTGGATTAATCAAAAAAAATACCATGTACGAAAGTCTTCCTGATATTAAAACGGAGATACACCAAATCTATTACAACGAAGCAACAAAAAAAATGCTTCAACCTTTATTTACTCCATACTTCAATAAAAAATTCAGTCCATATTTCGAAAATCAAGTATTAATCGATCTATGCGATAACGGATTGATTGACAAAAAAAACGATTATGTTGGAATCACCAGCCCACGAATAAGCGAAAAAACATTTTTTACCGATGCTGAACTATTAGGCGAAGTTGCTAAACATAACGGACGGCCAGACTGTTTCATTTATTCGAATTACAACAATCAATTTGAAACTGAATTTTGGAAAAATACTTTTCTCGAAAGTCAGGAAATTGCAGGAATAATTGATAAAACAAGCATTTTACCTTTCAAAATAAAAGACACAAAAGACATTTGGAAAAACTGTTATTGCAATTATTTTATTATTCGTCCTGAGTTGATGATTGAATATATTAATACAGTGCTTAAGGCTATCATCAATTATTTTAATGTAACAGATTTAGGTTTAGGGCACACAGCCGAAGATAATTTACTGCGTATCCTTATCAATCGAGAATATAAGCATCGAAAAGATACTGGAGTAAAATACACAATCTCAGTTTTTTTCATCGAGGGTTTATTTGGCAGTTGGTTAGCAAGCCGCAAAGATATTGTTTGCAAAACTATTGTATCAAAAAACAAAGAACATATTTCAGTAGATGCAAAAAATCAAAAATTTGTAAAATCACTAAGTGCAAAATAAATGATAATAGGAATAGGATTAAATAAAAAACTAGAACACTCCAGGGTAGTTAATTACGATGCTGACGCATCGTATAAACCCGACCAAATGTTATTTTATCCGGCTTCGGGAGTTCAGAGCATTTACGAAGTTCTACTATTTACCGATCCGGGCGATACGCCTGTGAGCGCACCTACAAAGTTTTTACTTAAAATTGACGGCGGTAACCCTGGTACAGACGAACGCAAAGGAACAATTGCACTTGGTACTCCTGGAGTGGCCCAGCCAATAACATTTACTACGGCATTTTTAGCGGCTTACGATTTTATTACAATATTTTGTAAAGATGGATCAGGTAATTGGATGCCTTATGCAATAAACAGCGTAACGCTTGCAGGATTTGATATTACCGTTCCCGATATAGGAACTCTATTTTATTTATGTAAACTCAGATAAAAAATGAAAAACAGTATTAAAAAAACAATTCTCGTATTCTTTGTTTTTGCTTCGCTTTTTGCAAATGCGCAAACAACACCCATGTATGGAATTAAAATAACAAATTCCGCATTATGGAACAAAATTTTAAGCACAAACGGAACTGGTGTTGTAATAGGCACAACATTAACAAATGGGAGTGTGTGGTATAATGGTGCAGGCGTACCAGGTGTTGGATTAGGAGTTACTGGAGATTATTATTTGAATGATTCCAACGGAGATGTATATGTAAAATTAATTTCAGGATGGGCTTCCATTGCAAACATACTAGGGCCACAGGGAGCAACTGGAATTACAGGCGCAACAGGAAACACAGGAATAACAGGCGCAACAGGCGCAACAGGAAATACAGGAATAACAGGCGCAACAGGAGCAAGTGGCGCAAGTGGTAGTTTGGATGCTTGGGGTTTATTAGGCAATTCGGGAACAACAGCAGCAAATTTTATTGGAACTACGGACAATGTACCTTTAAAAATTAAAGTTCATTCACAAAAAGCAGGTGAAATTGACAGTAGTTTAGGTATAACAACATTTGGTTTTCAGGCAGCTAACGCTCCACCAACAACGGGAGTTGGTAATACTTCAATAGGGCAAAGAGCTGGATTTTCAAATACAACAGGAAACTATAATGTGTTTTTAGGTTATGATGCAGGATTCAGTCATTTTTCAAATCATTGGAGTGAATACCCTTCGGCAGAAGGCGCTTCTGTATACATAGGTTATGGAGCAGGATATTCCGCAGATTCTGGTTTTGTTACAGTAGCAATAGGTAATAGACCTCTTTATAATAATACAAAACCAAACAGAGCGTTAGCGATTGGAAACGAAGCTGCAATAAATTCACAAGGTAGAGTTTTTGCACTTGGCGATTGGGCAGGAAAACTTTACACAGGTGGAAGTGGTATGTTTATGGGCGATTTAACAGGGGATGAAACCACAACAGCAACTGATATTATACTTATAGGACATCAAGCGGATGGTAATGCGGTAGCAAGTATTGGAATTGGGAGTAATTCAGGAGTTGGCGGAACAGGAAGCACCGATAACACAGTAGTTGGTTTTACTTCGGGGAATAAATCATTTACGGGAACACAAAATACTATTTATGGAGCTTATAGCGGATATTCTCTTACATTAGGGGCAGGTAATTCTTTTTTTGGTAGAACATCGGGAGAATTAAATACAGAAGGCAGTAATAATACATTTATAGGAACAGGCGCAGGAAAGAAAAACACGATTGGCGTTGAAAATGTAATGACAGGTCAAAACTGCGGAATAAATAACGTTAGCGGAAGTTATAATTCTTTTAGCGGAGTTTATTCAGGTTATTCAAATACAGCATCCAACAATACAGCACAGGGTTACCAATCATTGGTTTACAATACAAGTGGAACAAATAATTTAGGACTTGGAACATACGCAGGGGCGTATAACACCACCCAATCAAATAGACTGTATGTAAATTCAATCAACAGAATTAACATATTAGGCGACACAACTCTGTCAATAATCTACGGTTTACAGGCAGCAACAACTGTAAACCAACAATTAAGATTTAATTCCAACGTCTTAATAACCGATACGACTGAGTTAATCAATAAAACATTAGGAACATCAGATAGTATATTAGTGCGAGAAAACAATATTGTAAAGTATAAATTAGGAAGTGCTAATTTTTGGAAAACGAGCGGAAATGTCCAAAAAGCCGATAGTTCATATTTTATCGGAACTACTAATGCGATTGGGTTTGGCTTTAAAGTAAATAATTCAGAAAAAATGCACATCAATAATAGCGGTCAAGTTAGTATTGGTGGTGCGCCATACGCTACTACAAGTTATAAACTATCTGTTAACGGAGGTCTTTACGTAACGGAGGCTATCCAAACAATTCAGGATTCATATGCAAGAGATTTATTTTCCACTGGTGGAGATTTTAATTTTTTATATGGAGCGGCATGTAGAATTAAATTTAATGTTCGTTCTTCGGTAGATGGATATTCGTTGACTTTTTCAGGAAGTGATTGCAAAGCAACAACAGCAAATCTTTCGGGTGGCTATCTTTATTTTAAGACTGGAATCTCTACTGGAAACAGTAGCGCTAAAATTGAATTTTGGACATCGGGCGGTGGTTTACTTAACGGAACTACCGATTTAACACCTACACAAAAATTAGTAATTACAGGTGTCGGCGGTCAAATTTGGACACCATTAAACACTAAACTAACCAATGCAGACTCTCTAACCGAAGCTGGCGGCATACCATTAGCAGCAAGCACAACCGTTACAAATAAAGGAGCCTATATAATTAATTACAACCAAAACGCAGCAACAATGGATTTTACTGCCAATCCACAAATAGATACAACTAACGCAGTTGAAGGTCAATTAATTATAATTAACAACGTATCACCAACAGGCAAAACAATAGTATTTGAAAATGGTACAGGATTGCTCTTACAAGCAGCAACTCGTTCATTAGGTCAAGGAGATGCAATTCAATTGGAGTGTATAAAAATCAACAACACTCGGTACTGGCGAGAAAATTGGTTTAGTAATGTAACACCTTAAAATAAAAAAACCATGAAACGAACAAACATTCTTAACGTAATTGCAATAATTGTAATTATTGGTTATCTTGCTTTTACAGCATTATTATTTTTCTTCGAAATTCCTGAAAAAAATGCAGAATTATTAAAAACAATTTACCAAAGTACAATTGCGCCTGTATTTTTGTCGGTTATCTATTTCTTTTTTGGCAGTAGCAAAGGCAGCCGAGATAAACAAAGTAGTAATTAATTAAAATCAATTATATGAAAACAGGAGTTAAGGTTTTATTTGGATTTGGCGCAGTAGCAGCATTAGTAGGCAGTTATTTTGCTTTCTTTAAAAAAAAAGATGATGCAAGCAATCAAAGAAAGATAGCAGATAAGGAGCCTCAATACGATGCAGATGGTAATTTGTTGGATACAAATATTTCAGCAGGCCAAGGAAAACAAACACCAGGCATATTGTTGGATACAAATATTTCAGCAGGCCAAGGAAAACAAACACCAGGCATACCAACAATCCCAGCAGGAAAAGGGAAAACAATACCACTACAACCGGCAGGTAAGGGAAAAGTGATATCAGGTTTTTCGGACGAAATATTAACAAACATGCATATTTGGTAACAGTATTTTTATATGGAAGAAAATAAAATATCCGAAAATGAAATATCGTTTGTTAATAAAATGCTTGTTGAATTAACGGCCAATATTAAATATCATAAAATTGGCATTGAAAAAATTGCAACCGGCTTCCAAATCTTCAACAAAAACAAAATAAAAGAACTCACAGAGCTTGCAATAGTTTTGCGAGCTCGTCAAATTGCAAACGAAACAATAAGCAATTTTGAAAAATATAAAAAAATTGTTGCACTTTACAATAAACAAGCAAACCTGAGCCAGCGCACAAGTACAAGTATGCTGCTGCAGCAGTATAGCACTCCAGCACCTATCAGTTACATTGCTAGTTTGTATGTTTATGGTTTTGGTATTAATGATGTTGGAAGTATGTTTTTTGAGCCATCAGCCGGAAACGGTTTGCTTACTATTGCTTTGCCAATGCAGCAAACAATTGTAAACGAACTGGACGAAATCCGTTTGGCAAATCTTCAATACCAAAGTTATTTAAAAGTTACCAATCAGGATGCAACAATACCATTTACCGAATATTACAAAAAGTTTTCCGGCGTTGTTACAAATCCTCCATTTGGCACTTTGCTCGAGGCACACGACTACGATGGTTACAAAATTATTACCATGGATCACCTTATGTCACTTCGCGCTTTAGATTGCATGCAGGATAACGGCAGGGCGGCCATAATAATTGGCGGCCATACTACTTGGGACGATAAAGGCCGTACACAGCAAGGAAAAAATAGTTTATTCCTTAACTATCTTTATTCTCACTACAACGTAGATGATATTATTCTTATTGACGGACACAAACTATACAGCCGCCAAGGCACTGCATTTGACACCCGGCTTATTCTCATCGATGGCCGCAAAACAAAAACCGAAGGTTTTGCTCCTCTTAAAAATTCACTTATAAGTGAAGTAATGATCGATTTTACCGATTTATGGAACCGAGTATTTGATAAAGTTGATAATCTTGATAAAATCAAGGAAAACTTAAAACTTAAAATGAAACTCAAAGCAGCAACTCTAGAGTTGGGCGGTATTGTAAACGAAATTGATGATGAAAATATTGAAAAAATATTAAAAAGGATTGGCAAAACTGTTATCGATTATGGTGGAGTTGAAATCCCAATATTATCAGAAAGAGAATATCATGACAAGAAAAATTTAAATATATGGATTGGAAAATATGATTCACAAATGGGCAGAAAGCTTGTTGTTTTTAATAAGAGTTATGGTGATAAAAAAGAAGATGCAATTGATGAAATAAAAGAAAAAATAAAAGAAGTGTATGAAAATTTTATGCAACAAATTGAAACAAAAACCGAAGTAAATAAATTAATAGATCAGGGGGCAAAATATTTTTCAAATTACGATGTTAAACAATTATTAAAAGAAACACTTCCTGGATTTATTGGGAAAGAAACAAACGCTCAATCAGGAAGCGACTATTTGAATTTTTACGGACATAAATTAAGATTTTCAGATCACGCACGACCTTATAATTCAAAATGGAATTTTATTCATGGAGAAAATCATATTGATGCGATTAATGGATTATTAACTAAAAATGAAATTATAGGATGGATTGTTAATTTAACAGATAATACAATAGGTGATATTGATAAGGAAAAAATAAATAAATATTTTGATAAAATGCCTATACCACAAAAAGTAATAATAGAATATCCAAATTTATAATCATGGCAAAATTAAATAAAACAGAAATAGACGATACTCATTACGCATTTTTATTTGAATGTCCAGGATGCGAACATGCACATGTGGTTTATGTAAAAGAAAGTGCTCAAAAAATTGCATGGGATTTTAACGGAGATATTGATAAACCAACATTTTCACCATCCATATTAAATAAGTGGACGGAAGGCGAAGCTCATAAAGTATGTCATTGTTATATAGAAGATGGTAAAATACAATTTTTAGGCGATTGCACACATGAATTAAAAAATCAAACCGTAGAACTTCCTGAAATTGAATAAAAGAAATAATATGAAAAAAAAACTGGATCAGTATGTTAAAATTGTAAGCCACAATACCAAATGTTGGTTATACGTTGCTATTGACAGAAAAACAAATATGCCTATTCGCACCGAAAGCGGTTTGCAAATTGGTACTGATTTAAAAACTTTTAAAGCAATTCCGTTTCATCCATCCGATGTAATCGCATTTTACGAGGGTTCGCTAGATGATGTAACAGGTTTAGGAATGCCATACATACCTACAGCCGATGTTTGTACGGTACTCGATACCATTGTACCCGACAGCATGGGTTACGAAACTCATATTGCGGTCAGGATCGTACAGGAAATTGTAGGCAAACATTTGAATGAATGGGTTGCTGAAAAATTACATTATACCGAATTAGAATTATGCAAATCCCTTTCGGCCGAACAGGTAGATGCAGTTGCTTTAGGTATTTACAATATCGAATACAAAAAGCAAGGAATGATTATAGGCGATCAAACCGGTATAGGAAAAGGCCGGGTAGCAGCCGCAATGATCCGCTACGGTTTTTATAACGGTTATAAACCTATTTTCCTTTCCGAAAAACCAAATTTGTTTACTGACATTTATCGCGATTTGGTTGATATTGGAAGCAAAACGCTTATTCCATTTATCATTAATGGCAAAGAAGCAAAAACCGATATCAAAGATGAAGATGGTAACGTAGTTCACCAGGCACTACCAAAAACCGAACAGGATAAAATTTTCAAAAGCAAAAAATTTCCTTCCGGATACGATTTTGCTTGCGGTACCTATACTCAATTTAACTCACCAACGGAAAAATTTGTAAAACCCGATTTTCTTAATGCAATAGCAAAAGATAATTTACTAATCATGGACGAAGCGCATAACGCAAGTGGCTCATCCAACACAGGCGAATTTTTGCAATCTGTTCTGGTGGATTGCAAAGGCGTAATTTTTCTTTCGGCAACATTTGCCAAGCGGCCCGACAATATGCCGGTGTATGCACTTAAAACAAGCATCAGCGAAGCCAATATGACAAACGATGAACTTGTAGAAGCAATAATAAAAGGAGGCGTTGCATTGCAAGAAGTTTTGGCTGCTCAACTTGTAAGTGAGGGGCAAATGTTAAGGCGCGAACGTAGTTTCGAGGGCGTTGAAGTCAATTATATTACGCTCACCGAAAAGGAAACAGAACATAAAGCCGTTTTCGATACCATAACCGAAATATTACGTGATATTATCAATTTTCAAACCGAATACGTTACAAAAAACGTAGAAAATATGGATAAAATCGCGGCAGCCGAAGGTAAAAAGATTGAGGAGCGCAAAGGAACTAGCAAAGCAGGTGTTGACAATACTCCCTATTTCAGTAAGGTTTTTATGGTAGTTAATCAAATACTATTTTCGCTTAAAGCTCGTAGCGTTGCAGAATTAGCCATACAACGATTGAGCGAGGGTAAAAAACCTATTATTGCATTTTCGTCAACAATGGAAAGTTTTTTTGATGATATGCAAAACGAAGCCGGGCAGCAAGTAACACCGGGTGACACTGTAAACCTTGATTTTAAAGGTGTATTGCAAAAAGGTTTAAAAGGTGTTATGAAATATACTGAAATCGATCTAATGGGTAACCGGGTGCAAAAGTATTTCGAATTATCGGAATTAGCGCCGGAAGCTCAGGAAATGTACCATAGCATTGTAAAAAAAATAAATACAGTAAGTACCGGTATTTCGGTTAGTCCTATTGATGTCATTAAGGACATCATCCGCAAAGCTGGTTATACTTGTGATGAAGTTACCGGCCGAAAAAACGAAATTCAGATTATTGAAAATAGTAACAACGGTGTTTTAATGAGCCGTAAAAAGTTATTGGCCAATGATGCTTTTCGCATGTACAATAATAACGAGCTTGATGTTTTAATGATAAATCAGTCGGGCAGTACTGGTGCATCAGCACACGCTATTGTTACTCCCAAAGTAAAACGTGAAGATGTAAAACAGCGTGTGATGATTATTTTGCAGCCTGAGTTAGATATAAATCGGGAAGTGCAAAAACGAGGGCGTATCAATCGCACAGGGCAAATAATGAAACCTATTTACGATTATGTTTCTTCCTGCATACCGGCCGAAAACAGGTTAATGATGATGCTTCGTAAAAAATTAAAATCGCTCGATGCAAACACAACCAGCTCCAGCAAAACAAGCGACAATATTTTAAACGTAGATGACTTTCTGAACAAATACGGCGATAAAATTGTGTTGGAATATCTTAAGGAATATCCCGAATTTAATAAAGCAATTGATGATCCGTTAAGCATTGGTAACGAAGAAAAAGAAACGGCCAGCGAAAATGCAGCTTCCAAAGTTTCGGGGCGTGTAGCCGTTTTAAGTACTGAGCAACAGGAAAAATTTTATAATGATATTCTCGAGCGTTACAACGATTATGTAAGTTATCTGAAGCAATCCGACCAGTACGATTTGGAAGTGCAGGAATTAAACCTACAAGCCGAAACAATCGATACACAAACATTGATCGAGGGCAAAGCCGGTAAAAGCGTTTTCAGCGAAAATACTTTATTGGAAAAATGCCAGGTTAACGTACTAAAAAAACCATTTACTACGGAAGAAATTCGTAATATTTTAAATGAAAATTTACAAAATCGTGATGGCAAAGAAATTCAATCCGAAACAATTAATCAGGCAAAAACATTTTATGCAAATAAACTTGCTATTGACATTGAAAAATTGCAAAAAAAATATGATAAACTTATTGAGGATATTCCAAACGAAAAAGGATATGCAAAAACCGATCAGCCTGAATTATATTTGCGCGAACGAACACAAATATTAAATGATGCGCGTACAGATGCAATCCACAAAGAAAACGAAGTTTCGGAAAACAAATTTTACAACATTCACAATATCCTTAATTTTTATTATCCGGGCAAAGCGTTGAACATTCCTACAATCATGCAAAACATGACGGTTAAAGGTATTTGCATGGGTTATAACATTGACAAGAAAAAAGACAATCCTTTTGCGCCATCAGCAATAAAAATAAAAATTGCCATTGCTTCAACCGATAAATATATTGACTTAACCCTCTCAGGCGATCCCGGTAAAAAGCTAATGGAAATAATGGGTTACTCAAATGCAATTACTCGCAGCGAGCAAGACGATGTTATTAATAATTGGGAATATTACACAAAAAACAGCAGTGGAAGCCGCCGACAGGCCTATATTATTACAGGCAATATTTTACAGGCGTTTGCATCATATACCGGAAAACTTATTAGCTATACCACAATGGACGGTAGCATAAAAAAAGGTATTCTACTGCCCGAAAATTACGATCCTGCAAAGCAGGGCCGTAAACTGATATCGGTGCCTATAATTAAAGCACTTAATTATATCAAACAAATGAACCAGGGCATTTTTATTTATTCCACCGATGATAAAATTTCAATTGAAAAATTTAGAGATTCCGGCGAAAATAATTACAGAATGTTTGTCCCTGCAAACAAAGCATATCAAGATGTTTTTAAAGATGATAAAATCATAAAAATTTGCAATAATCCTCGTGATGGCTTTGAAAAACGAGGCAATCAGATGATAGCATATTTCGAAAACGAAAAAATATCAAAGCTCGTTGATCATCTACAAGAAAAACATAAACTATCCGTTAGCATGAGCCCATCCGTTTACGACCAATTTATTGATAAAAAAACCGTAAACAAAACGCAAAATCAAAAACTGATTGATTCGGCCGAAGCACAATATAAAATTGATAAATCAAATTTTGAAGATAGGAAAAACATTGCAGTACCGGTTGAAAAAGTTAAAGCAGCTACAACCACAAACATAGCATTGCTAAAGCTAAAACTTAAAATGAAAGCAAAGGTTTTGGAGTTAATGGATATGTCCGAAGCATTAACAGGTGCCGGCAAATGCGCACAAACCGGTTGTGTTGTATATCGTAAAGGATTTTGGCGTGTAAAATCAAACATTACCGGAAAACTTTGGAATGCAAAATACAAAACACCGGAATTAGCAAAAGCTGCAATAGCAGCTTATCACGTAAAAAAGAAAAACAAATAAAAACAACACTATGATAACAAAAACAAACTATTACAGCGAAATTGAAAAAATTGGTTTAACAAACCTACCAAAACCATTGCAGGAAATGCACGACCTTATTAACCAGCTTACCGACAATGGTAGCGATTGGAGTAATTACGATAACGATCCCGAAACTCAGGAATATGCCAAAGTGCAATTTACCAAGGTACAAGAATTTTTGGACAAAAAAAGTCCAAAAACCAAACCTGATATCATCCCCGAACCAAAAAAAGAAGTTGTGCAACATCCTGCTGCACAAAAACCCGCAAAAAAAGAAAAATATCCAAAAAAAATGTATAATTTGATTTATAAAAAACAAATATATGAAATTGAAGCTGACACAAAGGATGAAGCTTTAAAAAGTGCAATAGAATCATTAAAACCAAATAATCCAAATGAAATTGAAATTAAAAATATGTTTATAAGAAAAAATAAAAATGATGTTCCTAAAATAAAATATTCAAAAAACAATAAATCCATAAAAATGGTTGAATTAGTATCTACAGAAGTAAAATTTATTAAACGCTTTGTTGCTATGCATAACAAAGTAAAAACGCAAGCCGAAATACTAAATTTTATTAATACTCTGCAAAAAGCAATACTCGAAAAACGCATCCGCAAAACTTCGCCCTATGCAACCGAAATTAAATTAATTCAGGACCGTTTGATCGAGGCCTACGATAAAATGGGCAATACAATCGAAATAGCAATTGCACCTGATCGCTTAAGTACATTTATGGATTACGCCAATAGCGAAAAAGTGATGTTAAGCATTGTTTACATTAAGCAATTCATAGGGCTGCACGGCAAAGAGGGAATAAAAGAAAAAGCAAAAAACCTTTTAACCAGGATTAATAAAGCCATTGCATCCAAAAAAATTCACGATCAGGATCCATACGCCGAAATGCTTAAGGATGTTCTTATACATTTGAACGAAGTAAGCACAGGAAAAGCAAAACGCTTGAGCGTGGAGCCAGCCGAACTTAACGGAATGAAAGCAGCTTGTAATTGCAAAAAACTAGACGGAATATTTCAATCAAAACAGCATAAAGAATATTACGAAAATAGATATAAAAAAGAAATGCTTAATAATGCTACCTTCATTGATAAAAGAGAACGTGCAAAGTTTTTAAAATGGGTAAAAGTTGAACAAAAAAAGGAAGCTAATGAATTAGGTAGTTTAATTCCCGGTTTAATGAGTAATATGATAGCCAATGCACTTTATGATCAAATACCTGGAGTTAAAAAACCAACCGGTACAATTGTTCCATCAATTATTGATAACGAAAAAATTAACTCCATGGATTTACAAAACATGAAGTTCGAAACCATTGGTTTAAAAGGAAAATACGGTGAGCTTATTGGCGATCCGGTTGAACCTTGGGCTATGATGGTTTATGGTGGTCCCGGCAGTGGAAAAAGCACATTTGCAATTGATTTTGCACGTACATTAGCCGTTGACCATAATAAAAAGATTGCATTTGTTCCAAAAGAGGAAGGCGTACGATCAACCGTTAAGGATAAGTTTACCAGGTTAAACGCTTTTCATTCAAATATAGATTTATTCCCGAATAAACTTCCTAAAAATTTGGATGATTATAAATATTTGTTTATTGATAGCGTAAATGAAATGGGCTTAGACGTTGATGCACTCAGCAATTTAATGGCAAAGCATCCCAAAGTTTCGTTTGTTTTTGTTTTTAAAGGAACAAAAACAGGCGGCTTCCGGGGAAGCGAAGAATTTGAAAACTTAGTTGATGTTTCAATCAGTGTTGACAACGGAACTGCTGCAGTACAAAAAAGCCGTTTCGGAGGAAAAGGTAATATGACAGTTTATGCTACCGAGGTAGCCAGCGAACAGCAAGCATAAGGTTAAAAAGGTTCATGCTGCACCTTTTTTCGCCTGCATTTATGCAGGCGTTTTTTTTTTGTGCATAAAAAAAAAACGCCTACCGTAAACGATAGGCGTTTTTAACACAAAGAAAAATAATCATCATACTAACCTCGCTGCAAATATAATAAAAAAACCTACGATTTACACCGTAGGTTTCTCTTTTTTAACAATAAATAATCATTATACATGAATATGAAAAGAACGTGAGCAAAGATATATAATTTATTTAATAAGCAAACATTATTAAAAATAAAAGGCTTCCCGGGAGAAAAGCCTTTTACCAAATCAAAATAATAATTATGAAAATATGAAAATATAAACAGTGCAAATATAATCATTTTTTAATAAAAAAGCCTTTTACTTAAAAAATAAAAGGCTTTTGCTGCAAGTAAATATTTTCGGTTAATCTTTTAGTTTGATGGCATCGGCTTTATCCATGTTTTCGTCTGTAAAAATAATTCCATCAGCACTGGAGTAATCTTTTTTCATTTTCTTGATCATAGTTTCTACCATCGGGCCGGGTTTTACCGAATTTGTAATACCGGGAGCTTTAACACTTCCAATATAATCGTAGTTTCCTGCCGGTTTGCTCTTGTAAAAAATGCAAACGCCCTGCATCTGCTCAACGATTGCAGTGTTTTTGTTCAAACTTTGATAGGTAAAGGCCGAAGCCATCATAAAAATTGCTAAAATTGCTATCGAAATAGCTGTTTTCTTTAAAGTTTTCATAATTTTTTTTGTATTTATTGATTTATATTGGCAAATGTATAACAAAAAAACTGCCAAAATCTAAAAATTAGACAAATTTAGAAAAAATTAGATAATTTTAGTAATTAATTTTACTAGATTAGACAATTTTAGTATTATTTTATTACTTTTTAGTAATAAATTAGTATTAATTAGTATTATTTTATTACTTTTTAGATAAAATTATAAAAAATTATACATTTTTTCATAAAATTTTCTTAAAAACCTAAATGTTAATATCATGTTAATAAAAAATAAATTATTTTTGTCGGGTTAATTATTTTGAATGTATTTTTGTTGCGAAAATATAAACGGATTTAAAATGTTAAACCAAACAAACAATCCTGACTTTCCTATAATTAATATGAATCGCAACATAATGCACGATTCTGTATTTACAAAATCAACTAAGCAAATGATTGCTGCATATAATGTTGTTAAAGAACATGGCAATAGAATAAATATCACAAATAAAAATGATGCTTACCAAAGCGAATTATTTGTTATGCGCAATCTTAAACATGTATATAAAGAAAACTTTGAAGATATTGCAATATACCATATTACTCACTTGAACCAATCAAAATTATGGAACCAACAGCTATTGAATTAAAAGCACGAGCGATAAGAGCTAAAAAGTATGATGAAGAAAAAAAGTATAAAAATTTAGTTAATACAAAATTCGAAAGCCTTGTGCTAAAATTCTTTATTTCCTTTACAAATAAATATGTTTACGCACGCGATTTATTGAGAAAATCACATATTGTATTTAAAATTTTTCCAATAGCCGTTAACAATTGCCTCCCAGTTACATCAGTTACTAAGCTAAAGGACCTTGACAACTTGCAAACCGAAAAATGTTATCTTGAATTAACTAAAGTATTCCACAACAATATAGGATTGGAAAGAACCGAAACAATGCTAATAGGATTATTCCAAAATCGCATGTTCGAAGTATTGCCAAGCGATTATAAAAGCAAACAATCAATGTTGTACAAAGCGCTTCCCGATATTGTTGACGAATTGGATTTAGAAACTGAGCCAAAACTCGAAGACTACTACGCTAATTGGGGCAAAGAAATTAAAACCCTCAATGAATTTATTTTGTACGTTGATAAGTTTTTATTTAATTAATGTTATGAATTATTTCGAAAACTGCACAACCTTAGACGAAGCCAAAACTCGCCGTAACGAGCTGGCTAAACTGCATCATCCCGACCATGGGGGAGACAATAAAGTTATGCAGGAAATAATGCAACAATACTTTGCTTTTTTTGCAAACTTTGGCAAGCAAAACAATACCGATCCAATAGAAATTAAAATAGATATGGACGAAGCTCTCAGTTTCTTCGAAAATGCTTTTGGCGAAAAATTTGCAAAAACAGCCGTTGGAATTATCATCGAAAATCCCGAACTGGTTGATAGTGTTTCAAAGGGTGTAAAAGTATTGCTAGCAAAATACACCAAGCCGGCTACAGCCAAAACAATAGGAGTTATAGCAAATGTAGGAATGAGAATTTTTAATGATATACATAAAAACAAACAAAACAAATGAATCAAACAACCTTAACATCCTTAATTTTTGTATCAATAGCATTATGCTTGCTTATCTTTTTTATTATAAAGGAAACGCGAAGCCGCCGCAAGGTTAAAAAATATTTAGAACACTATAAAGGCGAAGCCGGAATAGCTACCAAAAAAGAAGAAATGGAAATAAAAAAAGTCATCAAAAAAAAGGAATTTGATTTTGTAATGAATTACCGTAAGCCCCAACTTTGCGGAGCTATACACAACTTTAAATATGTTTATCATAACGCAAAAGCAAAATATAATAAACATGTAAATAAATATGTAACAGTCAATTCCAATTTAATTATCCGCATCGTTAAACGATTAGGCGGACAAACATACTGTTGCATGGTTGTTAAAAAAGGAAAATGCTAATGGAACTGGTAAACATAAAAACTTGCTATCATGCAACCGTTGACGGAAAAAAGGATGATTATTTAATAACCGGACTGCAACAAATACATGCAGATGTTATAACTGAAGCATTGCAAAATTATATTGAAAAAAAGCACAATCTAATGAAGAATCTTCGAACCAAAAAAAAAATAAGCAAAGCCGATCAGGAGCAAATCAATACACTTATAAATCAATACACCAGCGCACAAGTAATAATAAAATCTATTCAGGATTCAACACAAATATAAACCCATGACCGAAGCAAACACCATTAGTAAAAAATATGAAATATCATTCGAGCGCAAACATCTCGAAACTGCAATGATTGTTGATGTACTCAATCGCCTACAAAAAAATTGTGATATTCTTTTGCGCATGTTTAGCCCATCAAACCTACGCTTGTACGATTACAAACTCCCCATGACTGGCGAAGAAATTGCAATACTCCAAACCGCCATAAAACACACAAAATACATAAACCAATTGCAAGCTCGGGGAGTGATTAAACTCGAAAACACAACGCCAATTGACAAGCAAATTCTAAATGAATTTTATGGACTTAATGATGAAAAAATTAATAAAGTTTTACAAAAATTACAAGTAATAAATAACTAAACCTATGGATCAACTCACATTAATACAACGCCAAGCCGAAGCCATGCGCACCATGCTAACAACTATGCAAACGCTGTTAGCAACTACCGAAAACATTAGCGACACAGCCAAGGCCGATATAAACGCCAACATAAACGAAACAAAAAAACTAAACGAAGTATTATCAAATAAACTTATTAATTTATGAAAACAGCATTAGTAGTATCAGGTGGCGGCGCAAAGGGCGCGTTTGGCGGCGGAGTTATTAACTATTTATACGACCGGCAGCATCGTTGGGATATGCTTTTTGGCACAAGCACAGGCAGTTTGCTAATGACACTCGCCAGCCTTGGTAACATGGAACTGATGAAAGAAGCCTATACCAGCGTTAATCAAAAAAGCATATTCTCGGTTAATCCATTCAATAGCGATGGAAGTATTAATATTCCTAATGCCATTTGGCGATTACTCAGGGGAAAAACAAGCCTTGGCGAAAATGCAAACCTCGAAAAATTAATCCGTAAATATTTTACGGAAGAAAACTATAACGAAACATTTGAAGCAAAAATACCACTATTTGCTTGTGTAACCAATTACACAACCGGCGATTTTCAATTTGGGATCTCCTTTAAAAACGTAGGTGGTGGCTTCTATGATTTTATGGATTACGATAAATTCATTAAATACATTATAGCATCTACAAGCGTACCGTTAATTACGGACCTTGTAACAATTAATGACTGTCAATACCTCGATGGTGGAGTTATGCAGCACATACCACTCCAAAAAGCCATTGACGAAGGAGCAACGCATATCGATTGCATAATACTACGTAAAGAAGTCCCGGTAAGGGAATACTGGATGGCCAAAAACATGTTTAAAGTGCTAATGCGCACAACGGATTT
Organism: Candidatus Babeliaceae bacterium; assembly: GCA_041660765.1. Classification (NCBI taxonomy): domain Bacteria; class Candidatus Babeliae; order Candidatus Babeliales; family Candidatus Babeliaceae; species Candidatus Babeliaceae bacterium. Next base: position 14,394 of record JBAZVR010000005.1, on the reverse strand, counting down.
GATGCAAACCGAAATTAGTCAATCCAACGTAATTGTAGGAAAGCTCGAAGCGCAGGAACACGATGTAACAATATCGTTTTATTACACTCCTCGAGTTCTTACCGACAATTCCATGATGTTCGATAAACAACAAATGCTGGATTGGTGGTTCGAAGGATATACCTATGCAAAAAACCTATACGAGTTAGTGCCTGCAAAGCTGCAAGGCGGTGGAATAATAGCGAAACAAGTAATTACCATAAAAGCAAATAATAAGGAATCGGTTGAAAATACAAAAACAACCGATAATTCAACCCTGCAAGCCAACGCTATTATTTTATTTTCACAAGAACAAGGAAGTGTAGACGCATCCAGTGTGCAGGGTGCTCCCAAAACGCAAGGCAAAGCATCTGAGCCACAATTTGCAGAAAAAGGTATTGGGGCGCGGAAAAATGAAAATTCCGCGCTTAAAACAAGTTTAACGAAGCGCATAGAAATTATGGCTTTGATGGCTTGGAACTTCGCGTATTCGGTGCTTTGGAACGGAAAAATAATCAGCCAAAACGACAAAAAAAATGCAATGGAGTTCATAACCCTGTTTTTTTCGCCGACAAAAGAGTTACCTAACCCGAATTTACAGGCCCGAATGAATATGTTTTGCGAACGGATTTTGATAAAACACTTCAATATGCGCAAAAATCCCTGGACATTTTTGCAAAATCCGGGAAAATGGTTCGATCCACGCTTCGAAAATGGTTTTGTTTTCACTAAAAAACTATACGAGTTAGTGCCTGCAAAGCTGCAAGGCGGTGGAATAATAGCGAAACAAGTAATTACCATAAAAGCAAATAATAAGGAAGTGTAGCGCACCTGGGGCAGGGTTGGTTTGGTTCCTGCCCCCGCTATACTATTTTTAAAATATAAACTAAAAAAAAATAGGCATGAGAATATGTATTAAAATTAATTGCGATACGATCGCTGATTTCTTTCAGCACCTTTCCGTTATTCAGAAAGAAATTAAAAAAGAAGCAAAAAAAATCGTACTTATCCCTATTATGGAACTAAATAAATTTACACAAAAATAAAATAAAAAATGACATCAGCATTTGAAATAGCAAACAAATATAACACAAAGAAAAAATGTGTTGAGTATCTTATAAAAACAAGATGGAGTAAAAGTAAAGCAATTTGTCCATTTTGTGGTTCTAAAAATACTGCAAATTTGGGAAGTGAATTAGGGCGTTTTCATTGTAACGCTTGTAAAACTCATTTTTCTGTTACCGTTGGTACAATTTTCCACGATACACGTTTGGAACTTCCAAAATGGTTTATGCTTATCAGTTTGATGGTAAACAGTAAACAGGGCAAAGCAAGTAAAGAACTCGAAAGGCAATTAGGCATAACTTATAAAACAGCTTGGTTGTCCGCTATGCGTGTACGTTGTGCTATGATTGAAAGCCAAAGGTCATTACAGGAAGTTGTCGAAATGGATGAAGCATACGTAGGCGGAAAGCCTAAAAAAAGATACCCTGCAAACCGACCTACGGTTGCAGCTTCAAATATTGACACAAACCCAATTAAACGAGGTAGGGGAACAAACAAAATACCAGTCATTGCCATTGTTGAAAGAAAAGGGCAAGTTGTGTTAAAAGTAGCAGAACGACTAACAAGCAAGGTTTTAATTAACATGCTACGTGAAAACGTAAAATTACAACCCAGCACAAAAGTAATGACCGATGATTACAGAGGTTATATGAAATTTGATGATATAGTTAAACATTATTCTGTAAATCACAGCAAAGGCGAATATGTGAGAGGTTCTGTTCATACAAATACTATTGAGGGCTTCTTTAGCATTTTAAAGCGAAGCATAAAGGGTAATTACATTGCTATCAGCAAAAAGTACTTACCAATGTATTTAGCACAGGCGCAGTTTACCTACAATCATAGGAATATGACAAAAAACCTGTTCGATTACTTTATGAAAAATGCACTTACACACGAAAAGTGCATGATGAATTATAAGCCACTTGAAGAACCTAAAAATATAGCTTACATTCCACGTAAGAAAAAAATATCAAAAATCAACCACTTGCGTTAAATGCGAGTTGCCTAAAAAATCACAAATCAAAAAATTAAAAACTAAAAAAAGAAGGAGTTAAAACTATGAAAAAAAATGAATCTAAAAAAAATCTTCGGACTTATCCCGATAATGGAACTATTAACTTTGAATATTATATAATGAGATTTATGGAAATATTGTTTTTTTTATTCAGTTTTTATTGGCTTTTCTATTTCGTTATCAACACTTCTTATTTTTCGCAACAGAACAAATCTCTTTTTCCGAGAATATTTAGTTTGGATATATATAAGGAATATCAAAAACAAAAAACTTGCAGTAAATAGCCATGAGTTATTTCTAAAATTTATAAATTTGAAATTTTTATTTTCGCCATAAAAAATAAGACAAAACATTAAAACTCCATAAAGTTGATGTGCTATAACAATCAAATAATAAACAAAGAAAGAGGTTAAATTGTTAAATTTGGGGGCAAACTTAATTTTCAACTCTTGTAATAGCATAATAATAATAAAATTCATATAAATAACAGGGAAGCAATAAGCAATACATAACAATAAAGCAGTAACAACATCTAAAGATAAAAACTCAACTCTATTAAATAAATAAAATCCTAAATAATATGAAGCAACTATTCCAAAAAAAGCAAGAAACAATATTGGTAAATCTCTAACTCTTATCTGCATAATGTATAAATTTAAAATTATTTACAAATATATAAAAAATTCCATAAAAGGGATAAGTACGAAAAAAATAAATGCAAATCCTAGCGATGAAGAATTTCATCCATCAACAAAATTTGATGATGCTAATTGTTATGGTGAACATACCACTAGAATTTATAGAGATTAAACTATGCAAGATCAAGTTTACCATAACACAACGCACCTAACAGGCGAAGCCCACGCCGAAGCAATCACCAAGGTTGCTAAACAAAACGTGCTTGTTTATCGTGCATTTGTGGAGCTTATATACCAGCGCAAAAAAACCGAATGCACACCGCCGCAAATCGAAGCATACTTAAAAGAAAAACAACTAATAAAACCAAACACCCCAATAACAAGCATACGCAGGGCGATTAGCGATTTAACCAGGGCAGGGAATTTGCAAAAAACAAACATAAAAGTAATTGAATCATTCGGAAAGCCAAACTACGCATGGACTTTAAAAAACAACCAGGTAAATTTAGTAATGTAAAAAATGATAACTCATGCAAATCGATAATTTTATAAAAAATGCTGCCAAGCGTACCAATACCTGAGCACGTACACGACCACGCCAAAGATTTAACAGAATACTCCAAAACATTGAAAAATGGAACTAAATAAAGCCAAACTAATAGCCGAAGAAATTAAAAAGCGCATTGCTCCCTATTGCAAGCGCATTGAAATTGCCGGTAGCGTACGCCGTCAAAAACCCGATGTGGGCGATATAGAAATTTGCGCCATTGCACCAAAGCGAACAATAGAGTTTTACGAAACATTACGAAAAATGGGTGCAATAAGAAAAGGTAAATTTTTTACTGCAAAATATTTGCAAATGGAAATTTGGGAAAGGCTTCTTTTCAATGATTCCAATTCAGACCAAATAATTAACCTTGATTTATTTTTTGCAGTGCCCGAAAATTGGGGTTACATTTTTGCCATCCGCACCGGTTCGGCTGACTTCTCTCATCATCAGCTAGCAAACCGATGGGTAAAATTGGGCTACAAAGGCAAAGACGGTTTTCTTACCCGAAACGGAGTAAACATACCGGTATTGGAAGAAACACACTTATTCAAATTACTCGACATTGATTTTATTGAACCGAAAGATAGAACATGAAAGCAGAATTAACAGACCATCAAAAAAGAAAACATGCGCAAGGTTTATGCACTCACAACGGTTGCACAACCGACCATGCACCAAACCGTTTATTATGCTACAAGCATCGATCACAAGCATTCAAAGAGAACAATTATTTAATGTATACATTTAATGCACTTCGCAACAATGCCAGGCGCAGGCGGAAAGAGTTTTTATTAACCATTCAGGAATTTGCCATTTTTTGTAATGATACAGCATATTTGGAACGCAAAGGGCAAAATCCATACTCAGCTACCATTGATAGGATAAAATCAGATCAAGGCTATTCCTATGACAATATACAAATCATGGATCACATAGACAATACCATGAAAAGCAATTCGGACATTTACGAAACCGTAGAAGAACCATTTTAATATATATGATATACCTTATACCACAGATCGACAAAAGCAGCAAACTTATTAACACCCATGTTGATAACTACAACAATAAGCTAAAGGAGGACTTCCCGAACACCTACCGGCGAAAAACCCTCAAAGCTTCGCATCGATCTACCATGATGCAAATACTTAAGGCTTATATGAAGCATCAGCAAACGCTAAGCAGGCTTGATATTAAGCCTGTAAAGCCTGTACCATTCAAGCTAAATAACAAAGCCATTGCTACCATGTGCAATTTTGAGCATAACCCGGCAAAAAGTAGTGCAACAAATACTACAGCATGGCGGCATGTACAACGATTGATAGAAGCGAAATTAATTAGTACCCAAAATTATAAAATTGTAAAAGGAAAAGTAATATTTAAAAAGGATAATTATAGCGGAACTAATGGAAGTTACGAGGTGGAGATTAACCCTAAAATTTTAGTGGCTGCACCGAACTACGAATACGCTCAGGCGTTGTTAAAAAGTAAGGGAATTGACACCGTTTCGGTAGAAAACCTTCATTTGGTAAACCCCTCATTCTCAGCGCACCCCCTTGGTTGTGTTTCCTTTTGCTATGATATAGCGACAAACCTTTCACAAGAACTAAATATTAATATAGATAAGGAATCGGTTGAAAATACAAAAACAACCGATAATTCAACCCTGCAAGCCAACGCTATTGTTTTATTTTCACAAGAACAAGGAAGTGTAGACGCATCCAGTGTGCAGGGTGCTCCCAAAACGCAAGGCAAAGCATCTGAGCCACAATTTTCAGAAAAAGGTATTGGGGCGCGGAAAAATGAAAATTCCGCGCTTAAAACAAGCCTAACGAAGCGCATAGAAATTATGGCTTTGATGGCTTGGAACTTCGCGTATTCGGTGCTTTGGAACGGAAAAATAATCAGCCAAAAGGACAAAAAAAATG
>JBAZVR010000005.1:0-9167 GCA_041660765.1 Candidatus Babeliaceae bacterium | reverse complement strand
TGTTTTTTTCGCCGACAAAAGAGTTACCTAACCCGAATTTACAGGCCCGAATGAATATGTTTTGCGAACGGATTTTGATAAAACACTTCAATATGCGCAAAAATCCCTGGACATTTTTGCAAAAAAATCCGGGAAAATGGTTCGATCCACGCTTCGAAAATGGTTTTGTTTTCACTAAAAAACTATACGAGGAAGCCCTGAAGCAGCGAAAAATGAACAAAATGTATAATTCGAACCTCAAAGACATGATAGATTGGTATTGCAGGTATATGAAAAATCAAACAGAGTATCATGCGGCCGTCCAGTTCCTGGGAAAAAAACGAGACAAGCAGCTGCTTGACCTTTTTAACAAATGCGTACTTGACAAAGACGAATTTAACAAGGAAAACATTGATAAATACAGACAAATAGCATAATGAACACTAATTATCAAACACCTGCTGCAGTTGTGGAATACATGGTAAGTTTAATACCAACGAAGGAATGAAAATTACAAATTATTTTCTTTAATAACAATAATTTAAAAAGCATGCCTAAAACCTATCCTAAATATTACAAGCTTTGGGTACAATTTATTCCCGGTACCGAAAAATTTAACCTTCACATCAAAGATAAAGGGAAATATAATTACTTAAGCAACCATGATTTTCCAAAGGAAAAACAATATGATGCAATAATAAAAAATATTTTCGAAAAATTAAAAAATCAAATACAAAAGGCCATTCTATACGATAGAGAAACTAACGAACCTATTGAAACTTTAAAATAAAAAACGACTTTATGAAAAAATTATTTAAGAAAATTTATGTTTCGATTTTCAAAAAAAGTTACAGCTACATACAAGGAAAACAAGTAAGCCGTACAGAATTAATAAGAGAAACGAAAGCCCTTGATTGGCTTCTTATTTATTATAAAAAATTTTCTATACTTCCTATGAATATTCAGGATGGAAAATGTAATTTATTATTATACGAGTCATTCAAAGCATCATTGAAACAGATTATATGCAAGCACAAATTTATACAAATGGATTTTGACACCAAAACATGCCACAAATGTCTAGAAACAAGAACCTATGAATAAAAAAGAAATCAAAGCCGAAGTAAAAAAGCTACAGGAACGTATAGCATTTATATCAACCGTTAGGGCCATACACAAAGAAATTTTAAAAGATCGATCTAAATCAAAACGCAAAAAAGTAAGATGATAACAATATCACTCACTAAATTAATTATTATGGCCTTTGCCTGGTTTGCAGTAGGAATTTTCTCAGCTGTTGCAATAGTAATTTATATAACCAATAAATTTAAAAAATGATGAAAATATTAATGCAAATATCAAATTTAGAAACGCTTGCACTTTGTATTATTGGTTTTGCGCTTTTTGTTTTGGGCGCAGCAGCAATGCTACTGTTTGTATATTTAATAAAACATGATTGATAATGAAAAAAATTAAAATCACTCTTAATCGCGGCGAATTAGAATCGTTATGCACTTTGATGTATAAACTACCTTTCAACGACAAAGGCGATAAGTACTTTACAACAATGGTTAAAAATTTATTGATTGATGTTTATTTGCGCCTATGCAAAAAACAAATAACAGTAGTTTTTAACCCTAAAAAAGATTTTAAATTTACGTTTAATGCCGCCGAAGCCGCCGCTTTTGTTGTGCAATTTAACCCTATTTTCAGGGAGTTTGCTCCTTACGAAATGAATACAATGCAACGAATAATAACCGAAATTGATAAAAAAATTGGCATGTATTAAGGTTATGACAGAATAAATTTTCATATCTTTGCGAAATTAATAAAATTAGCAATATGAAAACAAAACAAACAAAAAGATTCGGAATTATAGTAATTCAATTTATAACAACAGAAATAATATCATTTATAATTCAAACATTTTTACAAAATAAATTTCAAAATATGACAATAAAAAACGTAATAGACAACGCTATAATAATTGGAACTTGTGTGACAATTATTGTTTCCATTATCCTATTAATTAAATGGAAAATCAAGGATAAATCAAATGAAGTAAGTCTAACAAAAAGAATACTTGATATAATACAAAAACAAAGGTATTACGAGCATCAGGTAATAGACTCGCAACTATTGAATAAAGATGAATCCAAAGTTTTAGAAGAACTAAAAAAGGAAATGAATATTCCTGAAAATGAAATCAAAAAAATGATAAGCAAATATTTTCAATACCCAGTTTAACCATGAACCTAACAACACTAAGTAAAAAGTTCAATACAAAGGCTAAATGTATTGCCTATCTTGAAAAATTGAGATGGGGCAAAAAGCCTACATGTCCGTTTTGTGGCGAAAAAAAGCACATAACAAAACGCCTTAAAACTACACGTTACCATTGTAATAAGTGTAACAGCGATTTTAGTGTACTTGTAGGAACTATTTTTGAAGATACAAGAATGCCATTGCCTAAGTGGTTTCAGCTAATTACGCTTATCCTAAATGCTAAAAAAGGAATATCCGCAAAGCAATTAATGAGAGATGTTGAAATAGGTTACCCTACTGCATGGTTTGCAGCAATGAAAATACGGTGTGCAATGATTAACCATTGCAACAGCTTACAGCATATTGTAGAGATGGACGAAACCTATGTAGGCGGTAAACCACGTAAAAAATACGCAAAGGATGATTCTCTGCCGATGATTTCAAGGGTATATGATAAACGTGGTCGTGGCACAAAAAAAATACCAGTAGTTGGCATTGTAGAGCGTGATGGGGACATAGTTTTGAAAGTGATTGAAAAATTAACCTCTAAAAATCTGTTAGCAATGCTTAGAGATAATGTAAAAATTGATAAAAGCATTGTAATTACTGATGATTTTAGGTCATACAGGAAGTTTGACGAAGTTATAGAGCATCTAACAATCGAACATAGCAAAGGTGTTTACTCAAAAAAAGGAGTTAACACAAACACTATTGAGGGCTTTTTTAGCATTTTGAAAAACAGCATTAGGGGGCAATATGTAGCAATAAGCAAAAAGTATTTACCGTTCTATTTAGTTCAGGCACAATACATTTTCAATAATCGAAATTTTAAAGGAAATTTATTTGAAGTATATTTAAAAAATGCAGTGCAACATGAAAAAAGTATGATTAACTACAAACCCAAAGGGGACACTAAAAAGATAGCATTTAGTAAGTGTGAAATGAAAAAAGCAGCAAAAGAGCTACAAGGCTTAACATTCTAAGTAAATACAAATATGAACTGTCATAACCTTAATACATGCCAAAAAATTTAACCAATGGAACAAAATAAATACACACTCCAAATTTGTATCCACTTTCATTATAAGGATTGGTTTTTTGATATTATTATTCCAAAAGAACACAAAATTTTTATATTCTCTTTCCATTTTTTCTTTATTAATATTTCAATAACAAAAAATGCATATCATGACGCAATACAACAAACACAATTACAAGCACCACAAATAACAGCCGAACAATGGGACAAAATTATAGTTGAATCGGAAGAATTAAAAATACCCTCAGACGAAAAAATAAACGAAATGTGGGAAAACATACAAAGCAAAATCACTAAACCAACACAAATAAAAACTATGAAAAAAATAACCATTAAAACAATTTACCTCGTGTCAGGAATGCCAAACCAAGGCAAAACAACAATTACCACAACATGGGTTGATTTTATAAACAGAGGCGATAAAAAACCAGCTCAATACATGATGCTGGACGGATGCATGCTCAATTACCTAAACCACCAAAACAACACTAACTTAAGCGGTGAGCAAATCAGCGTTTTGGAATTAATTAAAACATACAACCAGCAACAGCTTGATGGATTAAGAAATTGGATTTTTAAAGAAATAGATCTATTCCTGCAATCCGATAAAACTGATTTGTTTATTGATGGCTGGCTTCTCGATTTTTATCAGGATGTTATTTTAGCCGCATACAGCGAAGCACATAATATAGCTTGTATGAAATGTTTCGATTACAATATTTATGTTGGGAATGAACTATATATGAATAACAACATAAATGACATTTTGCCTATGATGTATATTGTTACGGATGATTTTAAAAAATATATGTTGAGCATCCTGAGCGCAAAAACAAACTACCATTATTTCGAAGATATAAAATGCGGAAATCCAAATCAACACTCAGTTGAAAAATATAAATGCCTAAACCTTATAAAACACATAACCAATAAAACAATGTTAGATATTGGCTGCAATACCGGTTATAATTCAATTTTTGCGGCTTATGCAGCAAAGCATGTTACAGGAATAGATATAAGCCTCGAGGCCATTGAAACAGCTTCTGCGTATAATAATTTAGTTTACAAACATGCTAATCTCGATTTTTACGCTGGCGATTTTTACTCCATGTCGGAGGATCAACAATTTGATGTTATACTGGCAGCTTCCATTTTGCACTATCAAATAAATGATGGTGATTTAATGATCGGAAATTTTATTGATAAATGCTACAACTTACTTACGCCAGGTGGTGTGTTGATTTTGGAATGTGGAATAATGCCAGAAGATACAAGTTATAAAATAGTAACACGACTCAGCGATAAACAAACCTGCATATATACTAATTACGAACATTTAGTAAAGCGTTTATGTTCTAGGTTTAAATTAATTTACCAAAACAACTCCATAGAACAGGCAGGCGACAAAGTACCACGTTTTGTATTCCACTTCCAAAAACAAACCACTTTTTAATAATTAAAATCAAAAATAAAAAAATGCCTATGACAAAAAAACCTATCGACCGAACAAACCAAACAATAGCATCATTAGCCATAATCTACAAAATGGATATTCGCACATTCCGCGAAAACATTAATTCAATCAAAGAACAAATAAAAGAGGTAACAGGCCGCAAAAACACACATCTTACGCCAAAGCAAGTCGATATGATTTTAGAAAAATTAGGAGAACCTTAAATATAAAGCCATGAGAAAAACATCATTATTCCTGAAATTTTGTTGCAAATACAGAATATCAATTACTGTTTTAACAATAGTAATTTCAACATTCATATATTGCTTTTTCAATCAAAAAGTTGCTTTTGTTGTTTGTGTAATTGCATTCTTCATATCAAGTTTTGTAAATTTTTGCATAAAAGAAAAAGAGGTTGATCAATGGTTGTTAGAAAATGATTTTCTTAACGATCCCTTTTTGGATGACAAATTTAAAAAAGCATACAATGATGAAAAATGCGAAGCACAAAAGAAAAACATATTGCTTTTATACCAAGCAGATCAAATATTGAATTATGAAAAAATAAACAAAGCATTTAGTAAATAAACCCCAAAAAACTCATGAACAAAAAAATCGAAAACAATCTTCAAATGATAATTGAAGATAATGAGCTAACTAAAGAAGAAAAAATATTAAAACTTCTTACGGCCGATTACGGAATATTATATCCCGATAATGTAAAATATTTTGATGCAAAAAACAAAGAAATTGCCCATTGGATTGCAAAAATTGATAGTTGCTGGACACGCGAAGCTATTAAACTTCCGGATGCAATGTCAAATGTTGGAACGTCAACAGACGTGCTAGTAAACACAGCAACGAATCCCGAAACAAGAAGAGAAAAGGCAGTAGAGATAATAACAAACATGATGAAATCAATTGCAAACAACAAAGATGTAAAACCATTTGTTATAGCTGCACAAGACGGCGTTATTACCATAGAGGAATGTATAGTAGGCGAAAGCGGAATGCTTGAGCTTCCCGAAATAAAGATGAATACACCTAACGACATAAAATTAAAATCAAGAGCCGTACGCCGAATTTTAAAACAAATTACACCGGTACTGCAATCCGAAATAGGAAACATAACCTACGTAGCTCTTATGCGTAAGGATTGGGCAAAGCTGCACGAGATAACACTCAGGTTAAAGAAAAAACCAAAAATGAAACTTGAAAATCGCGCCGGATGTATTTTCCTTATTATTGACGAATTTGAATTTGTAATATGAAAATCTTCAAAGAAATACTAGCCTGGTTGTTGCTATTTGCATTTTTAATATTTGTGCTGAACTTATACCCATGGCAAACACCAAATAAATGCAAAAACAAATCTGAAGCAGCAAAAAAAATGGTAACAAAAACCGACACAGTTACACTTGTAAACACACCGGTGCCGGTTGCAATATTCCCGGTAAACATTACCGTTTATCATCCTACTGCAGCAGAATGTGGAAGCGACAAAGGAATAACAGCCACAGGCGATACCATAAACCCAAAAAACCCCCAACGGTGGGTTGCAGTTGGAAGTAATTATTTTAGCTACCTGAAAAACAGGAGCGTTACACTCCACTGCAACCCATGTCCTTTGGTAAACGGAACATGGACAGTAAAGGACAATAGCGGCAAAATTAGCAGCCTAATCGAAATATTAATACCAAACCCCGACCAGGTTACATTTGGTGGTAGTTGGCCCGGTAAAATGAATGTAGAATTATGAAAACAATACGAATATTTCCTCGCAAAACAAATGCAACGCCTACTGACGAAAACGTAAAGCCTGTGTTATGTGGCATTGTTTATTCGCTTTTAAATCCTAATAAGCCTCGTGTCGAGTGGTGTACAATTGAATATATGCACAATGCGTGGTTGATGAATTGGGCTGGCAAAGGTCTTTGCAATAATGAACATGGCGAAAATGGATTTTTCTTGACGTTAAGAGCCGCTAAAATGTATGCTACAAAACAAGGATTGAATATTGGTAAAAAATCGAAGTGGGGTGTTTCTTATAATGCCACATACGATTGGGGCTAAATTCTCGTTGCCCATTTCAAATACGAGATACAGATAATTAAAAGCGGAGAACATTATGCAACTACAAACTTTCTTTCGGAGCATGGGCAATGGAATTTTAGCCATTGTTAGTGGTCATGTAAAAAATAATAAAACGCCTATGCCTCACAAGCATGAATGGGAATTACAGTATGGCATTGGAGCGTATTGGGATGCGAGTAGTTATGAAGTGATGAAATGCAAAACATGTGGCTCGAAAGGAAAAAAGTGGAGAGGCAAAACAAAAGCGACAGAACGAACCGAATTATGTAAGAGCTTACCACACGAACATGATTGGTGTTTTGAATATCATGGAGGCAGAAAAGCAGGTGCAGACAAAAGCACACCAATGAGTGAAGTGGTAAGTTGTGAGTGTGGTAAATGGGCGGTGAGGCATTACGGAGAAAAGGAATACAATTTATTGGCAGATACTAAATAGGCGTTTTATTATTTTTTATTGCCACTAACGGTTCGCAGGTATGGAATCGGTTTTTTACGGATTTGAAACACAAAACTTAAAATATACAAAATGGATGCAAAAGAATATTTAAAATCAAAGGGAGTTTTTGGATTGGATACCAAAAAACGATACAATGAAGTAATTGAATGGATGGAGGAATATGGGAAAGAGCGAGTAAAAAACTGTTCTATAACTGCTGTTAGCGGACAGTTGCCGACTAACGAAGAGATTGATTTAATAATTGAGCAGGATTTGCCCTTTAGCGAAGAATATCAGAAATACTCTGAAAAAGAAAAAATACTTATGTTAGCAGCAACTAAAGCTGGGGCAAAGTGGTTTCGTTCTTCGCTGATTGAAGACAATTTCCGCTAACGTTAAATGTATGGTTAGTGGCGGATTAGAAACCACGAACCTATCAAAACGCACAAAAGTAAATGAATAGTAAATACTTAATATTAACCAGTACAACCGCCATTAACTATACATATTGTTAGGTGCTGTACTTTTAAATTCAAAATTATGAACGGACAATACATTTTAAAAGGAAAAACGCCTGTTGAATGCAACGATTTGATGGAATGGGCAAAACAAATGGAAGGTAAAAACAGAATTGTAGAGCAATCACAATTTGAAGATGTAAAAGTTTCAACTGTATTTTTAGGTTTAGACCATTCTTTTGGCGATGGAGAACCATTATTATTTGAAACAATGATTTTCGGAGGTGAACATGACCAATATCAAGACAGATATTCAACTTGGGACGAAGCGGTTGAAGGTCATAAAAAAGCCTGTGAGTTGGTGTCTTTAGTATAGCACCTAAAGGTGGTGTTAGCAAAGTGCATTGGATTGTGGGTGGCTCGTTCCAAAACCTTTTATTTTCTTTTTTAGGGAGGCTTTGAAAACTTTTTTACTAAAATACTTGCTAAATGACAATTTATGTTTATCTTTGAACCATATTAACAATTAAAAAATAAAGACAATGACAAAATTCGGAACAACAACTTGCCAATTTTACAACGGAACAGATTCAGTAACCGTTAATTCATCATTATTCAGAACTATTAGAGGGTGGGCTTCTACTGGTATTCCAAAAGATGCAATTAAAGGTGGAAGAAAAGTTTATGTTGCTAAAACAACTCTTGAACGCATTAAAAAAATTGCGTAATGAAAATATCTGTAACTCATTATGCAAAACAGCTTGGTGTAACTCGCCAAGCTGTTTTGTTACAGATTAAAGAAAAAAGATTGCCGAAAAATGTTAAGGTTGAAAAAATTGGTAATACTTACTTTTTAACTGTGGGTGGGCAAAAAATAAAATAAAAGGTTTTGGAATGTTTGCTAACACGTGTTGTGCGTAGTGTTTTATTATTAATTGTTTAAAATATATCAAAATGAGCGAATTAAAAGACAAAATTTTAGAAGAATATAAAAACGGTAATGTAGTAATTGCAACACCCGAAGGATTGCAGGGAACTAAACTATCAGAATTTATAAAACAGCCTACTGATGGGTTGCTTTATGATTTAAACCGAAACGAGGCGGTTGTATTAACGTTTATTGATGACCCAAAATGGATAAATGACTATGCAGTTTGTCAAATCATCAGAGAATTAAAATCAAAAGTTGAAACACTTGAAGGTGCGCTGGATAAAATTGCAACAGGAGCGCAACCTGCAAATGATAGAGAGGCATGGATATTTGTCGAAATTGCCACTAAAATTGCGTGCGATGCTGTTTCTTAGTATTACGCACAACGATTGGGGCTAAATTCTCGTTGCCCATTTCAAATACGAGATACAGATAATTAAAAGCGGAGAACATTATGCAACTACAAACTTTCTTTCGGAGCATGGGCAATGGAATTTTAGCCATTGTTAGTG
>JBAZVR010000004.1 GCA_041660765.1 Candidatus Babeliaceae bacterium | reverse complement strand
CTGGAGCATAATATGCTTCATTTAAACTCCCCGATTTGAGATTTTTTCGTTTCTCCTGTCGGGGATTTTTTTAGCGCATTTTCAATTCTTTTTCAACTTTTTTATCGTTCCAATCTCAAACAAGCTCGGCTCTTCTCGCGCCCATGCGCTATGCAACTCAAGGCACCATCGATGCCGCAATGCTCGCAGTAAAAGAAGATGTAGCCATAAATCTAGGCGGTGGGTATCATCATGCAGAAGCTGATACAGGTGGCGGATTTTGCGTATATGCTGACATTAATATAGCCATGAGTACGATACTCGAAAAATGTCCTATTATTAAAAAAATTATGTACCTTGATCTTGATGCGCACCAAGGCAATGGTGTTGAATCTATTCTGCAAAAAAGGGCTGATTATACAACGTACGTAGTTGATTGCTATAATGAAAACAACTATCCAAGAGACACCAGAGCTGCACAGCGCATCGACCATTCAATAACCTCTTCGCATATTTATTGTGAAACGCACAAAGGCCTAGGAAGATTGGGACATTATAGGATCTCATCATGCAAAGACTGTAGCACTGCTTACATAACCGCTATACAAGAAAAATTGCCACAAGCTTTTGAAACTTACAAACCAGATGTAGTTTTTTATAATGCAGGAACAGATCCCTACGAAGGTGACAAACTTGGAGCAATGCACGTCAGCAAACAACATATGATTGAACGCGACGAATTTGTCTTTAAATTAGCCAGAGATAAGGGTTGCAAAGTTGTTATGACCACATCAGGCGGTTATTCGAGTAAAAGTGCAGAGATTATTGGAGAATCAATCATTAATCTTCGCAATAAGGGTCTTTTACAGCGATATGAAAGATGATAATATTACACATGTAATACTCAATACATGTAAAAGGGTCGACAAAATGTCGACCCTTTTTTTATGCTCACGAAGGAGAAAGAGAGGCCTGAAGATTGGGAAAAAATGCGTTATATCGCACAGTTATTATTACTTACCCACATATACGTCTATACGTACTCACCGCGTAATGATCAAGAAGCGTATCAGTATTGCTGCACGCATAAAAACAGCTTTATAGCTATTGTATGGCCTATTGCACAAGGACATGATCATGCAATTAAAAAAATATTGAATACCTACGGAACCATAAAATATCAGAAAAAAGTGTTGCTCAATTATGACCAGGCATACCATCTTTTACACACAGCACATCCCCATATTCGTAATATAGCCGAACACGTTAACTGGTATTTTCCGGCAGGTACTTTTGAAAAACCAGCACGTATTTTTATTGTTATCTGCCCAAGCACCGAGCAGATAATCGCATGCAAACACGCTATCCGGAAGCTCTTTTCTCTACAATATCGATCAATTCACGTTAATGACACACATTTAGAGACAATTTCTCTTGCAAAATTTTTTTTTACATGAATACTTATAAACGAAAATAATAATTTTTTTTCAAACACTAAGGAAAACTATGAAAAAAAAGATCGTTATACACATTGCAATTATATTATCTTGTACAGCCTACGGAATGGATTCGGCTGACAAGTATAAAGACTTGCATCTTGTAATTATAAGTCCCGATGCCATAAGGCAAAAAAAAATAGGGCGGACGCTTTCTCTTTTTGAAAAAACAGACTTTAAACTCATAGATATAACAAAAGATAACGCAAATACCATTATAGCACTGCTTAAACACAAAAATGGAACTGCACTATTGCGCGCTATTAAATATGCAATCAATGGCCGTGAATATAATAATAAACATCATGATATGACCGATTTTTTAACAATCGAACAACCTGACAATAAGATAGGCTTCTGCAGCAGTTCAGAACCAGAAACTATACAAGCAAGCATAGAATCTTATTTCCCTCATTTGTTAAATAGAACATATGACGAATACATGTTAGGCACAACGACCGCATGCACAAATCTTATTGCAATATCACATTCTGCAATTAAAGAAAAAAAGGTTGGATTAATTATTGCAGAATTAGAAAATAATGACTTTGAAATTAAGGGCATAAAAAAAGCCTGCATTATGAGCACAGAAAAGGCAGCGCCTGTTATTATTACAGCTCTCGCAAAAGTTAGTACACCAACAACAAAACTAAGTGGAACACAAATCTATAATATCAAAGAAAATGATGCATCAATAACGTTTATAGACACAATATTATAAAAACAATGAGAAAGAGAAATAACATGAAAAAAAACATCATCATACACATCGCAATTCTATTATCTTGTACAGCTTACGGAATGGGACCTAATAAAAGGTATCAAGATCTACATCTCGCAATTATTAATTCCACGGTCGAAAAACAAAAAAAACTTGGAGCAACACTATCGCGACTTGAATCAGAACATTTTGAAATCATTGATATGCAAAGACAAAACACTGCATTTATAGCGATTGTCAAACAAAGCAATGGTGATACCATTTTACGCACTATCAAACAGGATCTTAATGATAAAGAATACTGTGGAGAACCTGAAGAAGAACTCATCGAAGTGCTAACAATAGACGCGACAAAGACCAATAAATCTACACCATCGCTGTGTAGCACATCGGAACCATGCTACATAAAATCAACAATAGCTCAATACTTCCCACATCTTCTGTATAATGAAGCAACAACGATCTATACCCTCCCTCATGCAGACTCAACTGAGGCGTTTATTAGCATATCAGCAGAAGCCATTGACGATGAAAAAGTTGGCGAAATTATTACGGAGTTAGAAAAATCATCTTTTACTCTTCATGGAATAAAAAAAGCCTATCGTATCGAACAAGAAACACAAGAACCGACAATCATTGTAGCTCTTTCAAAGCTTGCTGCATATGAATCGCTCGAAGGCATCGAAAGAACAAGTCTCGGCAAATATATTACTATTCTAAAAAGAGGTGATAAGAATACGATATTTATCGACCCTCTATTACAATAATTACAGCATAATAGTAAATTCACTACATGCAGGGGTGCCCAAGTTGCACCCCTGCATGCCAATCTATAGATAAAGTAAATAATATTATGAACAAAAACATCATCATACACATCGCAATTTTATTATCATGTACAGCTTATGGAACGGGCCGTTCTTATAAAAATCAGTATGACAATATGCACCTCGCCGTTATTAATCCCGCCACGGTAGCAAAAGGTTATGCAGGGCTAACATTATCGATTCTTGAAGTAACAGGCTTTGAAATAATTGATATAACGATTGAAAAATTTAGTACGTCTTCTCATCTGCCCCCCACCATTATGGCACTTGTAAAGCGAGATAACGGCGCTGAAAAACTACGCGAAATTAAAGAATACATCATGAAAGAAAAAAAATATAAAAATGAAAATGATGATATAGCCGATTTTGTAAAGCTCGAAAAAATGTCTACTAACAAAAAAAACTCTTTTTTATCAGCCCTGTCATTCCTTAAAATCCATAACGTCAAAGCCCCTATATTATGCAGCACATCATTGCGGCCCATGATAACATCGACAATAAAGAGTCACTTTCCACATCTTTTATATACAACACAAGAAAAATATACACTTAAAACAACCACTGCGAGCGATGCTCTCATTACATTATCAGAAAATGCAATTGCAGACATGAAAGTTGGAGAAATTATTACAAAGCTAGAAGAAAATAGGTTTTACATTAACGGCATAAAAAAAGCCTATCGTATCGGCAAACAAGGACACAAGCAGAAGCAAAAAAAAGAGCCTGTTGTTATTATAGCGCTCTCACGGCCTAATGCACAAAACGCTCTTAGAGTCATACAAATGCAAAGTACGCTTGGTGCATACATAACCATTATCAGAGAAAACAACAATTACGCTACATTCATAGACGCTGCACTGAACTAATTACAGCGTAACGGTAAATTTAATAAAGGCATGGGTGTCGCTGTTGAGAAGTCCAATATCAAAAGAGGCACCCTTATGCCAACCATAAATAAAAATTATTTTACTTAATCGTTCATACGGTGCAAGCGTAATGCGCTCGTTATCTTTAAGGCCATATTCATCAACAACCTGATCAACTTCTTTGTTAAACCGCGCCATAGCGAGCGCTGATGGTACAATAACCACCGGTATCAGCGGCCAACAATAAATCGCTGCAAGCAGCGACGTGGTAAATGCAAACAACGATGTATTATAATGAGAAACATCTTTAATAATATAATGCGATGTGAGAGGCATACTGACATAGCGCCAACTTAATGAATAAGAAGCCCTACTATTATTATATAATTCAACAAGGCACGGCTGATACCCCTGGTATGCCAAATCACTACCAAAAAGAGCATAGCTTTCTTTTCCTGACAATGGCTGCACCTTGCATTCAACTCCTATCTGTTCATCTGAGTAACCACGGGTTGCGGCTGGTAAAATCGCTGGTCGTCGCGTATAAAAGCAACCCGGCAAAAAAATTAAAAAGGTTATAATAACAAAAAAACAAGTTCTATTTTTACAAAAAATATTATTCATATGATAAACGCGCTATAAAAATGGTAAAAAATATCTATACTATATATCAAATAGTATACAAGAACTCATAAAAAAATAATAACATGACGCATAAAAAATATTTTTTAATAATACTTTTCATCATACCAACAACACACACAATAAGCCTGCTAGAAATTGCCCGTTGGTGGAACACGTACAATGCCCAAAATCGCCGTGATTTAATGAACTTATGGCTTCCGGAGCAACAACAAAGCATTCAGGAGCAAAAAGATCCGTCGGCGTATACGTTTGCTGCTCTTGCCGGAGAAATCCCACAGGACATTAAAGAAATTCCCGAATTTATTAAAAATTCAGAAAAATTTGAACGTTTAGGGGCAAAAATGCCACGCGGCATTATATTATACGGCCCGCCTGGAACAGGGAAAACATCACTTGCTCGAGCACTTGCCGGAGAATGTGACGCTGCATTTTTTAGTGCATCAGGGTCGCAATTTATCGAAATGTATGTTGGCGTAGGCCCACAGCGCATACGAGAACTTTTTGACAAAGCACGTGCTGCTATCGCATCCCAGGAATATTCTCGAGCATTCATATATATCGATGAAATTGATGCCATCGGAACAAGTAGAGCGCTTGAAGGCA
The DNA here is from genome assembly GCA_041660765.1 of Candidatus Babeliaceae bacterium. Lineage (NCBI taxonomy): Bacteria > Candidatus Babeliae > Candidatus Babeliales > Candidatus Babeliaceae > Candidatus Babeliaceae bacterium. The sequence continues at coordinate 75,825 of JBAZVR010000004.1, read as the reverse complement.
ACTCTGAATACAGAAACACTCTCAATGAACTTTTAAACCAAATGGATGGTTTTAATAAAAATAATGGCATTACCGTATTGGCAAGCACCAACAGTCTGTATACGCTCGATCCTGCATTATTGCGCCCAGGCAGATTTGACCGACATGTCGAAATACCTCTCCCTTCAGAACAAAGCCGTCAAGACATTTTGCGCTATTATGCATCAAAGATAGTATATGACCAAACAGTTGATTTTGAAGAAATCGCTCGCATGACACGTGGTTGCAGCGGCGCAGACTTAGAACATCTTGTTAATGAAGCTGCGATACTCGCCGTACGCACCAACAGTGCAATGGTTATGCAAGAACACTTTAAACAAGCCGCACAAAAAATTCTCACACAAAAGAAAATACGCTAATATTATTGCGTCTCAGCTCTCTGGCTTGTCCATTTTTGGATCGGGATGGGTATCCATCGCCTAAAGGGATTTTTCTCGTTTTTCAAGCTCTTTTTTTATGTGCACAATAGAAACAGCCGGCATACACATATGATGTAGCCAATTTTTACCATGCATCGAACCATCTGCCATATATTTAAAATAAACAGCTCCTGTTAATGTACCTACGGCAAGGGAAGTCATAAAACCGGGGCACATTAGTGCGCCAGCACATCCCACCAAAGGCATTACAGAAATTTGACCATAGGTTAGTTTTTGTATTTCATTATAACGTTTATTTAAAAATCGATTACTTTTATTTTTTAATTGAGTTTGCTGCTTCTGCAATTCTTCAACCGAATATTGGCTATAATCGCTAGATAATACTTTTACAGCGACTGCAACATAAAAAGACGTGGCTGATATGACACCTGTAGCCATGCCAACGGCATAACCAGCTGTTCTAGCACTCACCTTTTTGAACATAGCATATTGTTGCACCGGCACAACAAACAAGGTAATAATTACTAGTCTTAAAAATATTTTATTTTTATTCAATAACATAAAAATACTCAATATAAAAATCTACTTAAATGCCAATATATAATATATAAATTATATATAAAAAACATAAATTAATCAAATAGAAACAGCTAATAACCCTTTAAACTTGACATTTTATCAAAATATATTACAATTAGAAATAATAAGAATGAGTAAAAAAGGAGGCAAAAATGATTAAAAAGAGTATATTTCTACTGTTATTAATGACCACAATCGGCTCTGGCGCTACCGAAAAAGCTCAGGATCTATCTTTAGTGCAACGATCAATTAACGGTGCTCAAGGGGCTATTTTGACCGCTACAGCCGCCTATGGAACAGTGCTATTAGGCACCTTTTCTCATGAATTAGGCCACGGCATCGTGGGAGCTATCCCCGGTAAGGGCTTTAGTATCCACTCATATTCAAATCCATTAAATCCATTTGAAATGGCTTACACTGCCTTTGGGGACTACAGTGGATTTAATCGATTAACGAGGTCTGCGATGCTTATTGCGGGTCCTTTGGCGGGCATAGCAAGTAGCTATGGACTATTAAAACTGTCTAACATATATCAGGAATACAAAAAAACACATACTATTAAACAAGCCTTAAAAGATGGTTGCAAAAAACCTATATTTAACCTTGACCATAATATGGGATTATTGGCTACAGCTGTTTGCACTATACAACAGAATCTGAAAAATTTAATACCCGATGATTTTGGCACAAGGGGTTACTCAGATGGATGCTCTTTAATAGACTGCTTATTTGAGGGATGTTCTGATACAGTCAAAGAAACAGCTATGACTACATGGTCATATATATCAACAGCGGCTCTTTTAGGAATTAGCTCATATATGCTATACAAAACCTATCAAGCGCATCAGTCTTCAAAAAAAACACCCTAAATCATGTATATTTTTCAAGCATACACAACAATTTTTTTACTATTTAAATCATTAATACTCTTTTCTTTTCTTGCCCTCGCTTAACAATCATGACTACAATACATAAAAAGTGAGTACAAGAATAAAGGGAATTTTGTGAAGCGTATTAGAAATTATATTATAGCGACAGGAATAGCTCTTACAATCACCTCTAATGCAACTATTTTGAACGATATAGGTGATTTTTTTACTGGCGCCGCGGATACGGCAAAAAAAAAATTGTCTTATTTAGAAGATGAAGTACTGAAACAGGCAAAATCAGCACGCGAATCTTTTAACTACGTCGAAGAACAGGGGCAAGATTTTTTTGAAAAAACTATTTATACAAAAACATTACAAGAAGATATATGGAAAAAGGGGATAATAGACACTTTTGTAAAAAAAGAAGTAATACCGTCACTCAATAAACTATTACTCGCGAGCAAAATTTCAGCACAAACATTTAACAATTGGTTTGGTAAAAAAATAATACCAGAATTTTGCACAGACATCCCATCATCACTCCATAATCTGCCCATGATCACCGATCGCTCAGTTCAAAAAGTAGATTATGAGAAGCTCATACCGTATATTATAAAATACTCACCAGTACTATATTTACAAGAAGATGAAATTTATTTTCCCATGTGGGTGACCGAGTGGTGCTCCGGACCGCAGACTGCTATTAAAACAGCAGATGAACAAATAATTACCGAACCAGGGCACACCTCTATCGAGGCAGCTTACGAGCTCTATAGACAGTCTGTATTGCCAGAAATGCGTGCAAAAAAAACTATACTAGAAGCTGAAAAAAAAAATCGCCCCTCGAGATCAAGACTTAAAGAAATTACTATAGAACTCGCAAATATTAATAAAATAATAAATTGGAAATATTCAGGCAAACCGCTTCTTACCACAGAAGAACAAAAAAATATTAATTTTAGCGAACTACATTTTGACAATCCAATATGTTATAATTATGGATCTAATCCACGCTATAATAAAGACAGCTCGAATAATTTAACTACGCCGTGTTATGTTATTACGTCAGAAGAACGGGGCAACATTTATATTTATTATACCTATTTTTACGGATTTAATGCCCCATATGATATTGGTCCGTTCACCGGCGACCTCTTTAATTTTCAAGGAGCGCACGAGGCTGACTATGAACACATAACGCTGGAACTCGACAAAAAAACAAAAGAACTTAAGCGTATTTTTTATGCGGCACATGGACCTGCAGAAGGTTTTTGGCTTGATGCGCATCATCCAGATGTTACGTATGAAGGGACGCATCCCGTTTCATTTGTTGCTCGTGGATCTCATGCTGACTATCCAAAAGTAGGAACATTTTTGCGTATTTATGGTGCAGCAAATGACATTACAGGAAAAGGCATGCGCTGGACACCAAAAATTGTCCGCATTTATGCACCGGAAGATGCGCGCTTTAACCCAAAAACAATGGGCTGGGTCTGCTTCCCTGGGTCATTTGGCAAACGAGATGTTGCTCATCCAACAGCGCAAGCATGGTTTTTAAATAGTGCTGCTGGCAATAGAGGTCGAGACTATGCAAGCGCACCGTTCTGCAAAAATCCATCAGCAACGACGACAGAAGAAGAATATGCATCATGCATTGCATCACACGTTGGCAATGCCGATTTACCCTCAGATGAAACATTTATTTAACATACAAGAAAGAATCTTATGAAAAAATTATATAGTATCTTTTTAATTATTCCCGGAACAATAATGTGCATGGACAATAATGTTAATATTTTTGCTCATGTATCACATGCAATACACGAGTACGATGCAGAAACAGTAACCACCATATTTGATACGCATAACAACATTCCAAAAACCGCATGCGACCACTGGCTCAGAATGTGCGATCAAGATGAAAAACATTTGATAAATGGCAAGTCGTTAAATGCTAAAGTCTGCATCAGTATTATGGTAGGCTCAGCAATTTGCTGCAATATAGCAAAACAGCTTTATACCCACGATGACACGAATAATAACATAAACCCAATAGACTACATCTTTTATACAACTCTTGGCTCGACAGCATGTAATTTTTTGCTGCATGATTTTTTTAATTGGAAAAACATAACGCGATTAGAGCATATTCAAGAAAAAATTGCGGCTTATAAACGCACATAAGAAACAGATTATGTATTTTTTCTAAAGGTATCGCGCAACAGCCATTTATATAATTTACCGGTTCTTGTGATGCCATACACACAACTATCATCGGCGGCAATAGCAAACTTTATGATATCAGTTGTTGTATCATCGCATTGCAACTTGGCTACCGTCTTTCCCCCATGTAGTGCTACAACTTTATAGCATGCACCGGCAGAAAAAGGCTTTATACCATCACTCTGTGGATACGTACTGCAAATTGCTATCGAACTTTTTTCTGAAAATGCAATATCATGGAAACGCAAGATACACAAACGCTTACAGGTAGCTACATCATACACAACACGAGTACGAGGAGCAGAATAAACAAAGCCAGGATAACCTATATGGATACGACCACCAAAGTGGTACCGAAACCAGTCTCGCACAGGCCTTTTTATATATTTCCATAGATGCCTGGACCATGTCCCTGTCAGTGCTTTTGACCCATCGGGAGAAACGTATACGAGCGGAAAAAACAGTCTCAATTTTGGATATATTCTTCTATAAAAAGATATAGAAGCCTGTCTTGCTATTTTATTACGATGATGCAAGCACTCACCACCACAATAATGAAATCCCGTAGTAACTATAGGCGCTGTGGGAACAAGATCATGCAGCTTATCTAAAGACACATCAACAGGACAATCAATTGGTTTCATAGTTTCAATATCATAAAACGACCTGGTGCCAGAAATGTTCACAAGAATTGAAGAAGAATTTGGCAATATCACAGCAGTAGACTTAACAATAGACCCGCGAGGCTTAGCTTCAAGCTCTATGCACATGCCACTAGCTGAATACATTCTATGCTGAATACCCTCAGCTGCTTCATCAAATACTATTATTTTTTCTTTATCCGGACTGATGAGCAATTGCGCATTTTGACTTAAATTAACCCGTTCATTCTCTTTACAAATGCTCCGTACAAATTCTCCAGCAATTGAAATAGGCTCACTTCCTGGCTTAATATCCCATTCTAAGGGGTACCACAATGTGCGCAGGTACTTTGTAAGACCAGTAGAAATATATTTACTCTTAAGAATCTTATCAATTATTTCTTGATGTCGCTGCGCAGAAATTTTCTGCTCTTGTGCAGCAAGATATTTTATGCGTTCATGAATAATAGATTGCGCTGTTTCAATGCTATACTTATCGCAAATATATGCATATTGCATAAGATGCTTTAATGTGTATTTTTCTATGAGCTGCGGTATACCAAATGGAACATCACGCATCCCTGCATATGCAAGCGCCTTCGCAACCATAACAGCTTCACCCACAACATAAGCCTTACTGTTCACAGGAGGCGGAAGATTAATTTCTGTAATTTTTTCGTTAGAATCAGCACAATCAAGCAGGCTATCCTTTAAAGAACCTGATTGTTGTATCAAATTCTCAGGCACTTGGATTTTTACGCGTCCATCAAATAAGCATATTTTTTTGAAATCTTGCTCCATTCCATGTACAAAACAAGCAACAATAAAAACATTAAAAAAAACTACACTAGATGCGCGCATGAGCGTGGGGATTCTTATTGATAAATTTTGTGTAACATTTGAGTAAGTGCATTCCAAGAATAAATCAGCCCCTTCTTTCTCACGCTATTTTCATGGCCACCATAGACAATGTAAGCAGGAATATCCGGCTGATCAGTAATATCTCGCCAATCACCTAATGCCTTAAAAAAATCTTCCGTTACCGTCATGCCAGCTTTAATTTCTACAGGTATTATTTCATGAACTGATTTTTCTATGAGCACATCAATTTCATGCCCCTGCACATCTCGCCAAAAATAAATATTGGGTAATTCATTATTATTATAATTATATTTAAACAGTTCACTCACTACAAAAGACTCAAATAATGCTCCACGTAACGAATGTAATTGCAGTTCTTGGGCTGTTCTAATACCCAATAATGAACATACCAATGCAGAATCATAAAAATATAACTTCGGGCTTTTAATAACACGTTTATTAAAGTTATTATAATACGGATACAGTAATTTGATGATATAACTCGCCTCTAAAATAGAGATCCATTCTTTAGCAGTATTTGGGCTAATGTCCGCATCACGCGCAATGCTCGCATAATTAAGAATATTTCCCACCCGCGCTGCGCACAATTTTAAAAATCTTTGGAAGGTCATAACGTCGATGATACGCAGCACCTGCCTTACATCTTTTTCAACATACGTACTTATGTAATTGGTAACCCATGTATGAACATCTATCGGCTGCGCATACAAGCGGGGATAACATCCCTTAATGAGTAAAGATTCTACCTGATCAGGCAACAGACCTGCTTCTTTAATTTCATGAACAGAAAGAGGCAATAATGTTAAAAGTGCAATTCTACCAGCCAATGTTTGCGTGATTTTTTCATACATAAGAAAATGCTGCGACCCGGTGACTATGAAATAGCCAGGCCGGTATGCCTGATCGACAATACCCTGCATATAAGAAAAAAGCTCAGGGACCTCTTGTATCTCATCTATAATGAGACCGCTATCTTGGGCATACGTGGCAAAAAATCCACGTGGGTCTTCTTTGGCGAGCGCCCTTCTATCAAGATCTTCCAGCGTTACATAGGTATAATCAGGAAAAGTTTCTCTCACCAGCGTTGTTTTACCCGACTGTCGCGGCCCCATGACTGCAACCACCGGGAATTGCTGAGCTAAGCTCTTCAAATGGCCCGTAATATCGCGTTTTATGATCATTTTACCCTCAATTTTTAGAAAAATGTAAAAAATGCAATTACATTGCATATTATACATGAATTTCTGTTAAATATGAATAGATCGTATATTTCAAGCAGGACAAATTAAAAAAATCTATAAAAATGGGAATCTTGTACAAGAATTATACTTTTTAATAGACTAAACTCAGATTTAAGTATTTTAGGCATCCCGTACAATAAAAAGAGAGAAGTTATATGAGCACAAAATTATCATGCATTGCCCTAGCAATACTCAACATGACGTTATCATTATCAGCTATGCAAGAATATAATGATAGCACCGCATACCGTAATTTGTCATACGCAATACACTCTTGCGATCTCACTCAAGTTGATAAGCTTCTTACAGAATACAAAAAGAATATCTCGCCAGAAATACTTACTCGACTTACCAACGAATGCACGCACCTCAAAAATTATTTTTCTAAAAAAAAATCTCGCGCACATATAAAAACAATTGGTACAACGGCAAGCCTCGCTGGTCTGCTTATAACACACCATCTGTGCACAGCATGCATTCCCACGGAAATTACTGCAATGGCAACTGGAGTCGTGCTCACCATTTTTACTCATAATGCAATAAAAGAACTTCGTAACACAATACGCATGAAACTATCAGAAGAAATGATAAAGAAACTAGAAGGACAATCTCCAACATTAACGCCAAATTAATTAAGAATTTTTATGATATAGTTCAAACTTGACGCAATCAATTAACATATCGGATACAACAACAACAAAAAGAATCGGCGCAGCCCATGTCTTGGTATACATAATATTTACTGCATTTCTTGGAAAATTTTTTACAAAAGCATTCAAAGAAAAAAATGAATCCTTAATATAATTAACATATTTATTTTTTTTATTTTCTTTTGCCCTAACGGCATTACATATCGCTAAGATCTCGTCAGCGGTCTTTTCCACCTTAAAGGCCTTGCGCAATGGCCATCTATATAATTTACCAGACCTTGTTATGCCATACACCCACTTATCATCAGGGGTAACAGTAAAGTTTTTAACAGGACTTTCATCAGCACATGTTAATTCACCTATAACTGTACCATCATGTAATGCCACAACTCTATAGGTAGGATGAGATTGCTGTTGCCGGTTATGGCTAATACCACGATGCCATTCTGGATAGGTACTACAAATCGCTAATGAACTTTTTTCTAAAAATGTAATAGCATGAAACTTCATTGTATATAATTTCTTGCGAGAAGCAACATCATGAACTATATACGTAGCTGGTTTATAGTACATAGGGCCATGAAAGATATCGTGAGGCCCTGCGCCCCATGCCACACGCCCTATAGAATCTTGCGGATAAAAAAAGCTCTTAGAAGTAAAGGCCTTTGATCCATCCGGCGTGACATAGGCAAGTGGATAAAAAAGTTTAAGCTTACTTTTTATTTTTTGATAAAAAGTAATAGCATAATACATATTGTAGTAAGCATCTCTCTTCTTACAATAATCAGACTGCCCAAACCCAGTAAAAGTTAGAGGGGCAATCGGTGTAATATCTTGAATATCAGGAATAGCAGTGCAACCATTTTTTTTATGCAATACTACGATATTTTCATTATCTGAAAGCTGCAATAGCGCATTACCATCTTTTAAAAACGCAAAAATTGTATTTTTTGTACAATTTTTCGCTGATTGAAAAGGGCAATCTATTTCTCTCATAGTTTCTATATCATATGTTTTATCAAAAAATGTAGTGGAATTACCACTTTTCATAACTATGCTCTTTGAATCTGGTGTTATAGCTATAGTATGACTTACAGGACCATGATCACGTTGATCGCAGACTACTCCTGTATCTATTTTATGCAAATCTTTTTGTTTTATATCGAATGAAAACATGGGCGCCTGTAAGTCTCCGCATGTAGTATCAGGCCATATAACTAACTTTTTTTTATTCGCACTGACTAATAATCGCGCATTAGGTCCCAGCACTTCATTATTAGAAAAAACCTTAGCTACAAAATTTTCTGCAATTTTAAAACTCGCATCCGCAGGCTTAATGTTCAATTCCAATGGATACCACATTTTTTTTGCTAAGTACTCTTTAAGGCCAGATGTAGCATATCTATCACTAAAAATTTCTTGAACCAGCTCACAATATTGCTTTGATGTTTTCTGATGCCTTTGCTTGAGCAAATACCCAATGCGTTTGTGAATCTTATCCTGTGCTGCTGCAATATCATATCTATCGCAAATAAATGAATATTGGAGTAAATGCTTTAATGTATATTGCTGTATAAAATTTTGTATATCAAATTTCAAGGCGGCATGATCAAGACTGCTATAAGCAAGTGCCTTAGCAAGCATGATGGGTTCATACTTAAGAAAACAATCTCCCAGCTCCACTACTTGTACCCGTGATGCATCATGCATAACTAAAACATCTGAGCTTAAACTATCTTTTAAAACACCCGAAAATTGCAGCAAATTTTTATCTATACGGACAGAAAAAAATTGAGATTTTAATAATATTTCACCAGTACATTGTTCCATGCAATACGTAAGCGTAGCATACATAAGATAAGAAATAATAAAAAATTTTATATAACTATATACGTGCATAATGCCTAAAAAAATTACGATCAGATACTTTTACACGTATTATTTTATAGCTTTTATATTTTTTTATCTAACAATATATTTTCCAGATCAACAACTGCCTGATAAACAAACGGGCTCACTAAATCTTCAGTCAAAGAAGCCATTGAAACCCATAAGGCACCCAATGAATCTTCGGCATTCATGTCTTTTATTAAAGCGCTGTCATCAAACATTTGTACTAAATAAACAGCCCCAATATGATGAGTGCATTCTTGGACATTAGGTTGAATTGTTTCTAATGCGACGGTGGTGTAGTTGTTAAAAAATTGTGTTTTATGGACTATAATTCCCGTTTCTTCCATAACTTCTCTCACCAAAGTTTGGTAAATTGTTTCTCCATGTTCTGGCTTGCCTCCTGGTAAATCTAATTTGCCTTTATAAGGGCCTCTACTTTTTTTAATAAGTAAAATATGGTCTTCTTTGAGAATAATAGCGTAAACACCAAAATGATTTTTTTTTATTATTTGTATCGACATAACAACACCATGTTTTTAAAATAAGCTTACAATCCAGATAATTATATCGTAATACACATCTATATTATAACTTTTTCCACCATGGCAACTATTGCAGCGGCGTCGATGTGTTCAAAGGCGCGGAGTTGTTCCGGCGTGCCGGAGCGAGGGAGTTGTGTAACCGCTAAACATTCGATAACACACTGTTCATTGCGCAACGCGTAGGCAATAGATTCTCCCATGCCCCCCTGAAGATAATGATCTTCTACCGTAATAACTTTTTTACCACATGCACGCGCATGGATAATAAGTTCGTCAACCGGAAGAGGCTTAATCGAATAACAATCTATCACACGTATAAAAATATTTTTTTTCTTGCACAGATCATACGCTGCAAGCGCTTCAAAAACAGTTACGCCAGCAGCTATTATGCACACTGTATCGTGCTCACTTGAACGTAGTACTTTGCAACCACCAAGAACAAACTGCTCATCATTATTATATATAACCGGCGTTTCGCCGCGCGTAGTACGCAGATAACTAACATTCTCATGCGCATTAAGTATTAGATTGGTGCAATAATAAGCGCTTACTGCATCACACGGATATAGAATAATAGAATCTGGGATGGAACGAAAAAGCGCGATGTCTTCTAACCCCATTTGGGATGGGCCATCCTGCCCGATAGAAACACCCGCATGAGAACCAACCAGCCGAATAGGGGAACGACTAATTCCAGCCATACGCAACTGATCATGAGCTCTGGTCAAAAAACAAGCAAATGTCGCTGCAACGGGGATCGTTCCTGAAACTGCAGCACCCATCGCCATGCCAACCATATTTTGCTCTGCAACAAAAGATTGAAAAAAACGCTCAGGATATTGCTGATCAAATAATTCTGTAAACGTAGAATTTTTTACGTCTCCATCAAAAACAATCAGAGATTTGCTCGAAGCACCAGCTGCGGCAAGGGCTTGACCAAAGGCTTTTCGCGTTGCACATAACTCACCCAATTGATATCGCGATACGGGCAATGTGCACGGTTCTTCCACACGAGTACACATAGGCTCATGTATTTTTTTTGTTATTTTTAACTGACTCAGATCAGCAGCAGTTGGTGCATACAGGTCGGCATGCGCATAATTATGTTTAAGCGCTTGCAATAATGCTGGCAACTGCGCCGCAGAAAACACTTTGCCATGATACCCATTATAATCTTCGATAACACCATTAAGCCCATGTCCTTTATACGTGCGTGCAATAATAACCGTTGGCTGGTTACTCGTATTATTGCGCATATAATCAAATAACGCACACAAATCTTTCATAGAATGACCATCGATCACAAATGTGCACCATCCAAATGCTTCCCACTGGGCTTGAATACGTTCTAAGCGATATCCATATAATGTTTGATCGCTCTGCCCCCATCGATTTACGTCAACAAAAGCAACAAGCTGAAAACCTTGATAATGAGCGGCAACTTCAGCCGCTTCCCAATTAGACCCCTCAGCAAGTTCTGCATCTCCGAGCATGACAAAAACATAACCCTGATGCTGTGTAACTCGCTGACCGATCACCATCCCAAGACCAATAGATAATCCCTGACCTAACGACCCGGTTGCAACACAAACTTGAGCACAGCGCGGCGTTGGATGCCCCTCTAATACTGAATCAAACGTACGCATATTCATAAGATCTATGTCAGAAATGATACCAAGCTGCTTATACAATGCGTACAATAATGGCGCGGCATGCCCTTTTGAAAGAACAAATTTATCGCCGCAATGCATACCATAAAAAAAAAGCGCGACACCAATATCAGCAGCAGACAAACAGGATGTTGGATGCCCAGATCCGGCATTTGTTGTAGCCCTGAGAATATCGACCCGCACGCCATATGCAATGTGCTCTAAAAAAGAAATTGAATAATTATTTTTTTGTGACATAATAAACCGCATTTTTTAAGAATGATATCTAGTTTTTTTATTAAACATAGAGGTACACTACCATAATAACTATGAAGAAATCCAGAGAGGATCTTTATGCACAGATTACGTTTTACCGCAACAAACGCCGGATACATGATCACCGATAATAATAATGAAAAGCTATTGGTTCTTGGAGAACTTTTTGTTGATAAGGCTGCTTTGCATCAGGCGATACAGCTCATGACAAGCGATCAGGAAGAAAATTTTGGCCCACGTTTTCATATGTTCAAGCAAAACAATAGTATTTTAATAGATTTTTTTAATAATAAAAAAGCACATTCACCACTTACAATAGAAATAGAATCTCAAAAACTCGCCCAACTTATTGATTACTGGAAAATCTTACTCGAACAACGCCCAGAACACATTATATTAACCGAGCAACAAGACACTTATACACTTACCGAAGAGGCGCTATGAAAATACCGTTTCACAACAATATTATCATGCTTGGCTGCGGTGCCGTTGCTCAATGTCTACAACCACTTCTGATACAACATCTTGCTATGGATTTTTCAAAAATTATTATCATAGATCCAGCATTGCGCCCAGAACACCTTCCACTCATACAGCTTGGCGCGCGATATATACAACAAGCAATTACACAAAATAATTATCAACAAGTACTCTCTACCTATGCACATTGCGGAGATATAATTATCGATCTTGCTGTTGATATAGGCTCAATAGATCTTATGGACTGGTGCCACAAAAATAATATTATGTACATCAATACGTCCGTTGAACTATGGCCAGAGATATTGGCACAAGCAGCAACACCCTTACAAAAAACATTATACGAGCGCCATAAAATACTCTTACAAAAAGCACCATTATGGAATGGTTCAACCATGATCGTCGAACATGGTGCAAACCCAGGCCTGGTAAGCCACTGGACAAAACAGGCCCTTCTCGAAATCGCACAGAACGTTATTATTGCCAGCAAAAAAACAAAACGCAGAATCGCCCTAGAAAACGCACTGAGCAACAAAGATTTTCCAGAGCTTGCTCGTCTAACCGGAACACGCATTATTCATATTTCTGAGCGGGATACGCAGATTACCAATGCACCAAAAAAGGTAAATGAATTTGTCAACACGTGGTCTATTCCAGGGTTACATGAAGAAGCCACAGCTCCGGCTGAAATTGGGTGGGGAACGCATGAAAGATATCATATAAAACATGCATCAAAGCTCCATATCAATGATAAAAAAAGCTATATCCACCTTACTACCAAAGGCATGAACACGTGGGCATATTCATGGATCCCCCAGGGTCCTATTATTGGGATGATTATTAGACATGGTGAAGTTTTGAGCATTAGCGATCATCTCACCGTATATAAAGAAGCAACGCCTATATATCGCCCCACTGTTCATTATGTGTATTTGCCAAGTGACAGTACATGCTCATCATTGCATGAACTCGCCATGCATAAAGATGTACTACAAAAAAAAATTCGCATTTTACGCGATGAAATAACACATGGATCTGATGAACTGGGCGTCCTTCTTTTGGGACATGATTTTAATGGGTGGTGGACAGGATCATCACTTACCATTGATGAAGCACGACGACTGGTAAAAAATCAAAATGCAACAACATTACAAGTTGCTGCGAGTGTACTCGGCGCATTATTTTGGATGATACAAAACCCTCACAAGGGCTTTTGCTTTCCTGATGATCTACCACACGAAGATATTTTGGCAGTGGCTAACTCCTATTTAGGAACAATTATTTCTACACCAACACCATGGCAACCACCATGGAATCTTTTACATCACATAAAAGACCCATGGCGATTTGAACATTTTTTGGTTACGTACTAAACAGAATCATGCACGTGACATATGACGATTGCATATCTCAACGCATTCATCACAAGCTTCAACACAACGAGTCGTTACATCAAGACACTCCGTTGTATCGGCTGCAGAATATCTAATACACTCACCACACACTTTAATACATTTGTTAGCAGCGCTTATAACGTCATTACACTCTTGAATGCAACCTGCATCATCACATGATTGCAGATGATTAGAGCACTCCCGTATGCAATTTTCAGATGCCTTAATAGTAGCGTGGCACGCCTCAAGAGCCTGCTTAGAAATCTGCGCATTTTCTATACTTTTTGGATCAACACAAAAATCTCCATACTTCTGACACGCATCAATACACTCTTCCAAAGCATCGATATATATTTTAGCAACAGGAGAAAAAGCGCTATGCTTATGACTCGACATATAAACCCCTTAACTTAGTTATTCAGTTTCTGGAAAGTCAGCAGCAGGATAGTCACCATTACCATAAGGGAACTCTTCTTCAGCTTCTTCAAAAACTGAGTTGGTCATATGGCTGCTATTTTTAGGTTCAATAAACTCTTCTTCAGTAAATTCTTCTACTACAGGCTCATTTTTATGCACCACGGTATGCGTTCTTGCCTCACCACCCTTAAACGGCGCCTCAGCAACATCAACTGCTCCATGAACAGCGCCTTCAGCAACATCAACCGCACCATGGACAGTACCACGAGCAACATCACCAATACCATGACCTATTTCTGATAAACCCTCACCTATACCAGCCTGTAAACCAAACACAAACCCGCAGCACAGGGCACTATGCAATAACTTTTTCATAACTATACTCCTCTAGAATTTTGGACTTTACTATCTCTACTATTAATTATAGTTCAATCTGAATATAAATATCAATATTTGCTTATTTCTAGGCTTTTTTATAGTCTAAAAATACGCCATACACCATCAAGGCAATCTCTCGAAAAGAACTATATGTTAAAAAAGAACTTTAAAGTACTAGGCACCTGGCTAATAAATTTTTTAGAGCTCCAGCTGTTTATTACGCTCGCAACCTGGCCCTTACTCATCAGCTGGGGGATCCCGCTTTCATATGCAAGCCCCTTAGGCAATTTGCTGGGCAACCCACTTTTATCTTTATTTTTATGCTTATCGAGCCTGATTTTTATAACAGAACTTATGTGTATACCAAACAATTGGATAATTTCTCTTTTAGAGGCATGCACTCGCACATGGAATGCGTGTAATACCCATATAGCACCACATGCCATGCTGATAGCAACTCCAGCGCAACCACCCATATTTTTATTGATTATACCTATATGCGCACTGATAATTATGCACTATAGAAAAAAGATACAAACTATTACACGTATCAGCATGTTATGCCTTTTTTTAGGCATTATGACGCTGTTATTCAAAAAAAATCATACAACTGCAAAAATAGATCTACTATATAAAAATAAAGCGCTGTCACTCAGCATACATAACAATAAAAGTTATCTTATTATGCATAGCGCTCATCGAACAAGACCAAGTAATCAAAAAAAAATACATTCATGGATACAATATACTCTCAGACCGGCACTTGCGTATCATTATGGCCACGTACAACTTGAAGCATTATGCTTAATGCAACCACATCACGATGCATATTTATTAGCTCAAGAACTATGTAAAAAACATATGATCAAAAAAATGTATCTTTACACAAACAAAACTCAAACGCATCAAGAATTGTACGATGATCTTATCGCTGTCGCGAAGCGCAATACTATAACAATTACGCATATTGATCGCATATACACAACAAAATTATAAAAGATGGGCGCGAAGCATCCACGCTGTTTTTTCATGCTTTTCAATAATATCGGTTAAAAAATTACTGGTACCGGCATCACCCTTTTCAAGCGTACTATCAATTTCTTTACGAATAAGGCGAATAATAATCTCATGACCTACAAGCAAATCAGCAATCATGTCCATATCGTTTGGATATTTTCCTGGCGCTTCTTCGACCTTACTTTCTTGCAAAAATTCTGTAAGCGTACCGAGTGAATAATGCCCCAATGAACGCACTCGCTCTGCAACATCATCAATAATAGAAAAAAGTTGCTCATACTGCTCTTTAAAAAGAAGATGTAATGGCCCAAAACACTGACTTTCAACATTCCAATGATACTTCAATGTTTTAGTGTACAAAACGTATTCATATGAAAGTATAACGTTTAATATATGGGCAATCTCTTTTCTATGCTTGTCAGATATGCCTAATGCAATTTTTATCATAGCAACTCCCTGTTATCATATGTAAATCTAAAAAAAGATAGCACAAAAAGATAACGGGAGTTAATAGTATATTTTTATTGCAATGGCAATTCGTCAATCGATATTAAATTTATTCTCTATCAATGCTTGTCTAATACGTTGTGGATATAATTTTAAATATTGAGAATAATGAGCAGGCCCATAATCCATAGTTGAATTTTTCAATTCAATCGCATATCTACCACGACCAAAAATAGCATATAACATATCGGCCGGTTGCATTGCTTTTTGTGACTTTTCTTGATCATTCAATATTATTTTATTTTTCTCAGGCAACAGTAATTCTTTAAGAAATGCATCAAAATATTTGGCTTCCCGTGTTTCATCAATATGCGCGGCAACATAGACTTGTAAAAAGCGTTCCTCATCATTATGCTCAATCACCGCCATATTGTGAGCAATAGTTTTTATAGCGTATGGAACAAAAAACTTCGATGCCTCGCCTCGCAACATGTCAGACACCAAACTATGCATGTGTTTATTGACACGTCCAAAATTTTTTATATTTACGATTTGTTGAATACCATCAATAGACCTGAATTGTGCCGGAAAATCAAGCTCCCAATGCATTAATTTATTTAATGCATTTTCATTAAATTTTTTACCGTGTATTTCAATAATATCATCAAGTTTATTATCTTTTCGGGAACCTTTATGCTTGAAGAACGCTACGATTTTCCCAACTCCCTTTTTTTTTGGCTCATCAATTATCCGTTCTTCTTCCGGATAATATTCATCATCAAAAAAAGAAACCCCTAAGAGATGTCTTTGACCGAACTCATTTTTTTCCATTCCATCATTTATATTGTCCCTAAACGTCAATAATTTTTGCCCAATCAAGCACTGGATTTCATCAGGCAATCGACTGATATAATCAATCTTACCTGGATTATGAGTTGATTGCTCCATAGCGCCAAGAGATAGTACGTAGAAAAATGGTAATAGTTTTTTAAACATAGTTGTATTCGATAGTAGTGTATTAAAAAAATGTTAATTACTGGACAACAAGTATACAGATAATAATAAAAATAAAAATATTTTTATTACTTACTTACTTGATTCCAATCATTTCCAATTCTTGTTGTAACAATAAGTGGAATATTCCATTGAACGACATTTTCTAGCGTTTGTTTAACAAGAAGTTCGATTTCTGTAGCCATATGTTCCGGCACACTTAATAATAATTCATCATGAATCTGAAGAACCATTTTTACATCGGGATATTGTTCTGCAAGTTGTTTATCAAGAGCGAGCATACCAAGTTTCATAATTTCTGCGGCCGTACCCTGGCCAACGGTATTAATCGCCATTCTACGAGCAAGCTCATACAATGATTTGTTTTTTTCATAAATACCAGGTAAATATCTACGCCTACCCCACAAGGTCGTCACATAGCCCTTGTCTTTGGTTTCTGCAACTACGCGCTCCATCCAAGTCACAACGCCAGGATATTGCTCAAAATATTTTTCTATATATATTTTTGCCGTAGTAAATGGAATATCAAGATCTTTTGCCAAACCATACGGCGTAAGGCCATACAAAATACTAAAATTGATACGCTTGGCAACCTGCCGCTGCTCTGGAGTAACATCTGCAACAGGAACATCAAAAAGCCCGCTTGCTGTTTTGACATGCACATCTTGTCCCTCTAAAAATGCCCGAACCAAGGTCGCATCCTGCGAAACATACGCAAGCACGCGCAACTCAATTTGCGAATAATCTGCAGAAAGAAAAACCGATCCAAGCGGCGGTTTAAATGCAGACCTGATCTGAATGCGAGTTGGAGAATGTACGGGAATATTTTGCAAATTGGGATCACTGCTTGCCAATCGACCCGTTGCCGTTTTTGTTTGACTAAAGCTTGTATGAATTTTTCCCGTGCTTGCATTAATATATGTTGGTAGCGCATCTATGTACGTCGATTTGAGCTTAAATAATTCTCGATATTGTATAATAAGTCCGGGAATAATATGCACCTTAGCAAGCTCCTGCAATACTTCATAATCAGTAGAATAACTCGTTCTTTGCGTTGTTTTTCTCGTCGGCGTTAACCCTAATGCTACAAATAATAACTCTTCCAATTGCTTTGGAGAATTAAGATTGATATCTGCATAATCAGGACCAATAAGATTAATAATCATCGTACGGATTTCTTGCAGTTTGCTTGTTGCTTCTTGATCAATAACATTCAGCACCGCACCATCAAGCATGATACCTTCTTTTTCCATAGCATATAATATTTGAACAAGCGGCAATTCAATATCATAAAATAACGCTTCTTGTTCATATTTTTTTAATTCGCTGTGCAAGAGCGGCACTAGTTGAAACGTTTGGTGGGCATCGGCTGCTGCATATTCAACGGCCTGGTCATAGGGTACTTCTGCAAAGTTTTTATATCCCTTTTTTTTAACAATATCATCAAAAAAAATCATCTCTTCATTCAAAAATGATCGTGATAAATACTTAAGGCCAATCCGCTGCCAGTCTTGCGTCACTAAGCTTGCCGCTACTAACGTATCAAAAACAATATTATGTACTTCCGCACCAGCCTTATAAATGACCAGTTGATCAAATTTTGCATGATGAAAATATTTTTTAATGGACATGTCTAAAAAAAGCGGTTTCAATGCTTGCATTACAACATTTTTTTCAAGTTGAGGCCCACTGTTTTTATGATCAATGGGGATATAAAAAGCAGTACCTACTTGTACACATAGAGAAATACCAACAATGCGTGCTTGTAATGGATCTAAACCATCAGTTTCTGTATCGATAGAACATACTTTATGCGTTGCTATAAGAGCACACAGTTTATTAAGTTGCTCGTGCGTTGTAACCACTTCGAAAGAATAGTTTTTTTTCTCTGATAATGGTAGTTGCACCTGCTCATGCGCTGGAAAATCTTTGAGTAAAGATTTAAACTCAAGCTTTTCAAAAAAAGCACGCGCATTAAAAATCGTATCACGATTAAACAAAAAATCATCGCGCTTAAGATGTAATGAGTAATACCGTAACGCAAACAGTTGCTCGCTTAACAATGCATTATCTTGGGCTGCTTGCAATAATTCCCGCGTGCGCTCTTTAGATACTGTATCAATGCGTGCATACAATTGTTCTAGAGAATCAAACTGGACAACAAGATCATGGGCGCCCTTTGGACCAATGCCACGTACCCCAGGAATATTATCAGAGGTGTCGCCTATTAAGGCAAAATAAAATACGAGTTTTGATAATGGAAATCCATATTTTTCTTCTAATAATGTTTGTGTTAAAAAAATATCTTTAAACGGATCAAAAATAACAATATCTTCGGTGACTGCTTGTCGCATGTCTTTATCAGACGTTATAAACACTGTCGTATACCCATGCAGATGAAAATCTTGTGCGATTGAATACATAAGATCATCGGCTTCAATACCAGCAACCTGCACTTGCTTGAGGCCTATAATATCAGCGTATTCTTGTATCATTTTTTTTTGTTCAAAAAGATCGCTCGGCGGCGCTTGACGCGTTGCTTTATATTCCTGAAATAATTCGTGACGTACTGTTTTTTGAGGCGAGTCCCATACAACTGCAATGTTTTTTGGATCAAACTGTTTAATTAATTTTAATATCATACGGCAAAAGCCATAGACCGCTTGTATTGTTTGCCCCGAGCTTGTATGCATAGGCTTAAGACCATAATAAGCCCTATACAAAAAAGAAGACCCATCGATAACAAAAATTGTTTTTTCTTTAATAAATTTCATAAATACCTTTGTGCTAATATATTTCTTTATAGTATATAGAGTGTGCTTTAAAACGCAGTACTTATATTAAGCCAATAAGCGTATATTTTGGTATTAAATCTTTGTGCATGACCTATATTAAAGCCTGCGCCCAACAATAGTGGTATTTTTAACACAGGAAATTCTTTAAACATGCGACTATACGTTGCATATGCACTTTGACGTATAAATAAATGTGTTGTTATTTTTTGAGGCGGCACAACAACCGCTTGATTGCTAAACAACGTTACGTTATAACCTGTTTCAAAAATATTTTTACCTCTTCTGTACTGTACAGAAGCAAGAATATCGGTGAGGTTGCCCGGTTCAATTTGAGCATTGCATGGTAAAATGGGATACCACTTTCTATTGAAAAAATGCACAAATCTTGCCTGACCTATCATAATTAAAGATTGCTGCACGCT
This sequence comes from Candidatus Babeliaceae bacterium, assembly GCA_041660765.1. Taxonomy (NCBI): domain Bacteria; class Candidatus Babeliae; order Candidatus Babeliales; family Candidatus Babeliaceae; species Candidatus Babeliaceae bacterium. The sequence continues at coordinate 55,597 of JBAZVR010000004.1, read as the reverse complement.
TTGAATAATGGCATAAGAAGCTTCTGCCCCAAGACCCAATCCAAAAAACCTTGTGCCCACCAATGTATCATATCTTTCTGCTAGCGTAAGTTTTCTGCGCGTCGGAAAACCCGCAAGCCCATATACTACATATTGTGTTTTTTTATTGGGGAAAAATGCCCGTCCACCGGACAAAATAATGTCATCAATACCGAGTCGAGAGGCGCAAATATTTGTTGTTCCGTGTGATTGCACGCGTTCCTTTTCTAATCCGGTGGTAATTTCAAACCACCATGACTGTTGCGGCCCAATATAACGTAGGTTAAAAAGCGATCCCCCGGCTATCCTTTTATCATAAACATTAACACCCAACGCCGGATCAACAATATGCCTACTTCTGGTATAGGCTATGGGAAGAGCCGTGGCGATCCATACCGGCTTATCTTTTTTACCCAAAATTGCAGAAACATTAAATACTCTTCTGATTTTCATGTTATACACAAGCGTAACTGCATGCATATGCAAACTGGAGAAACTCAGTACAAAAAAGATAAGTTTTTTCATGTTCATATAACTACAATAATCCTTCTAAAACCAACAAATCCCTATATAACATGGAAAGCACTCTATCTACTTCTATACCTAAAGCAAGCGGCGATAACAACTTAACAATTTCATCACGCGTAAAATCATGCGGTATGTTTTGCAGCGAATACACATGTTCAGCGATTTCTTTTTTGCTTATATCTTTTAACAATTCTATTAAAAGATAATCTCTGTCTTTAACCATTTTTTCAATAAGTTTCCTACTAAATAAATTTAAGACTCCATCTAATAAAAAAAACTTCTTATTCAATGTTGTTTCAGAATTTTTATCAAAATAATGCTGTATCATAATAAGCATAGTAAGCAATTTGTAATAATTATTTAAATTTCCTTCAGATTCTTCTTGGTCTGACGATTGGGCATTTAGATAATCCGGCAATAATAAAAACTTAGTATTATTGATACTTGTTAGCTTTTCCAATAGCTCCGTATCTTGTTTAAAAAAAACATATTGAGCCTTTTTCTCATTTTCCTGTATCATATTCCTCAGTGCGCGCTCCAAGCTATTGTTAAGCTTAAAAATGGTTCTGAAACTAGTCATAAAATAAAGGCTTATATAAATTTTGGCATAAACAGGCCTAAATGTATTTAAAAGCGCTTTCCGCATAGACGCGTTTTGTGTATTTGAAATTATTTTTGCTATTTTATTTTTATATTCCAATTCTTTTTTCAGTTGAACCAAATAACCATCATGCTGGAAATCAATCCATAAAATTCCATCTACAAGACCATGCAGGAAATTTTCATATTCAGCGGGCGTTGTAGGGGGATCAAACTGCTCTGATGGTTCGCCTTGCTGTGCATTCCTTAACGATGCCGCAAGATAGAATAACCCAGAAGCACTTTGTTGACACATAAAAAAACTGAATAATAATATTTTTATTTTCATACAGTCCCTCATAAAATTACAACCAAAATGCTTTTTTATTTTAAATAGGCAAACACGAAATATGCAAGAAATTGACAAGATATACAGTTTATTTACTTATCAATTATTTTTATTGAATGCTTATAATAATTATCAAATGTATAGAGAGAAAATTATGAACAAAAATATTATCTATTTATTATCCATAACATGCTCATCACAATTATTTTGCGCACAGGATAAAGAAATTCTAGTGATGATTGATCATGTGGTGCAAAAAATTAGCCCGCAGACGACCTGCGCTGTTACAGAATGGGCAAACAAGCTAGAAAATGCATGCATATGTTGCTTGGTTAAACAGGCGCCTCTACTCGCAGAAAAAACAATTACCGCTTCAGAAATTATCAACAACTGCATAACCAATGGCCTGTGCAATGAAACTATTATTGATACACTTTCTGAAAAGCATGGCGGAGCCAATAAAACAGAAGATGTTCTTAAAAAATTAATTATGGATCTTTACGAAAAATCAGTAATGATAAAAGAAATAGAAGCAACCGATACGATGGTTGATAAATTTTTGGGAGGCTATTTTACGCCAGAAGGCCTCAAAATTTTTTTAGAGACAGCACATGCAACAGGCAAATTACCTAATCCAGACTTTAAACAAGTTGCATGTCTCAACACTAACAATATTCAAGACGCCGAAGCGGGCAAATTTACCAATCAACTGTTTTCTATAACATCTTCTTGCAGCGTACCATCCGGCAGGCAATATATTCTTAAAGAAGTTGGCCCTATTGAAGGCGATATAATCGCCGAACCATACGCATTATTACAAGCATCGCTTATGCCGGGCATACAAGAATTTGTGTATTCGCATGACAAAAAAGATAGCAATAAAAATTTCCCATCTATTGTTTTACCTGAAGCTTATTTTTCTTACACGTATGATAATATGCTGCATATACTCGAGCTTATGCCAAAAGCTCCGGGAATTCGTTTGTATGATTATCAAATTAATTTTGCAAACAACACTGCAAAAGCGGCTCATGCGTATAAAACGTTGGGCTCGCAAATGGCGCACTTTTATAAAAAATTTATGCAACATGAGCCAGGTAAAATATTGGGACCTACTATCACGCATGGAGACTTTCACAATAAAAATATATTTTTCGATGAAGCGAGCGATAAAATAAGTCTTATTGACAACGTAAATCTTATACTGTCAGCAAAGAAACATAGAGATATAAGCGAAGATATCGCCAATATATTTTATACATTTATGAACATTAAGAAGAAAGACGAAAAAAATTTATGGTTTTATACAATTACCAAGAATTTTATTGAAGGTTATCTACAAGCTTATGAACAAGAACCTATTACCACCAAAGAAAAAATAGTTGATGAATTACATAAAAAATTGCACAGCAAAAAAGATCAATATTCTATGTATAAAGAATATATAGATCGAGCCGTTCAGGATGTTTTGGCAAGTATGCAACCGAACATTCCATTTGATGTGCAGCCATTAGAACAATGTGCTCAGGATCTTGCACTATTAGCAGAAATACTTACCGTATCTTACTCTGCATAAATAGGGAATGCATCACACAAACGAAGTACGCTTTGTTTAATTTTTGCTAAATATATTTCATCAGTGTGGTGCTTAATAACGTCATCAATAAGATCAACCATGGCAATACATTCTTGTTCACGCATGCCACGAGTTGTAATAGCAGCAGAACCGATTCTGATCCCACTCGTTATCCATGGCTTTTCAGGGTCTCCCGGAATACAACTACGACTCACACTGATTCCAGCTTTTTCTAAAGCAACTTCTGCAGCACGTCCAGTAATATTTTTATTGCGCAAATCTATAATAAAAAGATGATTATCTGTTCCACCAGTCACTATGACATAACCACGATTGATAAATTCACGCGCCAATAATGCACAGTTTTTTATCACCTGTTGTTGATACGTAATAAATGCCGGAGTTAAAGCTTCTTTAAAACATACCGCCTTTGCTGCAATAACGTGCATAAGAGGCCCACCCTGCGTACCAGGCATAATTGCTTTATCGATAGCTTCTTTAAAATTATTTTTACAAAGAATAAATCCACCACGTGGACCACGCAACGTCTTATGAGTAGTACTTGTCACGCAATCAGCATACGGCACCGGAGATGGATGAACGCCAGCCGCTACGAGGCCAGAAATATGTGCCATATCAACTAATAATAATGCGCCAACTTGTTGAGCAATCTGGGCAAATTTTTCAAAATCAATAATCCTAGAATAAGCAGACGCTCCGGCTATAATTAATTTTGGCTTGTGTTGATCGGCCAGTTCATAGATAGCTTGATAATTCAAAAGACCTGTTTCTAAATCAACACCATATTGAATAGCGCGATAAACAGACCCAGAAAAATTAACCGCATGTCCATGAGTTAAATGACCGCCAGTCGCCAGACTCATTCCCATAATAAGCTCTCCCGGTTTTACAAGGGCAGTATAAGCAGCCATATTTGCCTGAGATCCAGCATGCGGCTGCACATTAACATGTTGAGCATTAAAAAGCGTTTTGCATCGTTCTATGGCAAGCAATTCCGCCTGATCAACTACCTGGCATCCACCATAATAACGCTTGCCAGAATAACCCTCGGCATATTTATTAGTAAGAATTGAACCAGTAGCTTCTAATATTGCCTTACTCGTATAATTTTCTGAAGCTATTAAATTTAACTCGTGCTCTTCACGCAATAATTCATGAGAAACGATAGCTGCTATTTCTGGATCATTTTTTATTAAATATGACATATGCCCACCTTGTAAAAATTTTTTTTAGTTTATCTTAAAGATCCAAGAATTTATAGTTTTGCTCAAATATTGCATTAATTATTAATTTTTTTTTATAATAAAAATAAAAGCATTATGCAGGATACATAATATGAATATGATAAAATTTTTTTTTACAATTTTTATACCATGCACTGCAATGATCGTGAACTGCTCTCCAAAATACATTGGAATAAAATCGCTTGCAAAAGACCCTCAGGCATTGCGCATCATGTCATTTAATATTAGGCGCGATGGTGCAGAACCAAAACTTGAATATACATGGAATAAAAGAAAAAACGTCTTGATCGAACTCATAAGAGATTTTGATCCTGATATTATCAGCCTACAAGAAGCAAAAAACAATCAAATTAAAGACATTATACAAGCCTTCAATCAAAAATATGATTGGATCGGCGAAGGCAGAAAAGATAAAAAATGGCTTATTTTTTCTGAACCAGGTGAGCATGCACCCATATTATATAAAAAAAATATATGTAAAGTCGCCAATTCAGGGACCTTTTGGTTAAATAAAGATCAAAAAAAAGGAAAACCGGGATGGGGAGCCACCCTCAATAGAATTTGCACATGGGGAAAATTTACTCTTAAAAATCAGCCACAACCTCTCTTTGTTTTCAACACACACCTTGACAATAGCTCCCAAGAAGCACGAACACAAGGATTACAGCTCATTTTGAATTTTATTGATGCAAAAACAAGAGGAGCTGATCCACTTATACTGACGGGTGATTTTAATGAAGATCGTGTCGCTTCAAAATATAGTACTATCATAAAAAATAGAATATTTGATACCGACCATCTCGCCGATCTTAACAACGCCGCATTTGGGGTAAGCGGGTCATTCGGATGGGGCAAGCCGAGACCAGGCATTATCGACTATATTTTTATTAATAATAAGAATTATTTTGATGTTTTACACAGCATGAGAGTAAGCAGAACAGATGAACGCCCAGTAAGTGATCATAGCGCACTGGTTGTTGATGTTGTTATTAAAAAGTAATATACAGGTTTTTATTGCTTTTTCACCGAGTCTTTTTATACTTAATATAATGCGTATTACTATGAATTTTAAGCGTTTCTGAGGATAAAAATATGGTTTCTGCATCTGAATTTAAAAGAGGGACTAAAATTCTTTATAAAGAAGAGCCCTATTCTGTTTTAGAATATGTGCACGTCAAGCCTGGTAAAGGCGGTGCGTTCATGAGAACAAAAATGAAAAATCTAATATCAGGATTGGTACATGAGGAAACGTTTAGATCTGAAGAAAAGTTTCCATCTCCTGATTTAGAACGCCACACCATGATCTATTTGTATGATGAGGATGGGCTATATCAGTTTATGGACCAAGACAGCTATGAACAAGTTGCTCTCAGCAAAGATCAATTGCAGGACGTCCTCGATTATCTTAAAGAACAAGTGGTTTACGACATTCTTTATTTCAGAGACCGACCTATAGCAGTTACCTGTCCAGTTCATATGGAACTCAAAGTTAAAGAAACACTTCCTGGCGTTCGTGGAGACACAGCTCAAGGTGGTGGCACAAAGCCGGCAACTTTAGAAACAGGTTTAGTTCTACAAGTTCCTTTATTTGTTAACGAAAATGATATCATCAAAGTTGACACCCGTGACGCTCGTTATATAGAGCGAGTAACAAAAAAATAAGGAAGATATTCATGGATAGGCCAGAAGACAGTTTATTTGAAGCTTCTGGAGAGTTGGATGCAAGCAAAGAAATTATTATAGAAAATTTGTCAAAGCGCGATGAAAGAATTTTTATTTTTCATTTATTATACGCAATGGATTCTTTTGACTATCAAGCAAGTCTCGAATCAATTGTCGATAATTTTTGTCGCGAATTTAATCTTTCTGTGGCAAGAGATGGCTCGGTCATAGAACAGGTTCGCTCAATTGTTGATAATCGCCTTGCGCTTGATGATCAAATAAAGCCACTTCTTGATAACTGGCGCTTTGATCGTTTGGGCGTTTGTACGCGACTCATTATTCGGCAGGCAATTTGGGAATTGAGAAATACGGATATAGATTCTGCTATTATCATTAACGAAGCGATAGAACTTTCTAAGTGCTTCGCTGAAGATGACGCATATAAGTTTATTAACGGCTTACTTGATGAGTGGGTTAAAAAGAACAAAACGGCTGAATAAGATTATTCACTTTTTAATAATTTATTTTTTTTCATAAACCAATACGTACGGCGTATTGGTTTTTTCGTCGCCGATTTGCAACGAATGCATCGGCGTCACTATTTTGTCATCATCACAAAAATACCACCGTTCCTGTTTCTTAACCAGCGTTACGCAATGACCACGATTTGTATCTGTACCGTTATGCAAGATCACACTCCTCAGCTCATATGATTTTTTTTCTTGCTGATTAGACATAGTATCTACATAGGCGCCAAGATCTAAAAACGGTGGTATTTTTACCGTATTTTTAATTTTTTCTGGATTGCCATTATTTTTATCATACGCATATGGTTTCAATGCAATAACAAAAGAATGCGGCATTGCATTAATACTTAACTGAGTGCTTTGCTCTGTTTTTTGCTTGCAGTGATCACAATCAGCTTTATCATTCGATTCTAAATTTTCAATTTTAAAATTGCTCTCTAAGCAATCCAGCAAATTATCATGGTCAGCATTAACTGCCACATGCAGAATATTATGTTGAGTTAATTTACGCTTAGTAATCTTGCCACATCCCCCTCCTTTGCATCGAGTGGTTTGCCCGAGCAAGAAATGAAATGGTGCTACCATTCTAGGACTACATTTCTCAAAATCTTCAAACATAATACCGATAGCCTCTGCTGGGTCACCCTGCGTGTGAATTGATATCTGATCTTGTCTTTTTTTACCATTGTTATATTTTGCAATAAATGCATGACAAAACTCTCTATGCACATCGATCGCATTTTTTTTATTACTCATTATCTTATCAAACATAGTTAAATAATGTGACGCAAGTCCCTTATCTTGAGCCTTATACAGCGAACTTTTTATATATTGAGGTAAATATCGATCATTAAGCAGGGCTTGAAGCATCGAACTCAAATAGCATATATTGCCAAAATTCTGCAACCGAGGCGGCAATCATGCGATTTTCTTCTTTATGCTTAATAACAATTGAGTTTTTAAATCGAAATCCATTATAAGCAACGAAGGGCTTATTATGAATAATGTCTTTTAATTCAATATTTTCTGTTGTGAGGGCGTCCGCTAGACCTATGCCATTAATGACCCCAGAGGTGGCAAAAAATAAACCGAAAATAAGTTTTGATATTTGTTTTATAGTGTTCTTCATATAACTAATTGTACTACAATTTGACTAATTGTCAATTTTTCAAGCAAGAGAAAATGGGGTATTTTGGGGTGCCTGGGGGTCAAAATTGACCTGGGAGACCTGATAATTTAAAAGAGTGTTTTTTTTGAGGGAATTTGTTTTTTGGTTGCGGGGGCTGGATTTGAACCAGCGACCTTTGGGTTATGAGCCCAACGAGCTACCAGACTGCTCTACCCCGCGATACATTTCAATAAATCAAAGAGATACTTCATATTGTACGCCCTTTTTCATCATTGTCAATTGATTATCGCATGATTAACAGAGAATAATCAGAAAAATAGCGTTAAGTTACGCTTTGCCCCCGATCTAGCTCAATCCCGACTTATATATTTATTGACAAATAGTATATATATGATAAAATTACTCTATATATAAATATATAAAAATGGAGTAAATTATGAAAAAATATCTAATATTAAACACGCTTTTATTGTGCGGCATTCAGGCCTTTGCGCAAGAAGCACCAGATTATTCGATATGCGAAGAAATAAAAAAGCTTGATCCAAATGCGTCAGCAGAAACTTATAGAGAATTTTTTGAAAAAATGCAAAAAAATAGCGTAAATACGGCCGCCTGTGGTTCATATATTTTATTTAAAAAATCTGAAAAAGCTTATAAGCAAATCGCTTCAGAATATAATTTCTCTGATGAGGTTATTGGGGATATGAAAAGTTTTGGATTAGCTTATAGTTGCAGACCATCTGCATCAAACGTTAGGGTTAAAACAGGTAATGCGGTTCAAGAAGAAGTCAGACGACATATGCTTAATACGGTAAAACTGTCTAAAGAAGTAAGAATGGAGCGATTCCCTACCTTACAATCCAACGTAGCTACACAAAACTCTGAATCTTTGGATATTAAGGCTAAATATCCAGAGTATACATTCACTGAAGATTATTACAAAAAACATACTGATCGTACTTTTTCTGTAAATAAAAATAATCAATATAAACATAAGATCATTGTTGATAAAAATAGTCCCTTGGAAGAACAAAAAGGTGCCTTTAATCATGAACTAGGTCACTATTTCTTTGGGGATCATATGCATGATATACTTTTATCAAATATATTTTTCGGTAAAAATATACACGATTTAATACAAGCAAAAAATGGTATACAAAAATTTTATTTTGTACAAGAATATCGAGCAGATTGGTTTATCGGCCTAGTTTCTCCAAAAAGCGATAATTTTGAATACACAAAAAAATCCCTGGAATCAGATTATGACATAGGTGATATTCATCCTAACGACGAACATCCACCGATGGGCAAAAGAATCGATTGGCTTTCACGATGGATTAAGCTTAAACAGGCTGAAGAAAAATCACAAAATGACGGTCCTGCAGCGTAATTGCTAAATTTCTATGATAACAACTGCTGCGGCGGTGGTGCGAGAATGAGTGATACTCGCTGTAGTAGAATACTCAGGTAGTTCCAGCGCCTGCCAGTTGACCTGCAAGCACTGTACAAATTCAGTATTTTTACAAAATACTAAAAATGGTTTTTTATGAATAATAAGCGGGGTTACCGCTTTATAAAAAGCCTCTTTTACCGCAAAACGTGCGGCAAAGCGTTCTGCGCTTTTGCACGGTACCAATAAACAATAATTAATTTCTTGCTGAGAAAAAATACGTAAAAGCTGAGTATTTGTTTTGAGATGCCAGAGAGAAAAACGTTCAATTTCCACAAGATCAAGGCCGATGCTAGCCATTGTTGCGTTCGAATGTTTGATCAAGCGAGCGATACATAATAGCTTCTTGAATATGAGTATGATCAATAATATCGCAATCTTCTAAGTCTGCTATAGTGCGAGCAACTTTGAGCAATTTATGATAACCGCGCATGCTTAAACGTAAGCGTTCAAATGCTTTTTTTACCAACACCTCAGCACGTTCCGTTAATACGCAATAGATTTCCACTTGACCCGACGGCATAGAAGCATTCCATGTATAATTATTTTTAAAACGAGCCTCTTGGCGCTTAATTGCTTTTTCCACTTTTTCAAACAATTGTTGCGAAGAAATATTCTGATCTTTATTTGCTATGGTTTCATATTCTATAGGCTGTACTGCAATTTGCAAATCTATTCTATCAAGAAGCGGTCCCGACAATTTATCTAAATATCGTGCAATATTTTGCGGGGTACAGGTGCAATTTTTTTTCTTATCACCCAAATAACCACACGGACATGGATTAAGCGCCGCTATCAATAAAAATGAAGCAGGAAACGTTAATGAGTGCTGCGCACGCGCTATCGCAACCGTTTTATTTTCTAACGGCTGACGCAATACTTCCAGCGTACTTCTTTTAAACTCCGTTAATTCATCTAAAAAAAGAATGCCGTTATGTGCAAGACTAATTTCTCCGGGCTGCGGCATAGAGCCGCCCCCAACAAGCCCTGCCTGACTCGTTGTATGATGTGGATTGCGCAACGGTCGCTCTGTTACCAAAGCCTGATTACCCAATTTACCACTCACCGAATAAATTTTACTGGTCTCCAAAATTTCATCAAACGTCATCGGCGGCATAATAGTAGAAAGTCGTTTTGCTAACATAGTTTTACCGGACCCAGGCGAGCCAATAAACAGAATATTGTGTCGCCCTGCTGCTGCAATTTGCAATGCGCGCTTGCACTGGACTTGCCCCTTAACCTCGTCAAAATCAACATGATAATGGTGCTTATTTTTTTGAATGACAGGTGCTTGAGTTGGGCTGATATGTTGTTCTTTTTTTATATAAGCAATCAAGTCTAATAAATGACCAACGCCAATCACTTCTATCTCTTTAATAAGCGCCGCCTCTTGTGCATTTTCTAACGGAACAATCAATCGAGTTTTATTAATTTTGTGCGCATCATAGGCTATAGGCAAAGCGCCCTTTATAGGTTTTATTGTTCCATCAAGCGACAACTCTCCCAAAAACAATGTCGTTTGTAAAAAATCTTGCGGTATATCAAGAACCTGCGCTGCATGCAAAATTCCAAGCGCTATAGGTAAATCAAAAATAGTGCCCTCTTTTTTCAAATCAGCTGGCGCCAAATTAACCGTAATTTTACGTTCAGGAAGTTTTACTCCACAATTTTTAAGCGCTGTATGAATTCTTTGGCGGCTTTCTTTAATCGCCGCATCAGGAAGACCAACGATATTAAATTGAAGCATTCCAAAAGAAAGATCGACCTCAACATCGACAGGATAGGCGTCAACGCCTATTGTGGTAGCAGAATATATTTTTGTATACATAATAATATAATAATAATAGCGTATTTAAAGATTTTGATTTTAATAAAATTATAACAGAAAATTTTTATTCTGCAAATAACAAGTAGCCAAAAAATGCGTTACTCGCTATTATTAGATGATTATAAATATCTTTTACCAAAAAAAGGCGCGCATGATGAATATTATTAAGAGCTATTTTTATGTGATATTTCTTTTTATTGCGTTTTTTTCGCAAGAAGCACACAGCATGCGCAATAAAATGATCACGCTTAACAATAGCGCAGAAAAAATTCCCAACCCTTTATTAACACCCTCAAACATCAAATATGCGAGTAAAATAGAGAATAGCAATGCACTATTTTTCGTAAAAATTGATGAGCCGGACACATTGTATTATGCACATGAAGACAGATGCGTTTCGCATTCATGCGCTGATAAAGATGGCGAGACTTCTATTGTCACGCTACAAGGAGAAAATTTCAAGCCCCATGACGACTCAGAAAATCTAACGTTCTTTTTGTGCATGTTAGAAAAAAAGGTCGAAAATAATATTAATTACCAGTGTATGATTGGCACGGTAAAAATTGAAAGCGTCCCTTCTGGCGAAAAGCAAAAAGACTCAGAAGAAGTTCAACAAAACACACTCAAGATATCTTTACAGCCATGGATAGGCATTACTTCTGGCATAAAATCTTCTTCACTTCAAGTTGCTGGAAATACATATGTTCAACAAAAGCTCAAAAGCCTCTATAACCCATTTTACGTTTCTACAGATAATAATAACGACAGTATCGCGATCGCCATTCAACACATTCGCCTACAACACAACAATGAAAAAAAAACGTTTGAGCTTGTAGCACAACCGTTGGTATCGGCCAACGCAATTACTGACAATTGCATTATTGGCGCACGTGGAGCGCATCTGCCCGTATCTATACATGACATTAACAGCATGGAAACAAGTACCGGACTGAGCTATCTACTGGTGCTCGGCGGCTCTGGTTTACCCGAAAACACAAAACGAAAAGTATTTGCGCTGCCTTTAGTTAATATGCCTGGTCATGAGCACTCTGGCATGCTTGCCAAAAAAAATTCGATTCCTTATGAAAGCTTTGTCAATCAACAACCATATCGCTTTATTGGCCGATATTTTGATACGCCAGCAGAATATCCTGGAGATTTATTTCAAGAAGATGATGCACCGGCACGCGTCGGCGGCACAGTACATTTGAATAGCGATATACAATATATTGCTTTGCACGGCGACACCATACACGCCGTTATGCAAGATGATAAACATTATTATTCGCAGGCATTATTTGACCATTATGGGCGCATAAAGAGCTGGACTGATTGGGCTATTATCAATAAAAAACCATTATTTAATGATGCTGATAAAAAAATTATACTCAATGAAAAAGTTACTTCGCTTATTCAGTGCAATTATCTTAATTGCTACAGCGCCACAACAACAGACAAGCTTATATTTATTGACCAACTCGACCACACCAAAACAATAGTATATGACCACAAAATACTCGCAGAAATTGCACCACTATCATCAATAATCAGTGTCGATGATGGGGATCAGCAATGGATTATCGTTGGTGGCGCACATGGATGCGCTGTGCTTATGCAAGAGAATGGTTCTGGCATCGCGCATGAAATTTCTTACCAAGATTTTACTACAATGCAAGAGCATTATTCATGCAAAAAAATTGGGCAATTTTCTCATGTTAAAAAATTATTAGCCGATAACAACACGCTCTATATTATGAATGCCAATCGCCTTGATCGCGTTACACTGTCACCTGAAGCTCTTAAAAACCAATCTTTAACCATAACAGAAACAGCAACCGCAGGCTCCATTACACAACAAAAATATGGGCTCTTTAACGACTGTTTAATAGCAAATAAATTATGCTTACTTGCCACAACAGAAGGGCTTTTTAGAAATAATAATGGCAGTGATATCGCACAATTAGACACGCTATCTGACTGGCACAAGATTCCCCTGGAAGAACACGTAGGACCCATAACAAAACTATTTGCTATAAGTTCTTCTCATCATCATGATAATATCTATGTCTTGAACGCTCATAGAGGTCACAACCAAGCAAGAATTTATCGATTATCAGTAGACATAGCTGATGAAATAACTGACACAACCGTGCAACAACTTCCTGATTGTTTTATTAAAAATAAAAAAAGCTTTTTTATAAATGTCGGCGATTATAGAACTGGATTATACACCAATGGCGGAAACATTTTTTTATATAATAATGCACATGCACCGACAAAACAAAGTCCATTTTGCGAAGTATTACAATCGGGGTGGCAATCAGGCAGGCCATTTGCAACGCGCTCCTCTATAAAGATGCTGCAATTTCCTCATGCACATTGTATCGGCAATTTATTACGCAGTCATGTTACCGGAAATATGGTAATATATGGTGATTTTGGCGTATATACCTATGAATAAAAAGGAATTACATGAACTTTATGAAATGTGTTGATAAAAAATTACTTTTTATTGGTATGTGCCTATTCGGGCATATAAACGGCGGCATGCCGCCGCTCAATCTTTTTGCACCTTACGATTTTTTACTCATTCCACGAGTATGGCCTTATACCAATTTTCAAATAAATATTGCCGATGAACTACTTGTTCATGCGCGCGCTTATCAGGCAGATGATGATGAATTATGTGATACATGGCGTAAGCGAAAAGACGTTCTACAGTTATGGCAAGATGATCAAGATGCACTAGCAGCCGTTAAAGGTGATCTGAGCGATAATTTGGGTCAATTTGCACCGCTCTTTGCTGTTGACGATAATGGAACCATTGGCCATATTATTCCGTATGGAAAACTTGAAGTTAATAATTTTATGCTGTCTGCATGGTACAATTTTTCTTGCCTTAACCTCAGAATTGCAGCACATCTTCCTATTTTTGACGCTCGTCTTAAAAATGTTGTATGGAAAGATGTCACACCTGCACCAGCCGGCATGACCGCCAACGACTACGTTAACGCCCTAGAGGTCTTGGGCAACGTCGATTTAGGCGGATGGCACCGCCAAGGCATTGGCGACCTTGCAACACTTGTATATTGGTTTGGAGATAATCCTCAAGCAAAACAGTATTTAAAAAATGTACGCTTAGCTTTACGAGGCGGATTAACCTATCCAACCGGTAAAAAAAGTGATGTAAATAAACTATTTGCGATTCCATTTGGTTATGGATCCGGCCTAGGCATTATTGGCGCGGGAACCATTGAATTATGGTTTAATCATCATATTCGGGGTGGCATAGACGGCCAATTTCTTCAATTATTTGGATCAACTGCTCGACGACGTATTAAAATTGATCAGGCTCAGACAGACCTATTGTTGTTAACTACAGCAACCACCTATCGTGAATTTGGCTTTAACCAGCACTATACCATATTTATTGAAGCAGCACATTTCTGGCGTGGCTTATCTGCAAAAATTGCCTACCAATATACTAAGCAGCATGAAAGCAAATTATTTGTATGCTCTGATCATTTTGATCCCATAATCGTAAACTCTGCTGAAAATTTGGATGAATTTACCACGCATCATATGGTTTTCAATCTTTCATATGATTTTTATAAAGGCGAAGAAAGAACATTAAAACCATACCTACAACTCTTTTATAAGCATGGTTTCAATGGTAAACGAGCTGTGCTTGCAGATACTATTACAGCGTCTCTCAGCGTCAGCTTTTAAAGCCTAGATTTGAGACTCAATTGATTGATGACGTAAGCTTTCCAGCCATATTTTACTACCACATGTATCTCTTGCAATGCAGCTTTAATTTCATCATGCGACGTTGTACCAAGATGACCAGCAGCTATCTTCCAAAAAATGGTATTAGATAATGATAGGGACGTTTGAGATTGTATAAAATTCATACATTCTGGTGATTGTTTTACATCTTTAAATATTTTTTCAAGAGCTGCATTCTTAAGAACATCGTGTGTATCGAGCGGAATTCGAGTACAGGCAAATTCTAACGTTGCAAATTTTTTGGCGACTAATAACTTTAAAAACTCACCTTCTTTAATATCAAAAATTTTTGTTGGTATCATACACATAACAGCTGTATGAAAACTAAGACAAGCGACATACAACAATACACTATTATAAAAATAAGCTGTCTTCATTATCTCTCTCTATCTCTTTTTTTAATAACACAGGGGCGGGTTTTCACCCGCCCCTTAATTGTTTTAGCAATTTTCTAAGCTTGCTACCAATTCAACGGCTCTGTCAGGAGTAATTTCGCCTGCATCAAGCAATTCTTGAATTCTTTTAATGAAAGAGTTTTTAACTTCTTGTCTGTCTTCGCCATTGTGAACACGTTTTACAAAGCACACTTGCAATTCAGCTGGTGTAATATCTTTTACCAACTCAGGATATGCAGATAATGCACATGTAGAAGCTAATAACACGAAAGAAAGTAATTGTTTTTTCATAATAATCCTTATGGGTTTTTTGTTAAGACTCAAATATGGTTAACAATTCATAAACGTGACTGAATCGCATAACCGCGCAAGAAGTATAGTCCAGTTTTTGATTTTTTGCAATGATCAAGTGATTAATACTAAATTTTTCAGCTTCTTTAACATGCAAGTTTATATAATTTATTGGCTTTATTTGCCCCGTCAAACTAATCTCTCCCAAAATAATGCATTTCTCTGGAATAGGCTTTTGAAAAAAACTTGATAACAGAGCAAGAGCGATACCAAGATCAGCGGAGCTGCCCTTTATTTTAAACCCACCACTTACTTTAAAAAAAATATCTTGCGTACTTAACTTTACTTGCAAATATTTTTCCAAAATTGCTGCGATAAGCACCACCTGAGTGTGATCAATACCTGATACAACACGTTGCGGCATACCAAATTTGGTCGTAATAGTAAGCGCCTGCAACTCCAAAATGAGCGGACGCGTTCCCTCAATATAACTAATTAAAACTGATCCAGGATTATAAGAAACTTCTTGCAATAAGTGCTCATTAATATGTGGTACTTCTTGCAGCCCCGTCTCTTGCATTTCAAAAAAACCAAGCTCATTAATGGT
Organism: Candidatus Babeliaceae bacterium; assembly: GCA_041660765.1. Classification (NCBI taxonomy): domain Bacteria; class Candidatus Babeliae; order Candidatus Babeliales; family Candidatus Babeliaceae; species Candidatus Babeliaceae bacterium. The sequence goes on along the minus strand of JBAZVR010000004.1, from coordinate 39,604 downwards.
ACCAAAACGATTTTTAACAGAACGCAATATACGCGTCTGCCAACGATCTTCACCTTGCAAATAAAAAACGGCATCAACCATATGCTCAAGCGTTTTTGGCCCCGCCATGGCACCATCTTTGGTGATATGACCACTTAATAAAACTGCTATCGTATTATCTTTTGCGAGTCTCATTAATTTGAATGCAGCTTCTTTTAATTGGCCAATACTTCCTGGCAATAGATGGGTATTTGATATAAAGCAATTTTGCAAAGAATCTATAACGACCATAGCCGGCTTATGCTCTTGACTAGTCAAAATAATTTCATCAAGATTTGCCTGATCTGCAAAAAGGAGTTCGGTACTCAAACAATTGAGCCGCTGCGCGCGCAATTTTACTTGCTCCAGCGATTCTTCTGATGAAAAATAAAGCACTGTGTGATGCTTTGCCAAGTTATGCGCAATCTGTAACAAGAGCGTCGATTTACCGATACCAGGGTCTCCCGTCAGCATAATAAAAGCCCCCGGCATAATGCCACCGCCAGTAACTCTATCCCATTCTTGAATACCAGAAAGCATTTTAACTGCCGGTTTTGTTATAACTGCAGAAAGAGCCGTCATCGCTAAAACGCGGCTATGCTGCGCTGGCGCATACACCTGCTGTTTTTGCTCTTCTATAGTGTTCCATTCTTTACATTCAGGACAACATCCCAGCCACTTGGGGACAATATGATCGCACTGCGTGCAGACAAAGGAAACTTTTTGTTTACTCATAAAAATACTTACTCAATAGAGTTATAGGCGCTTTTTTAAGAGCTTGTATTTTATATGTTAACTTTTCCATACTACCTTTTCTTTCATAATTCTTGTTTTAAAATCTTCCGGAATGGCATTAATATCGACAATATCGACGGTATACGGAACGTTAAGATTATCGATAGTATTTAACAGATGTGAATGCACCGACATTGGTATTTTTTCTGTATCATCAATGGCAATATCAATGTCAGATGATATTTTTGCGGTGTTGGTTGCCTGAGACCCGAAAAGATAAATTTTCGCCTCCGGCATATGATACTCGATTGCCTTAATGAGTTTAGCTTTATAGGGCAAAATGGCATTATTCATATATGAACTCACTTTTTTATATTTTTATACTACGTCGATTTGATAACATTCGCGGCAGCGGGCCTGGTAGCACTCTTCTGCACCAATAACAATTACCGGATCACTTGATCGCGCAGGGCTTCCGTTAACAAGCCGTTGTGTAAAATGGGCGTCATTTCCACATGTCATGCATACAGCTTGCAATTTGGTGGCAGAGTCTGCAAGAGCAAGCAACGCAGGCATGCAACCAAATGGTGTGCCTCTAAAATCTAAATCGAGGCCTGCAACAATAACACGCTTGCCTTGTGCAACAAACTGCTGGATAACGGGTATAATATCGTTAGAAAAAAATTGCACTTCATCAATGCCGATAACTTCTGTTGCATCCAAAACGTATGATTGTAACGTTACAACACTGTCGATTGCAATTGCCGCAAGTTTATCGCCGCTATGCGCATTAATATGATCTACAGTTTTTCTATTATCCAGACAATGTTTAAATACTTGAGTGGATAAGTGGGCAAATTCCGCCCGACGCACCCTACGGATCAGTTCTTCTGATTTCCCAGAAAACATGGAACCACACACAACCTCTAATTTGCCGACACGATTTTTTTTATGCATAATTTTTCCGGGTAAAAGAGTATCTTTTAAAAGAATATCTTTTTATAATGTACATGATTTTTTTTATTTTGGAGATGGTATGAAAAAAAATATTTTTTGTTTATTACTCATAACTCTGCCCCTCTGCGCCAGTTATGACGAGCTAGAACAACGCATTAAAAAAGAAATTATTAATTGTCCCGACAAAGAAACGGGACAATGTTACGTCAATTTTAAACGCATTATAGATCGCGCCGAGCGCGGGATCATAAAGAATAATTGGGCAAGCACTTACGCTCAATTAACCACAACAGAAAAGCAAAATCTTAATCGTCGTATTGTTGAACTTATGCAAGAGCACTGCCGCGACAAAACTTTTAGATTTTGCATTGCTGAAGCTGATTATGAAAATGTCGAAATTAAATTAAACTCTAACAAGCCACTCATGAAACATTTACAGGATATAGTCGATAAAGACGAGCTGCTCAAAAAATTTACCAAATAACCAGTTGATTTCTAATAATGGCGCCCGCCATATGACGGGCGCCATTATTTTATTATCTCATTCAGCCTTCATTAAGAGTATCGACAATATTTTGAAATGTTTTTACTCGGGCGTTTACATTTTCGAGGTTTTCTTCCGCATTTTCAATCTGTCTTCTATGCATATGACGCGCCAACCACGAAGATTGCGTTGGAAGTGTTTCTCTATTCGCACGTAATCTTTCATACTGAAGTATTTTTTGTTGGTCTTCTGCGTTTTCGAGTTCTTTTTGCGCTATCTCCAATGCCGACTTTTTATAAGAAGGATCGATAAAGCCTAGTTTTATGTTTGGATGTGCTCCACGCGCAATTAATGTTTTTACGGAATCAAGGTCTCCTGATTCTACAGCATTTATAAGGGCTTTTGTCTTTGGTGCAATGTACGATTGCACTTGGCGTTGAATGTGAGAAGGAATTTCTTGGAGTCGTTCATTCCAAATTTCTGGGTGTAAGGCCATTGTTCCTAAGTAATCAGAAGGGAGATAGCCGGCAGTATAAAAATTAAAACCGTGGTGACGTTCTTGATATCGAGGATCACTGATTGCCTTCTGATATATGCTTCTAGGATACAATGTTGGATCTTCAAAACCAGGTTCAACGTTAAGCGCTTGTTGCCTTGGATCCTCTAGTCTTTTTTGGTCTTCAAGATCTTTACGGGCCCATATTGCTTCTTGCTTCCATTGTTCCTCGGTTCTACGCGAAGGTTGTGTTCGCCATCCCGCATAATCTTTGGCTCGCTGCCACCAACTCGCATCGGTAGTGCCGCTGTAGAATGCTGCAATGCTTGCGAGTATTAATAATCTGTTTTTCATGGTTTTCCCTCTGTTTTTCATGGTTTTTTCCTATCTATGTATAAAAATTTTATTTTTATAATATTATACTCTCAGCATACGCAATTTACTTGCCATTTGTCAATAATTAACAAATTGTAATATAGAAATAACAGATACTATACTATATTTTATAACCATTTGTCAATAATTATCATGAGATCCTTCTCTTTTGTATTTACTTGAAATAACCTCTGGAAAAAATGTGCGCAAGATCGCTCCCGACTTCGTCCTGCGGACTTACGCCTACGCCAAGGCTACGGCGCACAGGCCTATGGGTAGGCAGGGCGAGCGAAATTATAAAACTTTCTTTTTGCTTATTACGCATAAGGTCTAATAGCATTGCCCAAGATGAAATTTTTAAAAAATTTGATAAAATATAGGAAGTATTTTTTAAAAACAATTTCTTAGGAATAATTATGAATAAGCATTATATATTTACACTACTCTTTGTAGCATTGCCACACTTTTGCATTGCAGCTACTGATGAAGAAATTATCGCCGCCCGAGTAGCAAGAATAAAACAACAGATTGAAACGCTCACTCAAAATTGCGCTGATTCTGACAAAGAATTCTGCGCTAAATTTAAAAAAAAGTTTTTGAAGGGCCTTGCAAAAAGCAATCCGATGATTAAGGCGTATCTCGTATTGTCGCCAGAACATCAAAAAAACATTGATGCTATTGAAGAACACTCTATTGAAATGGGATTTTACCTTGCAAAAGAGATGAATGAACTTAATAAGCGCATGGCACAAATTCAAGCTGACGAAAAAAAAATTATATTGCAATTTAATGAAGAGGGGGCCAAGTTTGTGTCGCAGTATAAAGGATCTATCGATGCACTTCAAAATGAACTAGAAAAAATTCAAAACAAAAAGATGGAGCAATTTGAAAAAGAAGCTCAAAATACAATCAAACCAATGATTGGTTCTAAAAAATTTAAACCAAAAAAATAAATTCTAGAATGTATGAAGGGGGGCTTACGCTCCCCTTCATTTTTTAATCAAGAAAGCGATTTAACCGTTGTGGGAAGCGCCATTTCGCCACCGTGTTTTTTCTTAACAATCACATAATCAGTAATAATACCACTCGCATGCGCGCGGGCTTTGAGCTCACCCTCCACCAATGCCTTGTGCAATCTATCAACTTTTGTGGTAATAAAATCTTCTTGCTCTTCTAAATATAAAAAAGCAAGAGAAGCATTAGTCAAATCTTGCTGTATCGCAGAATATGTTTCTAATGATAATGCAGGTCCCGTAGATTCAATAAAATAACAATAGCGATAAATTAATGACCAGTAACATTGATTAAGCATTTTTGTATCAGGGATAATAGCAGAGTCATACAGCGCATCTAAACAGCTACCCAATGTTTTTACATTTTCCCATGTTTCTAGCTGATCACGCGGATCCCATATTAATTTATTAAGCCCTGATTCTATAAACCTCACAATGCACCATTGCAATTGCTGAACGGTAGGCTCGCCATCAGAGCCGTGCGTGGTTACCATAATTTCATCAGCTAAATTGTCGATAAAGCCGCTGGGGTCTTGCTTAAGTTCTGTAAAGCGCGTGAGCAAAGCATGTTTTATAATTTTTTTGATTAATTCTTTTTGAGCTTCTTTATAATTTTTTGTAATTGGCTCAAATAACCGTGGGAATTCTTTAAGCATAATGTGCAATGCAAACGGATTGACCCATTGAGACTCTTTAAGTTTTTGATGAAAAATGTCTAATGATGATTCAAGAAATCCATTGGGCTGATCAAGTTGCACGCCAAATTCTAAAAAGTCGAGACAGTGCAAAAAACAAGCGGGTAAAAAATGTTCTGAATAGCTTGTTTGATTAAACGTATGCTTAAAAAAACAACGCACGCCCGGCTGAGTAAATTTTACTGGCTTAAGAAATGAGACAAGGTCATTATTGGTAAATGCTTCATGCGATGCATGCACATACAAACAAGCGCAACCCAGGAGCCTCATAAGAATTGTTCTTTTTTTTATAATCAAAGAGAAGATCATGTAAAAACCTTTCATAGTTCACAGAGCAATCACTCTACGGGCCACTGCCCCGTTTTATAGTTTATTTTTTTTAAAAGTATAAGCAAATGTTTACTTAATAAAGGGGTTTATTGTATTTTTGTATATTGACTAACCAAAACATGGTATCATAAGCATAAGAATAGATTCAAGATTCTTTATAGGACATCAGAATGGCCTTATACACGTATCAGGCACTATCGCGCGACGGCGGAAAAAAGATAAGTGGTACTCTCGACGCACCTTCGATTACATCCGTACGCGAGCAGTTAACTCAACGCGGCTTATTTGCAACAAAAATTGAACTTGCAACTGACGCCTCATCTACTACCAGCGGTTTTTCATGGAGAACGCTGTTACAAAAAAAAGTATCTTTTAAAGATAAAATTTTTTTTACCAAGCAACTTTCCATGCTGCTCAAATCAGGCGTCCCTTTATTAAATGCCCTAGAACTTTTAACCGATCAAACCGAAGGCGGATTGCGCTCGATAGTTGTTCAACTGAAAGATGGCATCAAAGAAGGCCGCTCTCTGGCCGATGGTTTAAGTAAATTCCCCCGTACGTTTGAAAATATTTATATCCAATTAGTACGCGCTGGCGAAGCAAGCGGGCGCTTGGAAATCATTCTTGATCGCTTAACAAGCTATATTGAACGCCAACAAGAACTGCGTAAAAAAATAAATAAAGCGCTGACCTACCCGATGCTTCAACTGTCCGTTGTAGGATTGGTCGTCATTGTATTATTAACGTACGTTGTTCCACAAATTGCTCAGACATTTGAAGGCCAGGGGGCTATGCTGCCGCTTTCAACCCGTATATTGATGGGCATGTCGAGTATTTTGGTCAACTACTATTATATTTTGTTACCGATCGTTATAACATTGGTTGTTATGTATCGTTTATGGAAAGCGACACCGCAAGGTGCACGTGCTATTGATATTATCAAACTCAAGCTCCCTATTATTAAATATTTTACCCGTACCGGCGCTGTCGTACAATTTAGCAGAACGTTGGGAATGTTGATTGAAGCGGGCGTTAATTTAGCAGAGGCATTATCGATTGTCGTTAAAATTGTTGATAATAGAGTTTTGGCTGATGCGTTGCAAGAAGCACGAGAAAATATTCTCAAACAAGGTAAAGTTGCTGAATATTTAAAACAAACGGGCATTTTCCCACCCGTTGCTATTTATTTGATTAATACCGGCGAGCAAAGTGGTCACCTTGATACGATGTTATTAACCGTCGCTGAATATTATGAAGTTGAATTGGCCGACCTTGCTGATAGTTTGGCATCAAAAATTGACCCGATTATGTTGCTGGTTATGGCTGTTATTGTTGGATTTATTGTTATGGCAATCGTTACACCAATGGTTGGTCTCAATGACATTATAGGTGCATAATTATGAAAGGTTTATATGAATATGCAAAGTAAGTCTGGCTTCTCTTTAATCGAACTTGTAATTGCTATTACGATCATGGCAATTTTTGCAGGGATAGCTATCCCCTCATATTTAGGGATCACGAGAAAAGCAAAAAAAGATTCGACGGTAAGTATATTAAAAACATTAGATACAGCTGTTTCAAGTTTTCATGGCGATACGGGAAGTTATCCCAATAGTATTTCTGAGTTGGTACACAAACCATCAGATGAAAAAATAGGAAAACGCTGGGAAGGTCCTTATATAGATAAAGAAATAACCAGTGATGGCTACAAAACTGATCTCGTCTATCGCGTGACAAAAGGTGGAAAACATCCGTATGAATTATACTCATGGGGCCCGAATGGCGAAGGCAGTCCAGAAGAAGAATGGATTAATGTCTGGGATATCTAGAGGCTTTAGTCTTTTAGAACTTGTTATTGTTATCGCAATTATAGCGATCATTGGTGTTGTCGCCATCCCGCGTTTTTCTGCCAAGAAAACCGAAAAAATTGATACATTTTTCTCACAGCTCAATGTATTAACCAAGATGGCGCACACCAATGCGCAGATAACCGGCGCCGTTCATCGCATTCTATTTGATGTTGCTCACGATATCATTATCATTGAAAAAACGACCGGCGCAAAAACTGCCAGTGGTGATCTTGTATTTGAGCCGATAAAATCAGAATACCTCAAGAATAGTATTGCGTGGCCAGACGATTATGATCTGCGTAATTTTTATATAAAAGGCGCAGACGAGTTAAAGGGCGGAAAAACCAACAAAGTATGGTTTTATATTGTACCAGAAGGCGTTGGCCAACAAATTGTAATTAATATCGCAGCAAGAAATGATAGTGGGTTGTGGAGTTTTGTATTAAATCCTTTTACGCTTCAGTTTAAAAAATATGATGAAATCCAAAAGCCCTCAGCCTAACGGCTTTTCACTCGTAGAAGTTGTTATTGCACTGACCGTATTTGCAATGATCATGACATCATTGCTCGCCCTTCAAGGAACATTGACAACAACGCTGGCAAGAGCGTCGCGCAGAATCAGTTCTTGCATGCACGTAAAAAACTTTTTTTATGAAATAGAACGCAAAAAAAAAGAATCTGATGCAAAAATATCTTCAGAAGAAAAGAAAACTGAAGCAGGAATATTGACCTATTCTGAAGAACCACTGGGCAAAGACTCTGCTTTTAAAAAACTAAAAAATCTTGTTATTAATAAAGTTGAACTGCGTAGCACATTAGGGGGCAGATCCCAGCTTGTATATATAAAACATGCAGGAGAAAAGCATGAATAAGCGCGGGTTTAGCTTAATAGAACTGGTAATTGCTATGGCCGTAGGTTCAGTCATTCTGTTTGCCGTATATCAAACATTTAATCAAATACAAAAGGCTGCACTACGCCTTGACGCAGTACTCATCAAAGATACCATGATCATGCCACTCTATAACCAATTAGAAAAAGATATTTCTGCTATCTACGTACCCGTGCCACTCCCAGCAGGACCAGCGCCAGCACAGGTAGCACCTGTACAGGCGTCGCCTGCAAAACCAGAAGAAAAAAAAGAATTAGAAAAAATATTTTATACAACAAGCAAAGATTCAGGGCTACAAGAATTAACGTTTATAACAACGACGCCGTTAGTTGGCTATGATGAAGTCGCACCACGACTTGTACGTGTAACATACGCTTTAAAACAAGAACCTGATAACGTATACACACTCACGCGCACTGAATCCTCACAGCTTGCGTACAAACCAGAAAAAGCAACACCTACAAAATCGTATGATATTGCCCAGGGGATTAAAAAAATTACCCTAACATTATATGTTTTTTCTGAGCAAAAAAAAGATGAAAAAACAGAATACAAAACAGTATCAGAATGGTCATCTGAAGAACAGTTTAAAAAAATAAAAAAACACGTTCCCGATTATATTAGTCTTACTATTACATGGCATGATGCTGTGTTGCGCAAAGAACGGAATTTTATTATTGAGTTGCCTATTATAGCGCAAGAAAGAATTGCAGAAGAAAAGCCAGCGGGCGCTGGACCAACACCTACTGAGCAGGCGCCAAAACTACCACAAAAACCACTAGGGTCATAAACGTGAACAAAGCTCTACATACAACACGTTCGGGATACATTTTAGTACTGACATTACTCATCATGTCCGTGTGTATCATAATAATTTCTCGTTTTGCAAATGGCATTATTGCCCAAAACAAAGTGTCCGTATTATTTGTAGAACGGGAACAAGCGCGCATGCTTGCCCTGAGCGGTATCCAGATCGCCATCAGTCAATTAAGTCCAGAAATAGATGAAAAAGAAAAATCAGATCCAAACAAAGTGCTGCAAAAAAAATATGGTGCCTATCTTGAACACGCAGCGCATTGGCAAAGTTATACACTCAAAGAATCTACCGACGGCATCGATGGAACCTTGTTGGTATATATCACTAATGAGTCTGGCAAAATTAATATTAATGGCTTGTATAATCAGAAAGAAAAAAAGTTTGTTATTGCGGCAGAGGCAAAAAAAATACTCACGCTCATAGGTGAAAAGCTCCAGCCATTTACAAAAAGTAGCAATGTATATGATTCATTTGAGCGTTTTCTGCAACAACGCGAGGACAAACCGCTTGATGACGTGAGCCAATTATTAGCAATAGAGAGTTTAAAATTACCATTATTTTTGAGTAAGCCGGAAAAAGCAGAAAATAATATTCCAGCTATCACCGATATTTTTTCTATCGATATACAAACACCACCCCTGCAAGCACTGGCATTATCACAATCATTGGCACAGCTCTTTGGTTTTAAAATGGTAACGGCTGCTGACGAGCAAAATAATAAGCGCATTCAAGACGTAGCAAAAAAGCTTAAGCCAACTATGGACTGGGCAAAAGAATGGGAAGCGACAGGGGCTCAGTTGCTCGGCAAACCGTATACCGAAGTTACGCCGGAACTCAAAGCACTTTTTGATCAAAAGCTTGAGCTCAAAATGTTTTCGGTCATCGCCCACGCTACAGTCGGTACGGTCACGCAAAAAGTGTACGCCGTTATCGAACTCGTAACTGACAAAGACAAGCACGAAAGCTTTGCTATAAGAAAAATATATTGGATATAATTACTTGCTGAATTTACTTGTAAAAGTATATACTTATATAGAGCAAACTAAAAATATCAAAACTTATAACAATACCAACGGGCATATGAAATTGCAGCAAAAAGTAATTACGTTTTTTTCGATTATGTTGTTCTGTTTTTTTACCGCCCTCCCCTATCCCTATCGCTTTCAACGCTTATTATTACTTGATAAAGATACTCAAGATATAAAAAACTGCGTCGATATCATATATGACCATCATATAGCAGTCGATGATTTTGCTAAAAAACCATCGATAAGCAAAGTCAAAGAAGGGTTATTGCAATTAGATGAGCAGCATGCTTTATCAACTCCTGATCGAACATTACTTGCTGCATTCAGAACGTTGAATAAACGAAAATTTGAGAGTGGTAATGCCAAGAAGAAGGGTGGAGTAGAGGGGAAAATTGATCTTTTGTGGGAAAGCACTGAACCCCAGTCCGTTAATCCCAATGCCGAAAAATTCATAAAATATGCTGCAGGGCTTTTTTCAAAAGAATTTACGGGAGCCAATAATATTACATTTATAGATTCTGATACGTATAGGCAGAACTCGTTCATTTTTCTTGCATTCGAAGCAATGCGAAAAGAACTTGTGCCAATGCATAGTACAGCCGAACTATCATGGATTCCGATTGGTGTAACCGAATATTTCAAAACTACGTCCTGCGACATTACCACTAGCCGACAATATTGCGATTTAATGAACATTAAAGACACGGAGAGCCGCGAGAAGGTGGCAAAAAAATGGTCTGCTTTACAAGATGAGTATAAAACAAAAATACTTCCCTTTTTTACAAAACTCTTACAAAGTAACGATAACGCACAGTGAAAGATTTAGCTGAAGAATTTAAAAAACCAGTTAACAAAGACTTTGTATTACAACTTACATCTTTTGGGAATTCTATAGCAGATTTTGAATTTCTCATTAATATATTACGTTCAACTAAAGAGCATGTCATCGTATATGCTGGTGGCCTTCATTGCGAAAAGGTTTCTCAATGGCTCAAAAATCTTGATGGATATGGGTATAATCTTATCACCGACCTTGGTTTCAATGTACCAAACGTTTATGGTATAACAATTTCTCATAGGGCATGGGATTATTTACTCGAAAAACCAATTCAATCATTCAATAATTATAAACGACATGGAAATCGCCCTTTTATTAATGTTGTGACAGAGCAATCGGATGTATTTAAGAAGTTTGTACAACTTTGTAATCTCCTTGACCCTAAACCAAACACAAAAACGCTTGAACGATTGCAGCTCATTAAGAATATTTTCAATCCTAGATCAGACACAAAAATACTTGAACAGTTACAACAATTTTTTAAAAAAGCTGACACAACATTTGTTAATTTTATAGAAGCACGCATACCAAAATATGATAACCAAACCCTTTTATTCGCTACCGTTAATCGGGGGTTAATTAAATCTACCGATTTTTTACTCAAACATGGTGCACGCGCTAATGTACGAGATGACAAAGGGCAAACGCCACTTTTTTATGCAGGGCCATATCCAGAAATCGTTAAACTATTACTCGAATCCGGCGCCGACACTTCTGTAAAAAATAATGCTCATCAATCAGTTATCGACTATTTAGATTTGCAAGCCAACACTACCGCTGAAAGCAGAGATTTAGTTGAAAATAAACCACCGCTTCCAAAAGAAACTAAACCTAAAATCAAGCCCGTATTTAAAAAACCATCATTTGGTTGGTATGCATGGCTTGAAAAAACAAAAAGATCTTTTGCCAGATGGATTGGCTGGTCAAAATCCCAACCAAAAGCATCAACGACCAAAAAAACACAAACAACTCTACGCGATCTTGATTAAGCTTGCAAAAAACAAAAAAATATACCGAATATAATTACTTGCTGAATTTACTTGTGCAAGTATATACTTACATAGATCTAACTAAAAATATCAAAACTTATAACAATGCAAGGGAGGCAGTATGAGTTTATTGAAACAAAAAGTAATTACGTTCTTTTCGATTATGTTGCTCTGTTACTCTTTCATAACCCTCTCCTATCCCTATCGATTCCAACGCTTAATATCGCTTGAAAAAGACGGTAAAACTATAAAAAAATGTGTCGACTTCATATACGATTTTCATATTAAGGTACCCGATTTTGCCAAAAGGCCATCGATAAAAAAAGTCAAAGAAGGTCTCTTGAAAGTAGACGAACAACACGCGTTATCAACAACAGAACGAACGTTACTGGCTGCATTAAGAACTTTGAATCAACCAGGGGACGCAAAGATCGATCTTTTGTGGGAATTTGTACCTGGCTCTGAAAAAGTTTCTGCAGCAGAAACACACTTTCTACTTTACGGCGGTAAGATTTTATCACAAGAATCCAAAGACGCTAATACTATTACATTTATTAATTCCGATACATATAGAACGAAGAAAGCCTTCGGTGCTCTTTTCAATCTTGCATACATAGATTCTAAGCACGGTCTTTCATCTGATGCACTTAATGCTATTACCATTAAAGAGCTCCTAGAGTCTTTAGATGCATTTTTTGATGATACGCCGTGCGACACAAATACCGATCGACAATTTTGTGATTTATCTAAAATTACAGATACAGAGATCTATGAAGTTGCAAAAAAAAATTGGCTTGATTTTAAAAAGATTTATGAAACAAAAGCGAGGCCCATTTTTAGCAATATTTTACAACGCAATAGCAATGCTACCGGAGAAGAGCTCAGACAACAATTGCTTAAAGAAAAAAATTTAAATGAATCAGGCAACATAGCTACTATGTATAACTTTATGGCGAATTTTGAATTTATTATTAATGTATTAAGCACTTCTAAAAAACATGTCATAGTATATGCTGGTGGTTTGCATTGCGAGGCTATTTCTCGGGGACTCCAAAATAAAAATGCATATGGATACAATCTTATTATTGACCTTGGCTCTAATAAAATTAGTTTTATTAGTCCTGTAATTTCTTATAGAGCATGGGATTATTTGCTCGAAACGCCTCTTCAATCATTTAATAATTATAAACGACATGGCAATCGCCCTTTTATTAATATCGTGACACCGCAATCAGATGTGTTTCAGGATTTTTCAAAAGTCCGTGAACTTCTTGTCCAGACATCAAACAGAAGAATGATTGAACAATTACAAAGCGCTGCTAAAAATATTGTTAATCCTAAACCAGATACAAAAATGCTTGAACAGTTACAACAATTTTTTAAAAAAGCGGACAAAACATTTGTTAATTTTATAGAATGGCGTATACCAGAATATGATAATCAAACCCTGTTATTTGCTACCGTCATCCTGGGATGGGTTAAATCAACCGAATTTTTACTCAAACATGGTGCACGTGCTAATGTACGGGACAACAAAGGACAAACGCCCCTTTTTTATGCCGGACCGTATCCAGAAATTGTTAAACTATTACTCGCCTTTGGCGCTGATGTCTCTGTAAAAAACAACAACAATCAGCTCATTGTTGATTATTTAAATATGCAAAAAAACACTGCCCCTGAAAGCAAAGATTTAGTTATAAATAATAAACCACAACTTCCAAAAAAAACTGCGCCTAAAAGCAAAGTTTCTGTTACAAAAGACCAACCGCCCTCGGCGCTCAATGATCTTGATTAAGCTTTGCAAACAGGGGAATGTGTGGACGAACTAAAAATACCAAAACTTATAATAATACAGAGGACAGTATGAGTTTATCAAGGCAAAAAGCAATTACGTTCTTTTCAATTATTTTGTTCTGTTGCCCTTTTATCACCCTCTCCTATCCCTATCGATTCCAACGCTTAATATCGCTTGAAAAAGACGGTAAAACTATAAAAAAATGCGTCGACTTCATATCCGACGCTCATATTCAAGTACCTGATTTTGCTAAAAAACCATCGATGAAAAAGGTCAAAGCGGGTCTATTAAAAGTAGACGAACAACATGCCTTATCAACTCCAGAACGAACGTTACTTGCAGCATTAAGAACTTTGAATAAACCAGGGCGCAAAGAGATCGACCTTTTATGGGAATTTGTACCTAATTCTGAATATTATTCCATAGCAGAAGTAGATTTTATAGCCTACGGGGGTAACATTCTATTACAAGAATTCCAAGATGCAAATAATATTACGTTTATTAATTCTGATACACATAGACGCGGGAAAGTAATCTTCGATGCTCTTTTCAATCTTGCATTCATACATGCTGATCGAGGTCTTTCATCTGAAGAGCTTAAGTCCATTACAATTAAAAAGCTCCTAGACTCTTTAGATGCATTCTTTGATGATACGCCTTGCGACACAAATACTAATCGACAATTTTGTGATTTATCTAAAATTACAGATGCCGAGAGCCATAAGATCACACAAGCAGATTGGCTTTTTTTTAAAAATCTTTATCAAAAAGAAGCGAGGCCCATTTTTAGCAATATCTTACAATGCAAGGTTAATGCTACCGCAGAAGATCTAAGACAACAATTGCTTCAAGAAAAGAATTTAACTCAATCAGAAACAATTACTACTATGTATACCTTTATGACAAATTTTGAATTTCTTATTAATATATTAAGCACTTCTAAAGAACATGTCATCGCATATGCTGGAGGCGACCATTGTGACACTATTTCTCAGGGGCTCAAAGGTCCTTATGGATGGAATCTTGTTATAGACCTTGGTTTCAATATACCGGACATTTACGGTGTAACAATTTCTCATAGAGCCTGGGATTATTTACTCGAAACACCTCTTCAATCGTTGAACAATTATAAACGACATGGCGATCGCCCTTTTATTAATATCGTGACAGCAGAATCAGATGTGCTCAAGAAATTTGTACTACTTATTAGTATTTTTAATCCTAGACCAGACGCAACAAGGCTTGAGCGGCTGAAACGCTCTTTAAAGAATATTTTTTATCCTAGATCAGATGAAAAAACACTTGAGCAATTACAACAATTTTTTACGCAAGCTGACAAAACTTTTGTTCATTTTATAGAATGGCGCATATCAAAATACGATAATCAAACACTTTTATTTGCTACCGTCAATCAAGGCTTGGTAAAATCCACCGAATTTTTACTCGAGCACGGCGCTCGTGCTAATGTGCGTGATGACAAAGGACTGACGCCACTTTTTTATGCTGGACCGTATCCAGAAATTGTTAAACTATTACTCGCATCCGGCGCCGACGTCAATGTAAAAAACAACGACAATCAGTCAGTCTATACCTATTTAAATAATCAAAAAAATACTAAACCTGAAAGCAAAAATCTGGTTGCGCAAAATAAGCCATCACCTCAAAAAAGCCCTGAACCTAACGTCAAAGCTCCTGTTGCAAAAGATCAGTCGCCGCGAGAAAAAATGAAACATAATTACACGTGGTCTGAATGGCTTAAAAAAACAAAAAGATCTTTTGCCAGATGGATTGGCTGGTCAAAAGCTCAAAAAACACCGGCTGTGCCGGCTTCAACGCGACCTTGATTAAGCACGCTGTCGCCCTATGGGCTATGGCGCACCAGTCTTCGCTACTTCGTAGCTACGCCCGGCGAGCAGGCTGGGATGAGCTCCCTCGATACAAATTTCTTCGAAATTCACTCGGGATGAGCGGGATTGGTTGACAGGCCAGTTTTGAGTTTATAGTCACTCATCCAAGTTAAAAAAGTAGTTTTGATAACTGCTAGATGCTCAAGCCGCTGCTCAAAGAGTTTCTTTAATTCTGGGTTATAACAAGAAAACGGCGCGAGATATATTTTCTCCAACATGCCACCAATCACAATAAATGCTCGCAACTGCTTTTCTTCAGTTTCAATATCTTTCATAAAGCAAATAAGTGGTCTTATTGCATCGGCAACCGTTGCAGGCGTTGTATACCTTTGCTGTATCGCCGCCAGTAATTGTTCAGTTATAAGATGATCATTATATTGCTTCCACAGCGACCAGCAGTTTGGTCGCGAAAGCTGATAGCGCAGGTACGTGCCGTACACCTGCAATGCTACGTAACCTATAATGCATGAGTTGATCCCAATTTTTAGCTTATTCGCGAGCAGCCACGTCTTACTTTGGACACACAGCGTGCTTTGTTTTTCTTGCAGCAGTGCATACTTGCCATCAAACTTGTTTCTCAAATATTGAAAAAGCTCTTTGGAAATAGTCTGATTATAGATATTGATATTGTTATAATTTATTTGTGGCGGCTCCGCCATAAGACAAAAGATAATGCATGCAAAAAATAGTACGCTCAATTTATTCATAATACTCCCCTTTTTTTTAATACCCACCTACCATAATGATA
The DNA here is from genome assembly GCA_041660765.1 of Candidatus Babeliaceae bacterium. Classification (NCBI taxonomy): domain Bacteria; class Candidatus Babeliae; order Candidatus Babeliales; family Candidatus Babeliaceae; species Candidatus Babeliaceae bacterium. Next base: position 23,639 of record JBAZVR010000004.1, on the reverse strand, counting down.
GCTATAAACTTATGTATCTCACAAGTACTAAAACGCACCGACCCAATTTAAAAAACCATACAACGCGCCATGCAATTGCGGAGTGTCAACATGAGCACCGCATCCAGGCGCAGGACACGTAAATGGCTGATGACATGTTTTACAATGCTGTGCTTGTTCTTGTGCGCATGATCTGCACAAAAAATGCCCGCAAGAAAGTTGTAAGAGATCAACGCCATGATTATCAGCTAAACAACATTGTTTGCTATATGTAGCTTGCTGAACAACCGGCTGACTGACAACACTTATTCCCTGAGCAAGCAACCTTACCAACCCTTCTATTTTTTGATCAAAATTCTGGGCATTGCCTAAAAATTTCTCATAACCTGCACCGGGATTTTCAAAAATAATGTTCAATTCCTGTACAATATTTTCTTTTGTCCGTAATACAATTTGATCTTCAATAGTGCTCGGCAGACGATATTTTTTAACATACTTGCGTGCTAATTCCGCCCCGCTTTCTTGCATATTACCCGCAATTTTATTAAAGGTTTCTCGCTTAATGCATTCTCTATTAAAAAGCGGTTTACCATCTTTGTAGCCCATAACACACTTTTGTATATTATTTTCTGCATTTTTTATACACAGCTGCTTGCCTGAATAATTTTTTCTACCAAAAAAAATAGCTACAATATGATTAACAACTGTTTTTGCCTCACGTTCATACAGATCTTCTGCCTGAATAGCTGCACACAATGCCATACATGTGAAAAAAAAAGCTCTTTTATTTACGTTATACATAGCATCCTCGCTTGTTTTAAAAAAATGTAATCGCAATATACTGTATAACAAATAGTTATGATGTCAAAAATAAGGGAGATGAACATGAAAGATAGAGTAGCAGAGCATTCTATTGATACAATTTTCATAAAAAGGCATTCAGCGCGAGCAATGTCCGGTGAGAAAATCACACACGATGAATTAATGTCACTTTTTGAAGCAGCACGATGGGCACCATCGTCATACAATAATCAACCATGGCAATTAGTCTATGCTGTACGCGAGACACCGGCATGGGATAATTTTTTTAATGTATTGGTCCCCGCTAATCAAAGCTGGGCAGTGAACGGTGCCGTATTAATTATGGTGGCATCGCGCAATAATTTTGAATTCAACAACAAGCCTTCTCGTACCCATTCATTCGATACAGGCGCCGCTATGGAAAATTTGGCACTACAGGGGTCTCTCATGGGACTGGTTGTTCATGGCATGGAAGGCTTTGATTATGACAAGGCGCGCCAGGTTGCACATCTTCCGGATGACTATACCGTTGAAGCAATGTTTGTTGTTGGCAGACCTGGCAATATCACAAACCTACCGATAGATCTACAAACTCGAGAAGAATTATCGGATAGAAAAAAAATTGAAGAATTTATTTTCGAAGGTATATTTAATAAATAAACTAAACTTATGTATAGGGAAAATATTATGAAATCTGTTGTATACGGCATCGCAATTTTAATAACGATGTCTGCATACTTTTACTATGCAAGCCTGACTTCATGCTCGGTCGACAAAATTTTTATCAACCGCCACTCATCACGGGCAATGTCTGGAGCTCCCGTCCCGCACGATGAGTTAATGACCCTATTTGGCGCAGCTCGCCTTGCCCCTTCTTCATTCAATGATCAGCCATGGAGATTCATTTACGCACGCAAGGGAACACCGGCTTGGCAAAAAATGTTTGATCTATTGGTACCCTTCAATCAAGCATGGGTTGGCACGGGTGACGTACTTATTCTTATCGTTTCTCATAATAACTTTGAACATAACGGACAATTTTCACGTACGCACTCATTTGATACCGGCGCTGCTATGGAAAATTTGGCGTTACAGGGCTCTCTTATGGGATTAGTTATACATGGGATGGCCGGCTTTGATTACGACCGCGCCCGCGTAGAATTTAACATTCCTGAGGATTATACCGTCGAGGCAATGTTTGTTGTTGGTAAACCGGGAAAAGTGGAAGTTTTGACGCAAGAATTGCAAGAAAAAGAAGTTCGCTCCCCACGCAAATCACTGAGCGAGATAATTTTTGAGGGCGCCTTCACAGCACAATAATTTTTAAAAAAATCGTATTATTTTTTACACATAAAGGATCATCTCATGATGAAAATGAATAACAATACAACTGCAGCTTTAATAGCTTTCATGTTTTGTGTGCCGCGCGTACACGCTATGGAAAGTGCATTTATTAGACAAATGCAACAATGCACTCCAAATCAGGCGTTTGTTGCAACTGCGGGAATTATAGGTATTGGTTTTGCGGGTAAAGCAGTATACGATTACAAATCGAATACGCCGCCCGCAACTACCACCCCTAAACATTACAGACGCTCTGATGCAACGAATGCCGGCATTGGATTACTAGCTCTAGCAACGGCAAGAAGCGGCGTATTAGAGTGTCCTCTTAATAAAATACACAATACAACATCTACGTTGGTACAGAATCATCCATATGCAACAGTTATTGGACTTACCGCCTTGGTAGTAATAACTGGGAGAATAAAAGCAAACTCTGATTACAGACAAAAAAGCAATACTTGGAACAATCTCCCAAACGATGAGAAGACAACCAAAATAGCTGAAAAACCAAGCCGCCCTGTCGAATCTTGGTGCTGGAAAAAAATACGCAATATGTGTTCATAAAAAACATAAAAATTTGAGAGTAGTAATGCCAAAGCACATAGTATCAGCAAAAAAATGAAAGTTATTCTTGTGAATAAAAATATAACAGCAGCTTTGACGTTTTTTATGCTCGGCGCATCAAGCATGCACGCCGTAGATATAAATATAACTCCCAATCAGGCGTTTGTTGCTACCACGTTTATCATGGGTTCATATCTTTTGCATGAAGGAATAACCTTTTACAAGACAATTAGCGGCGTAAAAACCTGCACAAATTGCCGCCCAGAGATCGACAGATCTATTTTCCCAGATACCCTTAAAAGATCAATTACACTATCAGCAACCCATATTGGAGGGGGCGCTGCATTGCTGACGGTAGCAGCGGCAAAAAGTGGTGTTCTAGATTATACCCTTAACACAATAACTTATACCCTGCCGATTATCACAGAGCGCCCTGTATTAACTTCAGCTGCTGCATTGGGCGGATTTGCTTTCTGGAAAACTGGATTACCACAACAAATTCCCGCTTACTCTTGTCAATTTTTAAAGTATTGCAAAGAAAGGTTATCGCGTGATTAAAAAATGTTCTTTTTTATTAAGCTTCTTAACAACGAGCGCAGCATATGCAATAAATGCGGATTTTGTTAAAAACATTAACTGGGCGAAGCACGGTCAAACGGCAAAAAATAATCTTATAAGCACGCCATACGACAATTTTAATACACTTCCTGCAACATGTTTTTTGTTTGGCGGAGCAGTCGTCGCACGAGAAGGCTACAAATGGTACAAAGGGAATAATGATCAACTAGCTAGTGTAAATAAAATAGGCGCCTCGAGCCTGCTTATGATTACTGGCGGCGTGCTTGCATATTCTGGCAAATGTGATTCCTGGAGTAACCAACTTGGAAGCTATATACCTTCATGGGCACAGACGGTGTATAATAATCCATTAGGGGTTGCCATTATCGGTACGGCTGGTTATTGGTTTTTGATAAAACCATACATTGCATCACGCAAAGAGAAACATACGCAACCACAAAATTAATAATATATACCCACAAAAGAGAATCTCATGATTAGACATAATAAAAAACGCATTCTTATTATCGCTTTAACTATCGCAACCGCCTGGACGTTTGATAGCAGAGCGAATGTTATTCAAGACCACCCGTATCTCACCGCCATCGGCTGCATAACTGGCTTAACGATACTTGGTTGTTACAGAGCTAAAAAAAATGCACAAGCTGGATCGGATATTACAGATTTAATAAAGGATCCGGAAATATACTGTACCGACGAGACTGAAACACTGGCGGCTTCGCTTAATATCAGTAAGTTGATTGATCATACCATTGTCAAAAAATATGTGCCTAGCGAATCGATTAGTACGATCGCATCCAATATATGTAAGAACTATAATAGTAACATGACTAGTGAAACGAGAACGCCTGAAAACCTCCGTAATGCTTTTCAACCGCTGAGAGACAAGTCGACAGTTGAGCGCAAAATGCTTGCATGGACGAGAAATTATTTTACTAAGTTTTCTTCAAAAAAATAACTTAACAATCACTGACATAAAAAAGAGCAACTCATGATTAGACACAATAAACAACGCCTTCTTATTATCGCCCTAACTATTGCAACCGCCTGGACGGTTGATAGCAGAGCGAATGTTATTCAAGACCACCCGTATCTCACCGCCATCAGTGTAGCCGGCTTAACGATACTTAGTTACAGAGCTATGCAAAATATACAAGCTGGATGGGATATTACAGATTTAATAAATGATCCGGAAATAATACATAAGATCCGTAATGATTGGTTTGATATGGATAAATTTACTGGCCATAAAATTGTTAAAAAATATGGGCTTAACCAGGCTCCTAATTCTATCGTCGACCAGATTAACACTAAAATGCAGAGGCAAAAAAAAACACCTGAAACCATGGCCGAGCCTTTTCAACTAGCAAGAGATACTACAACGGTCGAGCGCAAAATGCTTGCGTGGGCGAGAAATTATTTTGCTAAGCCTTCTTCAAAAAAATAGTTTAACAATCACTGACACAAAAAAGAGCAACTCATGATTAGACACAATAAACAACGTCTTCTTATTATCGCCCTAACTATCGCAGCCGCCTGGACGGTTGATAGCAGAGCAATATCAATTCAAGACCACCCGTATCTCACCGCCATCGGCTGCATAACTGGTATAACTATACTTTTCAGAGCTCAACAAAATATACAGGCTGGGCGAGATGTCACAGTGCTCGTTGATTTTACCCAAAAAAAGCTTATAAGTCCAAATGGGTACCTCTCTATTGGCGATTTAAAACGTCATGTTACTTTCGAAAAAATAACTGGATGGAGAGACAACAAAGCCGCCGAAAAAAATGCTGATGATATCCTAGATCAAATCAGAAAAAAATATATTGAAACTAAAAATAAGAAAGACCCACAAGATGTAGATAACGCTTTTCAACCGCTGAGAGATAATGCGACGGTTGAGCGCAAAATGCTTGCGTGGGCGAGAGACGGGATATTTGGGACTTTTTCAAAAAAATAATTTATAGGGGGCAGATGATGCACGGGGATGTTCAAAAAAAATTAATAGCATATTTAGAGCAATTTACCACAGCGCATAAGGTTGAATTAATTGATAGCGTGCTCGAAAAGCGCACGCGGCATGTTACCATCGCGCTGGAAGATATTTTTCATGGGCACAATATTAGCGCAGCCGTACGATCAGCCGAAGGCTTTGGGGTACAAGATGTGCACATTATTGAACAACGTCACCGATATGCATTCAAAAATGGCATAGACAAAGGGGCTTCAGAGTGGCTTTCTGTGCAACGCTTTGATAATAAAGCTATTAATAATACACAGGCCTGCTTTGAATATCTTAAAAATAATGGTTATGCCGTAGTAGTAACATCCCCACATGCTCAAGGATACACGCTTGACACCCTGCCTCTCGATAAAAAAATTGCCCTTGTCTTTGGCACCGAACAAAGCGGCGCAACGCAATATGCCTTAGAAAATGCCGATATGCATGTGCGCGTACCTATGTACGGGTTTACAGAAAGTTTTAATATTTCGGTCTGCGCGGCTCTGTGTTTATATGATATTACTACTCGTTTACGTAAGTCTGACGTGGTGTGGCAATTAACTGAACAAGAAAAGGCGGCTATAAAGCTTGATTGGCTTAGGAATATTGTCCGCGGCGCTGACGAACTTGAAAAGCTTTTTCTCACACAGGCAGAAGTTCTGCCGTAGATGCTGATGGACGCGGGACGTTAAGAATGTGCGCGAGCGTTACGGGTAACTGTTGAATAATAACCGGCGTGGCAATTTTTTTATGCATAAAGCGCCCGTACTGATAAAGCATAAGAGGCACGTGCGTGTCATCATCATACGGAATATTATGCTTGGTTCCCCATGTCTGTTTACTAATATCGGTATACGGGTCGAGTTGAAAAATAATTTCGCCATTTCTATTGGGATACAGTTGTTGCTTAAAATTATATTCTAAACTATGTGGTTGATAATCGGCGCGTATCAATTGACGTTCTGTCCATGCCCGTTTAACACCAGGATAATTCATTAATGATTGACATACGGCTTCAGCAACTTCAGATTTTTTTTCTTTGGTCAAAGCACTAAATATATCTTGCTTAAGATAAATAAAGGGCGTCTTGATATGCTCTACAATATTTGAATATGCATACTTTTTTTCGATATACGCATTAATTGTTGCCTTAAGATCATGACTACTTATTCTGTGCGCAAAATCCAAACCCTGCTTATTAACCAAACTCGTAATAGGGTGCACCCCGTGATCAGCAGTTAAGGCGATCAGCACATCTTTTTTATCAAAATTTTTGTAAATAGTGGCAAATAATTGTTTGAGATCATGGTCCATATGATACAGCATATCGCTTATTTCTTGTGCATCGGGACCATATAAATGACCAATTTTATCAAGGCTGCTCAAGCTTAACCAAAAAATCAAATGTTCATCTTTTTTTTTATTTTTGATCCAATCACGCAGAGCCGCCTGAGCGCACTCACATAATAATTTATTAGCTGCAGGAGTTTTTTGAAAAAGAGAATAAGAAAACAGTTTATCTTTTTTTGGTATTTTTTTACCGATAAGACTTGTTTTTGTTTTTGCAAAATCATAATTATTATAAAAATTATAATGGGGCATTTTTTTATTTTTAGAAACAGGCCAAGTTATTTGTGATAATGTATGTATCTTTTTTTTATTATTAAATGCGTGTAGCCATGCGGGAAGAGCTGCATAATAACTTTTACTTGAGGTAAAAAAACCACTTGCATCATCAAACCATACCGCTTTGCCTAATTTGCCGGCCATGATAGTAGCGGCTCGGCTTTTAAGCGATAGAGCAAAGCTCGTCATTTTGTTATTTTCTGAAGACGATAACGTAATTTGATCAGAAAGCGTATCGGTCATAACATGATGCGATGATCTACCATATGCATAGAGGCCATGCGGTGCAAATACGGCAGCGGCGGGATCATTATCATCGTCACATTTGATCTTCTGTTCACCAGAAAACCACGCGTTATTAACTATGCCGTGTTCTGATGGAAAGGTTCCTGTCGCCAGAGCAGCATGACCAACTCCGGTAACAGGTGCACCATGTGGTTGAAACGCCTGCGTGTACGTAATGCCATTATCATGTAAAAATTTTATCCCACCCTTAAAATGCGTCTGCAATTTTTGCAACTCATGATACGCAAACTGATCGATCACGATAATAAGTGTCAGTTGCGGTGTACCAACCTGGGCACATATTACACGACCAATAACAAGTAAACATAAAAATATTTTTTTCATCGTTTACTTTTTAACACCATTATATGATATGCCCGATAGTAAGTTGAACGTTGAAGCACTTGGTCGAGGCACTCGGAGCATTTCTGCCAATGATACGGTTAATTGCGGAATATACGTTGTTTCCATAATTGTCTTATTAAAAAGCTTCCCTTTTTGATACACAATCAGCGGCACATGCGTGTCATAATCATATGGCGTGCCGTGCGCGGTCCCTGAGGTAAAAATATCGATATAATTGTACGGTTGCACTTGGCATATAATATGTCCTGTTCTATTTCTATAAAGCTGATTTTTAAAATAATTCGGAAGCACGTTGCATGCATACGGTGACCATGATAACTCATCAAATGTCCAAGCATACTTAATACCAGGATGATTCATCAGGATATTTTTAATGTCATACATAATCGTATTTCTTTGTGATTTTGATAATTCTAAAATGTTCTTATTACAATAAAAAGACGGCATTCTAAAATGCTCTAGGGCATTTGATATACCATGTTTTTTTTCTATGGCTTCATTTACTGAACTCATTAATGTTTTAGAATCAATACGTTGTGCAAAGGTTAATCCATTTTTTTTAACTTCTTCTAGAATGGGCACGATACCATGATCTGCTGTCAGTGCAAAAAGCACATCTTCTTGGGGCACCGCTTCATATACTTTATCTATAAAATCTTTGAGTTGTGTATCAATTTTGTATAACATATCAAGCGCTTCTAAACTATTGGGGCCGTACACGTGGCCTATTAGATCAAGGCTACTTAAACTGAGCCACAGAACAACGCGCTCCTGAGGATTGTTAGTAATGGTATTTTTTAAACACGCTGTCGCACAATCTAACAAAAGCTTATTCGCGAGGGGTGTCTTTTCAAAAAACAAAAATGGGTCATGTTCTTTTTTATCAATTTCATGCTTAACCCCTATCCAACTTTTTTTAACACTAGAAAATTCATAATCATGAGTATTAGAAAAATTATATGCTGGACTTGACGCGGGATAGGTCAAATCCCATGTATAATCTTTGAGTTCTGATATATTTTTTTCTTGATTAAAATCTTTCACCCACTGTGGCAGTTCATCAAAATACACTTTGCTTGAGGTAAATGCCCCAGATTGCGCATCAAACCACACCGCTTTTCCCAATCGCCCTGCCATGCCAACCGCAGACCTGCTTTTCAGTGATAAAGAAAATACTATATTTTTTGCATGAGGATATGAATTCATAATTAATTGATCAGATAATGTATCAACCATAATATTTTTTGGAGAAACGCCAAAATTGTATAACCCGGTTGGCGAAAAAACAGCTGCATGCGGGGCATTATCAGCATCACAGGTAATACTATTACCCTGCGCATCAAGCCAATTATTACCTATTATGCCATGCTCTTTTGCCAATGTTCCGGTACCAATACTCGTATGCCCAACTCCAGTTTCTGGCATACCATGCGGATGAAACGCATTAACATAGCGTACGCCATTATCATGTAAAAATTTTATTCCACCTTTAAAATAGGGCTGCAACTTTTGCAACTCATGATACGCAAACTGATCAATAACAACTACTATAGTTAACTTGGGCGCCTTATCTTCTGACCGCACAAAATATGAACAAAAACATATAAACAGCATAAAAACTTTATGTACCATTGTATTTTTCATACTCATCACGCCCCTTAATAAACGTACCAGTTACAACTATTAGTTATAGACTATCACGTAATATTTCCAAATTGCAATATTTATCAATTATTGCGTAAAAAAATATAAAATTAATCACACAAAACTGCAGCTAGGCTGGATGTATCACAAATACCTGGTATAGTTATGGTATTGACAATAATAATGTGCAAAAAAATACAGAAAGACACTATGAAAAATATAATAAAAATGTATATAGGTATGATCATTTTTTCGTGCCCGATGCAAGCAGTGAAGAAAAGTATTTCTATCACTAATCACGCTGGTAAATGGACTAGGGTCGGTATTAATACTGCACCATGGAACAAATGGGAAACAATTGCTATAGAACCTGGAGATACCGGCATATTTAGAGTTACAGAACATGACGAATGTGTAGGAATCTTTCTATGCGGCAATAGTAATAACTCGATTAATATTCATCGTGATAATACAAAACATGCATTCTTTGTTCACAATGCACAAAATGTGGCAAAAATACGCGTAAGCGCCGAATAAAGTAAAGTTAATCTACAACTATGCGTTTAATAGTAGAACTAATTCTTGTTGTTATTTCTATGTTAATAGTGCCGGTTAATTGAGCTAATGCATCAGCAGATATCTGAGTATCGGGCCCGAGTAGCGTAACGTGATCGCCTATGCACACGTCTGGCACAGGCGTAATATCTACTGCGGTAAGATTCATGCTCACAATACCAATGACCGGTGCATAGTGATTACCAATTTTCACGATTCCTTTATTGCTGAGCGCTCGAGGATAACCGTCTGCATATCCAATAGAAATAACGGCAATTTTCATGGGATTGGCTGCAATAAAAGTTTTGCCATAACCAACGCTGCTACCTGCGGGAATATCTTTAATCTGTATAATACGGCTTTTCCACGACAAAACGGGTAACAGTTCTAATCCTGGCATGATGCATTGCGCGCGTTTTTTTGAATTATCTGAACTCCAGAGACCATATATATTTGTTCCACAGCGAGCAAGTGAATATTTTTTATCATGTGCATATTCTAATACACCTGAAGATAATGCATGCGTTAGGGGAATACGTATGCCAGCCTGATGTAACTCAGCAAGCATTGTATCAAAAAGCGCTAATTGTTTTTCTGAAAAACTGATATCAGTTTGATCTTTATCACCAAGATGCGTAAAAATCCCAGCAATAGTAATGCGTGGGAAATGCTTATGCACAAACTGTATAAATGCTACTGCTTCTTGAGGCGCTATGCCTAAGCGAGACATTCCAGTATCTATTTTTACATGCACTACGGCCTGCTTGTCTAATAATAACGCAGCCTCATGCAGACGTTGTGCGTCATGGAGATTATACAGCGCAAGTGCAATAGTATTTTTGATCGCATCGTGACAATTTTCAGGCATATAGGCCAATGATAAAAATGTCTTTTTAATACCACTTTTTTGCAACTGCACAGCTTCTTCTACCTGCGCCACACATATCATATGAACATCAGGAATAGTATCGACAATCTGTGCTATTTCCAAAATACCGTGACCGTAGGCATTTGCTTTAACAACAACCGCAAGATGCGATGGATAAATAAGCTGTTTAATAATAGTACTATTGTGAATAAGCGCTGAGCGACTTATTTCTACCCAACTGTGATTCATAGATAACATGCACGCTGTAAAAAATTAATAATATGGTAATAAATAGTGTATATAATTTAACGCTTTTTTAAAGACATTTACGATTTTTCCAAGCACTATCAAAAACATGCACATCCATTCGCGTTCATCGATCAAAACGCATTATCCAAAATTTTGCATTAATATTTCAATCCGAAGTTGTTATAGAAAATATATTTAATTTTTTTGATTTTTTAAAAAATATCGATACGTTTATCTAAAACAGCAGTGAATTTTCTCAATCAAGAAAGCGTATTACATGAACATTTCTTAAATATTATTTCTTGCCAGTCAACAATATCTCTATCTCGAGATTTAAGTCATATAAAAATTGAAAATTTAATTATATTTATCATCATAGTTACACAGGATCTATTTTATGAAAAAATTACTATTACTATGCACAATCGCAACCAATTTCGGCTCACTTCACAGCATGAATCCGGCACGGCCAGTGCAGTTACAAGAATTACACAAAGCAGCGGGTGGATATTTCTTTGGAGGAGATTATTTCACCAAGCAACTCGATGTATTTGATAATACATATAAATTAACCAAGAAAGAAGCAAGGGGTATCGCGCAAACTGCTCAGTCATATCAGATTTTCCATTTTAAAAATGAAGTAGCATCTCAAATGCAGTGTGGACTTGGTATTTTAACAGTTTTATATATATGTATACTCCCAGCAATGCTTGGAATTGGGCGCCCGTCAGTTACCACCGGATCAATTGGCGTGGCGGGTCTTTTGGGTGGAACAATAGCTATTACAGAAATAGCAAAACGAATAAATTCAAAAAATAATATGAGAATATGTGGGATTATGAACGATCTCCAAAGAAAAGTTCCTAACTATTATGAACGATCTCTAAAGAAAAATTCCCAACTATATGAATTCTAAAGATTAAACAACAAGCATTTCAAAGGGTATTTTAAAAATGTTATTACATATTTTATTTTCAATAGTCTGTATTTTAGCTCCACTGCATAGCATGGAGCAGAAGAATGTTCTTTTCGAGCCAGAAAAAAAACCACAAATGGTGTTTGTGCAACAACCTAACTTTAATATCGGCATGAATAGCACTCCTATATTACCGCCCATAAATCAATAATATACAAAACAACAATCAAACAGAATTTATTATGAAGAAATTACTATTACTATGCACAATCGCAATCAATTTCGGCTCACTTCACAGCATGAATTCGGCACGGCCAATGCAGTTACAAGAATTACACAAAGCAGCGGGTGGATATTTCTTTGGAGGGGATTATTTCACCAAGCAACTCAATGTATTTGATAATACATATAAATTAACCAGGCCAGAAGCAAGATGTATCGCGAAAACTGCTCAGTCATATCAGATTTTCTCTTTTGAAAATGAAGGAATTTCTTACAAGCAACTTGGACTTGGTTTTTTAACGGTTTTATGTGTATTCCCAGCAATGTTTGGCGTAGGCCATCGCTGCCCTTCAGTTACCGATGCATCATTTAAAACAGCAGGTGCTTTGGTTGGAATAATCGCTGTTATGGAAGTAGTAAAAAAAGTAAACGAAAAAAATCAAGATAGAATACACGGAATCACGGTTGATCTTACTGAAAAAGTTGGTGATTACACTCATTCTCAAATTTAAATAATAAATATTTCAGAAGGTATTTTAAAAATGTTATTACATATTTTATTTTCAATAGTCTGTATTTTCGCTCCACTACATAGCATGGAGCAGAAGAATGTTCTTTTTGAGCCAGAAAAAAAACCACAAATGGTTTTTGTGCAACAACCTACCTTTAATATTGGCGTGAATAGCACTCCTATTTTACCGCCCATAAATCAATAATATACAAAACAACAATCAAACAGGATTTATTATGAAGAAATTACTATTACTATGCACAATCGCAACCAATTTCGGCTCACTTCACAGCATGAGCACAGAGCAAGCACGTCAAGAGCGATTGGCAAAATTACACGATGCAGCGAGTGGATATTTCTTTGGAGGAGATCGTTTTACACGCAATATGAATTCTAAAGATTAAACAACAAGCATTTCAAAGGGTATTTTAAAAATGTTATTACATATTTTATTTTCAATAGTCTGTATTTTAGCTCCACTGCATAGCATGGAGCAGAAGAATGTTCTTTTCGAGCCAGAAAAAAAACCACAAATGGTGTTTGCGCCGCAACCTAACTTTAATATTGGCGTGAATAGCGCCCCTATTTTACCGCCCATAAATCAATAATATACAAAACAACAATCAAACAGGATTTGATACAATTGCACATAAACACCGTAGCAATACGTCTGACGCGGCTTTAATAACGATGAATGCGCTACTTGTTGAATTGCATAAACAAAAACATGATCCGGCGATTTTTATTTTTGCAGAAACAAATGATAAAAATTGGCTAGATGGTGCAATAATAAAACAATTTAATAGTGTTGAAATAACGCCGATGACTGATGCACATAGAAAAATTTATATAGAAGATAGATTAAAAAATTTCGTTATTGCTAATAAACAAAATGCTATACATATAGTTTCAAAAGAAACAAAAGGCCTTTCTCGTCGCAAAATACAAATGGCACTGAATAGTGCTTTTTTTCTCAGTATAAGAACTCAACGAAAAGACAACGATGTTGATGAATACTCTCAAATCCCCGAACCAACTATTGTGTCAATTAAAGATCTAGTTACCTGTATACGACAAGAGCAGACAAGTCGTGCCGTTCCCTATTCGATTACAATAGATCGGTTCGTGAGAGATTCTCAGCCTTATCTTGCATGCATAGATGTTTGTATCATTTTTGGGAAAATAGTATTAGGCCTATACAATCTTTCACAAAATAAATAAATTTAGATGTTTTTAAACGCACATCAAGCAACTGGATATTAAACAACAAAAGAATTATTGCGATGTCTGATTGAAACAAGAATAATAAGCAAAAAAGAGGCTCTTAATATCAAAATATGCTACGCTTATATGTCTCTATTTTAGTCTTTCATTAATAGTGCGTATAAAAGAGTTTGTGTGGATAATCAGATACATCAAGGCGTTGTTATATATTCCGGTAAGCCGTATCACAAGAAAATTATTATTTTAGATGATAATCTTGGCAAAGTTGAAGCAGTTCTTGATGATAATGTACTTAAAAACAGGCTCATACATGGGGCACTGATAGAATATACCTATCGCCCATGGCATCATATGTATCAACTTTTTAATACCACATATGTCTCTGCTCCTGCTGATTGGGTTGATCTGGTTTTTTTGCACCATATTTTGGAAATGAGCAATTATTTTTTGGCAATACATTGTAATGCACATGCTGTTTTTAATCTTTTTACGTTATTATACCAGCCTTACGTGCATCACAATGCACTCATATGGAAAAAAATTTTCATGTGTCGCTTTTTTTCACTTCTTGGTATTTGCCCTATTAATGCACTTGATTACGATAGTGACTTTTTTCACTTGATTTCGCAACCCATCAATATTATGTTGAATATTCAGAAAGACATTCGTTTTGAAAAAAAAATTGATAGGTGGCTTTTAGGATGCATGCATACTCATCCTCATGCACACATGTTTAAAACGGTTAATTTTATAACTAAAAATGGGCATTTATGAACAATATTTTTCGTATTTTTATAAAAACTTTTTTGGGAATTCTGTTGATGCCGCCTATACTTATAGCGGGACCATTTGATAATTTTATTAAAACAGACAAACCCAATGAATCTCATCAAAATTCTTATACCAGCGGCTATGAAAAACAACTTCAAATTTTAGAAAAAGAAAAAGTTGATCAAGCAGCTCACGATCAAATTAAAGGCAATATAGAAAAAATTTCTGCAGAAATTGCTGCGGTCAAAGAGAAGATGAAAAATGTTTCTGGTAGAGAACTTGACCTTCTTAATAAAAAATTCTCTGATATAAGTCAAAGCTATCAACTTTTGACAGAAACAGAACACCTGCAGCAACAACTCATTGCATTGACCGAACAGCACATTAAGCTTTTGCAAGAATATAAAGCTGATCCAGATTTCAAAAATTTTAAAACTCCTGTTAAAACAACAACAACATATACCGACTTTCAACAAGTTTCTGGAAAAATTTTTGACCACAAATTACGCCTTACTGAACTGGAAAAAAATAAAAAAAGCACCGCGTATGATCTCAATAAGCGCAAAAAGGCTGCAAGTAGCGCTCAAGATGATTATAGAGAGAAGAAAAAACAGCAAGAAGATTTTAATCTTATTAATAAAAAAACTGAAACGAAGGGTGAAAAATTCAGTTTTAAAGAGCAAGGCGAATTGCTTGATGAACAGGTAAAACTCTCATTAATTAGAAAAGAATTAGCTGATTGGAAAGTAAAAGAAGCGGAAGCAAAACTTTCACTCTTAGACTCTCAAATAATGATCATTAAAGGCCAAACATCAGCGCTTAAAGATGATTATACGAGAATTAAACGCTCATTAAACGTTGATGCCCGCTTTGTAAAAAAAATCGAAGATACATTAGATGAAAAGCGACAACTGTTTGTTGATAAAAATGATCAAATTAATGACAAGTTACGTGTTTTGGCAACATTGCGAGATGAATTAAAAACATCAATAGCAAGCTTAATGCAACAATATAATCTTTCTTCTATTGATTTTACAACGCTCACTGAATGGAATAAAGAGCCAAAAAGCACCAATGACTGGATTGTGCTATGCACCATTGGAAGCACGAGCACCAAACAAGTGCTTATAAATACAGAACGGGAATACTTAGAAGCCCAGCTTGAGCTTGAAAAAGCAAAGTTTCATCATGAAGAAATTGAACGAGATATTATTAAGTCCTGGCATAAAATGCTTAATAATAAATTTAGAACAGATACCGAAGAAGAAGTTGATCAAGAAATTAAACGTTATGAACTAAAAAGGCTTGAGGTTCAAACGGACCTTACAGCATTAATTGATCGAAGAGCTGCTGTCATTAATTTATTATCTGAACTTAATAGCTCACTCGATAAAGTAAAAGCCCTCGCCAATAAACTACGGGAGCAAAAAAATCTTTTATTTCTTGATAATTCCAATGATTATCTCAATGGGGTACGCCTTCTTAATAAATCTGAAGAAAATATTAGAAAACGTATTGATATCACAGCAAAATCTATTGAAGTCTACTCTTCAACAATTTCATTTTTAACCGACATTAATAAAAAAATAGAAGAAATCACCGAAGAATTAAGCTCAAAAGGATTTTGGCGTAGAAGTATGCAATCAATAGAATGGGGAGAACTACAAAATTTCATTCCTGATCTACGGCAATTTTGGAAAGATATTTATGCAACTATAGTTGCCTCTTTTTCAACGTTATCATTAAAAATGATACTGTCTTCTTTATTTGCCTATTTTTCTTCATTCGGCATTCTTACCCTGCTTTTGCTTGTAGCAAGTTTTTTGGGTATAAAAATATTTTTACCAAAAATACGAGATTACGTTGCTCTTTATAGCGCACAACGTATAAGAACAAGTAGTATAATCACTTTTTTATCTATTGTTATGTCGTTTACCGGTGATTATATTAATATTTTATATTGCTGGGTTGCATTATTCTTTTTATTGGTAAATAAGTCTTTTTCACAGCCGTTTGTTATATCAATTTTCTATTTACTCTCTATCCCCTATTTGATATACATAGCGTGGAAATTTATTAATTATCTATTAACGATAAATGCTCAGCGCAACTATCAACTCATCAGCCAAGCATATCAAAGGCGATTTTTGTGGGTTATTGCACCGTTAGTATATGCTACCATCTTTATATTTTTACTCCGCCAAGCATTTTTAATGGGCGGTTATAATTCTTCTTACGTTCCGGTCATTCTTCTGGCGCTTAATTTTATCTTACTACAAATTGCGTTGATAAGTCTTATTAGTAAAGAACAATTATTAAGTATTATTCCGACAGATACGCCTCTATGGGAATGGATTATTGAACACGTTAATAAATATTATTATGTTTTGCTGCTCGGCATTATCGCAATTATTATTATGAGCAATCCTTATGTGGGATACGGCAGACAGGTATTGTATGTACTTTCAAGAATGCTCATTACTATTTTGGTAATACCGCTTTTTTCATGGTTGCATAATCGTATCAAAAAAACATCGTCAGACTTGTTCTTTTATTACTCTGATGGCGAAACTATCAAAGAACGTTTTTCTTCTGGCAGAACATGGTACGGACTTTTTGTCATTGCCACTTTTTTTATATTTGCACTGGTCGGCATTATTATTTGTTCTGGAATTTGGGGATATAGCGTTACTTGGTTAGATATTACACATTGGCTTGAACTTCGTTTGTATTCTCCAGGAATTGATGAAGCAACGGGAAAAGCGATCGAAGTTACCGCCCTTTCATTAGGCAAAATTTTTGTTTTTGTCATCGGCGGCATTGGCGTTACCTATATTGTTAATCATTTTGTTCTGCAACGTATATTTGATCCATTATTGATAGGTTCAGGGGTTCAAAACACTATCCTAACTCTCACGCGTTACGGCATTATTTTGTTTGCACTGCTTATGGGTCTACAAAGTGCCGGCCTTGATGCTATGACAACAAAACTCGTTGTCCTCATAGGTATTCTTTCATATTATATAAAAGAGCCCGTGGCGGATTTTTGTGCTTATTTTATTATTTTAGTTCAACGCCCTATCAAGATTGGCGATCTCATAACTATAGAAAATGAAGTTGTTGGCGTAGTACGACAAATAACCCCGCGCTCCACGGTCGTTAGAAGAAAAAATAGCGTCATGCTCATTATTCCTAATTCACATATTATTACAAAAACAGTAATTAATTGGAACTACACGAGAACCTTTTTCGCCTTTGAAGATATTTTATTTACCATTCCCTACTATCATGATCCTATCATTGTAAAACAGCTGATGAGTAAAGTTTTGGATGAGAATATTAATATCCTCAAAAACCCCGCCCCTATTATTTGGCTCAATGGTTTTGTCGATAATGGCTATCAATTTTTGGTACGTGGATTTTTAACCGCAGATAAAGTTCTGGAACAATGGGAAATTTCATCCCATATCAGATTTGAAATTGTTAAAAAACTCAAATCTGTTAATATTGAGCTCGCATCTCCAACATTAATTAAAATAAATCCTCATGACATTAACATACAAAAAGCTCTAGACAATTAACGCAAAATGCAAGAAATAAACCCCCCTTGGATACAACACCCAGAGTTCCCTCCTTATGACTGCTTTTGGCGCCAATCAGGAGAATTCTGGTATCTAGATGTTTGGCTGCCCTACTGGCGCAGCTTGTCTGAAGAAGAAAAAAAACATTATTTAGAAAAATGGAATGCGCCAGAAGAATGGCTTCGTCATTATGATGTAACAGATTTTGATCCAGATTGGTTTGATGACGTAGTCAATGCTTGGATAGAGCTGCAAGAAGAAGACAAGATGAAAGAAGAAGAAAACATGCCTACCTATAAAAAAATATTTAATAAAATATTTAAAAAATATCGCTATCACATACTACTTATTCTTATGTTTGCCGGCTGCTCAGGCATGTATATGTATTATCATGTATCACCATATGACATTAACATACAAAAAGCTCTAGACAATTAACGCAACATGCAAGAAATAAACCCCCCTTGGATACAACACCCAGAGTTCCCTCCTTATGACTGCTTTTGGCGCCAATCAGGAGAATTCTGGTATCTAGATGTTTGGCTGCCCTATTGGTGCAGCTTGTCTGAAGAAGAAAAAAAACGTTATGTAGAAAAATGGAATGCGCCAGAAGAATGGCTTATATTTACACCTCTTGATCCAGAACGCTTCGACTACGCAGCCAATGTTTGGCTAGAAGAAGACAACATAAAAGAAACAGAAAGCATGCCTACCTATAAAAAAATATTCAATAAATTAAAAAAATATCGCTATCACATACTACTTATTCTCATGTTTGCCGGCTGCTCGGGCATGTATGTGTATTATCATGTATCACCATCTACAACACCCAAAGACTTGCTCTATAACAACAAGCCGATTCCAAGGCTATCCGATCAAATACCCAATGAACTTGATTTAGAACAAGCATCCTGTCATAATAAAAAATTACCCAAAAACTTGTTCTATAAAAACAAACCAATTCCAGATGCATGTATGAAAAAACTTACTCCAAGACCATCCGATCAAATGCCCAATGAACTTGATTTAGATACATTCATTCCAGGACAGGACGACGCCGAGCATGACATATATCGGTGGAAATATATCGGCACATTGCCACATGGACCTCATCTTGTATATGCTTACTATTCATGCCAAAGCGATGACTGCACATATACCGAAATTAGTATCATACGACGCATAGGGAATATATTAAAAATTGCTGATAATGGTTGTAATAGTATCCGTGAAGAGCATGCTTCAACATCTATAAGCGAAGAGTGTACTCTTGATGGAGATACGCTTACGTACTCTCAGAAAATGCCCTATTCTCTACTGTATGATGAAATCATACAAAAGTATCCAGAACTTGAAGAAAAATTACAAAATAAAAAGGGGACAGATTTATCTTCTGAAAACGCTGGTCATGTAGGTTCTGGTACCTTTGAAGTAACAATTACGGGATGGGGTCAATTTTCTAATAAACGCTGTATCTCGTTTACTCCTGCACAAGATAATAATGATTTTGATGCTCAAAATTGGCTAAAAAATACACCGAAAGCCTCTTTGGATTTGGGAGACGCGACATTTGGTGTTTTTGCAGTATATGCTTCTCAACATCCCCATGAACCACTCACTATGGAGCAGCTTAAAGAAATCGTGCTTGAAGCAATAACTTATACAGCAGAACAAGCATCCTGTCATAATAAAATATTACCCAAAAACTTGTTCTATAAAAATAAACCAATTCCAGATGCATGTATGAAAAAACTTACTCCAAGACTATCCGATCAAATGCCCAATGAACTTGATTTAGATACATTCATTCCAGAACAGGACGACGCCGAGCACGACATATATCGGTGGAAATATATCGGCACATTGCCACATGGACCTCGTCTTGTATATGCTTATTATTCATGCCAAAGCGATGACCACACATATACCGAAATTAGTATCATACGACGCATAGGGAATATATTAAAAATTGCTGATAATGGTTGTAATAGTATCCGTGAAGAGCATGCTTCAACATCTATAAGCGAAGAGTGTACTCTTGATGGAGATACGCTTACGTACTCTCAGAAAATGCCCTATTCTCTACTGTATGATGAAATCATACAAAAGTATCCAGAACTTGAAGAAAAATTACAAAATAAAAAGGGGACAGATTTATCTTCTGAAAACGCTGGTCATGTAGGTTCTGGTACCTTTGAAGTAACAATTACGGGATGGGGTCAATTTTCTAATAAACGCTGTATCTCGTTTACTCCTGCACAAGATAATAATGATTTTGATGCTCAAAATTGGCTAAAAAATACACCGAAAGCCTCTTTGGATTTGGGAGACGCGACATTTGGTGTTTTTGCAGTATATGCTTCTCAACATCCCCATGAACCACTCACTATGGAGCAGCTTAAAGAAATCGTGCTTGAAGCAATAACTTATACAGCAGAAGAAGTCTCCTATCATAATAAAGAATTGCCCAAAGACTTACTCTATAACAACAAATCGATTCCGGATAAATGGATGAACCGACTTACCCCCAGAATATCCTATCAACTGCCCAATGAACTTGATTTAGATACATTTGTTTTACCCTGGGACTCTGCCGCCAATCAAGACATATGCTATTGGAAATATATCGGCACATTACCGCATGGGCCTCACCTTGTATTGGCTAATTGGACACCTCGATATGGCTCCGGATCATTTACCGAAATTAGTATCATACGACGCATAGGGAATACATTAAAAATCGCTGATGATAGTATCGGTACAGGGTATCATTCAACGTGTATATGGGACGACGCGTGTACTCTTGACGGATATACGCTCACATACGTTCAATGTATGACTAGTTATTCACTCCTGGATGATGTGATCATACCAACGTATCCAGAACTTGAAAAAGAATTACGGAATAAACAGTGGGAATGCGACCTTGGAAGCCTTTGGGATAGAAGAGGCACTCATGAAATAGGTTATGGTACATTTGAAGTAACAGTTACGGAGCAAAATAAATTTAAAAATAAACACTTGATTTCACTTACTCCTGAAAAAAGTTATGATGGTTTTAACGCTCAGAAGTGGCTAAAAAATACACCAAAAGCTTCTTTGGGTTTGGGAGACGCGCTATTTGGTGTTGTTGACGCATACGCCTCTCAACACGCTTATAAACCGATCACTATGGAACAACTTAAAGAAATGGTGCTCGAAGCATTAA
Organism: Candidatus Babeliaceae bacterium; assembly: GCA_041660765.1. Classification (NCBI taxonomy): domain Bacteria; class Candidatus Babeliae; order Candidatus Babeliales; family Candidatus Babeliaceae; species Candidatus Babeliaceae bacterium. Next base: position 2,341 of record JBAZVR010000004.1, on the reverse strand, counting down.
CGTATGCGGCAGAAAAAGAAAAATAATTACACGTCATGAAAGAAACAGAAAGCATGTCTACCTATAAAAAAATATGTAATAAAATATTAAAAAAATATCACATGATACTTATTCTCATGCTCCCCGGCTGCTCGAGCATGTACAATTATCATGCATCACAATCTGCAACGCGGATAGAACAAGCATCATGTCATAATAAAAAATTACCCAAAGACCTACTCTATAATAACAAACCAATTCCAGATGCATGCATGAAAAGACTTACTGCCGACCTATTTCAATTTAAATGGCCCCACGAAATTGATTTAGATACATTCATTCCACAACAGGACAATGCAGGACGCGGCATGCACCAATGGGAATATATCGGCACATTACCGCATGGATCTCATCTTATATATGCTTATTTGTCACCTCAAGATGGTACCCGTAAATCCAGTTCAATTCATATCATAAGCCGCATAGGAAATATATTAAAAGTTGCTGATCATAATATCATCGGCTACGATGCAGGTCCAACAATGATCTTAGAAAAATCAAGTACACTTCGCAAAAATACGCTCACGTACTGTCAGGTCATGGCCGATTTTTTACTGTATTACTTGATCATAGAGCAGTATCCAGAACTTGAAAAAGAATTACAGAATAAACAACTAAAAGGTTTATCTTGTGGAAGCCCTAGTTATATAGGTTATGGTACCCTTGAAGTAACAATTACGGCACAAGATGAATTTAAAAACAAACGCTTAATTTCGTTTACTCCTGCAGTTGATGATGATTTTGATGCTCAGAATTGGCTAAAAAATACACCAAAAGCCTCTTTAGGTTTGAAAGACGCGATACGTGGTGTTATTGGAGTATATGCTTCTCAACATGCTCATAAACCACTCACTATGGAGCAGCTTAAAGAAATTATGCTAGAAGCAATAACCTATATTGCAGAAAAAGAAAAAGAAGAAGAATAATTACATCTCATGAAAGAAACAGAAAGCATGTCTACCTATAAAAAAATATGTAATAAAATATTAAAAGAATATCACATGATATTTATTCTCATGCTCCCTGGCTGCTCGAGCATGTACAATTATCATGCATCACAATCTGCAACGCGGATAGAACAAGCATCCTGTTATAACAAAAAATTACACAGGGACCTACTCTATAACAACAAACCAATTCCAGATGCGTGTATGGAAAAACTTACTCCAAGACTATCCGATCAAATGCCTAATGAACTTGATTTAGATACATTTATTCCAGAACAAGACGATGCCGAACGCGACATATATCGGTGGAAATATATCGGCACATTGTCACATGGGCCTCATCTTGTATATGCCCATTGGAAGCCTCGATATGGTGCCGGAACATTTACCGAAATTAGTATCATACGACGTATAGGGAACACATTAAAAATTGCTGACAACACGATAGATGGAGGAGAGTATGCTTCAACATCTATAAACGACGCGTGTACTCTTGACGGAGATACGCTCACATACGCTCAACGCATGACTAATTATTCACTCCTGTATGATGTGATCATACCAACGTATCCAGAACTTGAAGAAAAATTACGGAATAAACAGTGGGAGTGTGACCTTGGAAGCCTTTGGGATAGAGGAGGCACCCATGAAATAGGTTATGGTACCTTTGAAGTAACAATTACAGAGCAAGATGAATTTAAAAATAAACACTTGATCTCATTTACTCCAGTAACAGCAGGTGATGAATGTTGGTATCGTCATGATTGGTTAAAAAATACACCAAAAGCTTCTTTGGGTTTGGGAGACGCTATACGTGGTATTATTGTAATAAATGCTGCTCGACACGCTACATTCACTATAGAACAGCTTAAAGAAATGGTACTAGAAGCATTAACTTATACTGCAGAAAAAGAAGAATAATTATATCTCATGAGCAATATACAAACATTTGAGCACGATATAATTAAACTCCTGCGTAAGCTTGCTCAGGAATATCCTGCGCCATCACATGCACTCTTGGTAAGCGCAATTGCACAGCTCATGGCTCAAAAAACCGTGCGAAAACAATTGCGCACTATTTCCAAAAATTATCGTCAATTATTAAAAGGATATCGTGGTTTTCACAGTCCAAAAATGATTGATTGCTGCAGAATTGGCTGCTGCGATCATCATGTATACGACAAACTGCTACGGTCGGAACGTTTTTTAACCGCCCATATCCTACCACAATTGCGTGAACAATATTCTACAATAGAGACCGTGCATCTATTAGGCATTGCTAGTTTTGACGAGGACGGATACATTCGTCAAGCAGCGCTGGAGGAAATGGAACGGTTGCCGACAGATGCAATATT
>JBAZVR010000003.1 GCA_041660765.1 Candidatus Babeliaceae bacterium | reverse complement strand
TCACCATGCAGGATAGGCATCCAAATATTCGATTATGGCCCTTAAAACAAGATATTTTACAAAAATCTTACACGTTACTGCTCAATCCAGCAGATCAAAATTATCACAAACAGATTGCACTACTCGCTGGCGACACATCATCCCACGTGCGCTATCATGCACTATGGCACATTGAAAAATTTGTACCCCATCAAGAACGGCCTCGCTACCATTATTTATTTGAAAAAGCCTTGCTGGATAAAAAAGAAGCTCTTAAAAAATTTGCTCAAGCGTACATAAAAAAGTATCTATAAGTTATATCGCTTGTGCTAATAATTCTAATTTTTCAGCACAATTACCCATTGTCCAATAAAACACGCTCAGCAGGCCCTGTTTTATTGGACAAAATTTATTATAAATATATATTTATAAATATAATTATAATAACAAATAATAGGCATTATCATGTTCAATCATATCGCATCCTACTTTGTACCCATCACATTAACAGATACAGTAAAAGCATCTAACATAAAATACATAGCGCCGATATTTATCATAGTTGCACTTTTTTTATCATTAATTGCAAAAAATAATTTTATACAAGAAAAAATCGATACATATGCCATACGTAATGCAGAAAAATCATTTGGATCGCAACCAGTAGCTCAAAATTTAGAAGAAAAAATACGGGCCATTGCTCGTGAAATGGGCGTAACCGAGCCTATTATCATTCGCAAAATGAGTCAGACTGCCTTATCAGTATATGGATATTGCAATGCCTTTGCTTATTTCCCCTCGTTTTTCAATATTATCCCTATAAGTAATAAAATTTTCTTATTTATTAGCGAAGGCTTTTTAGAAGACTTGTCCCCAGAAGAACAACGTTTTTTGATTGGGCATGAAATGGTGCACGTTAAAAAACACCATACCCAATATTTGAACCTGGCATTGTGTCTATTATTTATTATACTCATGCTATTGTCAGCATATATCCACAAACGTATTGCACATTATTATGTTACTCATAAATGGCATGCGTCCGCCTTTGCTTATATGCTAGTATTTATGTGTATACTTATCACACAATTGACATGCTTAGCATATCGGCGAACCATAGAGCGCGAAGCTGATCATTGTTCACTTTCTGCACTTAATTCTTATGAAGGAGGCATTAAACTTGCTGAACGATGGGAGAAAGAATATAAACATCCATCGGTAAATTCATATTTTGGTCTATTCGCTGATCATCCGGCCTGCGGAGAAAGAAAATTATATTGTCTACAATTACAACATCTAGCACGGGAGTTGCAACAATGCATATAATAAGTATCGCATTAGCTTTATTATTAACAAATTCAGCTCATGCAAAAATGGTTGAATTTGCTGAAGATGGCTATCTTATACAAGCACCAGAAGCTGTTACCACTATAGCTGCCAGGGCCGCTCAATTAGTTGATTTTGACAATAATTATGAAATTGCCGCACCTAAAAAGGCTGGAATACAAATAAACCCATGGAATAAATTTGCAGTATATGGCATACATCCTCAAAGCAAAAATCCTTTTATGATCATAAATCCTGAATGGCTTTTGAATATTCCACAAGCGCAACAAGATTTTTTACTTGCTCGTTATTTTATGGTTTTTAAGCAAGGCGTTACGCCCTTAAGCCTAAAAATTATACCGTATGTAGTTATGCTCTTTGCTTTCTGTTTAACCTTGGCTATCTTTTGGCTATTAGGAAAAACACCATTAATAAATAAGCCAGCGCTCAGAGTTTTGGCAGCCTTCTGCATAGCAACAATATTCAATCTTTTGGTCACTAATAAAGTTCAAGTGAAAGTTACAAAGTATTTTGGCGCGCAATTTGACATGCAAATCATTAAAATGACTGTGCAAAAAACAGGTAATCGCGACGCAGCTATTAAGACTCTTGAATTACTGGATACTGCTGTCAAAGATGAATTAAAAACAGACAAAATTTTCTGGGCACCATACGAACACATGTTTGAAAATTATGCAAAAGAGCTTAAGAGTTTAAACCCTTAAGCTCTTTTTTAGTTCTACTTCTTAGAAATAAGATTGCGCACTATGCCATAGACACCGGATTTAGCAATGCCGTAGCCAATAATAGTGATAGATAAAATAATGAGAACAGCGTTAATGCCCTTTTGAATGTATCCAAAAGTATGGAGCAATAACGCGACACCACCGACGATATACAGCAATCCACGCAGTAAATCTTTGTGACGTAAATCAAGATTCATAGTATTCCCTTTTTGTAATATATACTCATATCGTAGTGAGCATAAAAAAAAAGAGCATTTGATTTCAATTTTTTATAAATTTATTTTTTCTAATAACGCATTAATGGCTGTAGCAACAGGCATGACATGCGCTATGATATTTTGTTTTTCAGTTACGCCAATTTCTAATGCGACTGCAGGAACATGCACCCCTAGAAGTGGTTTAAAGGGCATACCTACTGTTTTTTTTGTAGCAAAGCCGTACTTTTTTTGCTCAGACAATAAGCTCTTTTCTAAAAAAAACGCATAACTTTGAGTTATTACCAGATTATCTAAATATGCCATAGTGTAGGGCGTGCATTCTAATTTAGTTGATTTTTTATGCCACAAATCTGTTACTGGGTTATACATTACATAATAAAGCCCTAATGACGATAATAACTCTTTTTCTTGAAATGCATGCAAGCTGATATAGAGATCAGCTTGTAATCTATTTGCTAATGCAGCGTTATAAAGTGGCTCTACTATATCGCCTGCATGGCGCGTTATAATAACCGTGCTATAGGGCATCATTTCTGTAAGCGCTGTTTTAAGTTCTTGGGCATATTGCAACGTAAGCGCACACTCAAAATTATTATACACAACACGTTCTGTATTTTTTGCATCACCTGCAGGAGCCAAAACAATAGTATATTGTTTTTTATTATCTAACGGCGTAATTGGCTGAGCTTGATACGGCGCAGATACAAATCCTGTTAATGGCCATGGCTTAGAAAAATCAAGATGTTTATCATTGAGTGGCTGATGATGACTTAAAAAATAAATCCCCTGTAGATTAATTTCATTATCGCGTATCGTTTGCAATAAACTTTCTATCAACATAAGTTTATCTCGCACAGAGCTTTGTTTTGCAAAAAAACTTCTATCAAACGATATAAAAGCGTCCTGCTCGGACACAGAAAGCGCACAGGATTGTAATGATATTTTCTTAGATACAATATTTTCTTGTTCAAGCAACGTAAGCCATGACGTTACAAGATACTGCACATTATCAATTTTATTGTTCGACCAAATAATTTCTTTTTTTTCTTGCACAGAGCCCATTGGTCCGTAATACGTAATAGTAACTATTTTTTTGTGCGATTGCCCACAAGAAATTACTCGCGGCTTATAATAAAACAGATTAATAATAATTATATCATGCATATATGCAAAAAAAATCATACCACACATAAGCATGCAAGCGGATAAAAGCATAAAAAAACGGTTACTGGTCATATAAAAACTGGTTATTCACGTAAAAATTTTTCTAAAAATGTTATTCTTTGCTGCTTTTTACTATTTTTGATTGCCATGGCAAGGGCACGAGGCTCTCCAATAATAACGCATAATTTTTTAGCACGAGTTATAGCAGTATACACCAAATTGCGTTGTAAAAGAGTAAAATGTTGCATAAAAATAGGGATAATAACCGCAGGATATTCTGAGCCTTGGCTTTTATGAATAGTAATGGCATAAGCGAGAACAAGTTCATTGAGCTCATCAAAATCATACTCAACTAATCGGTTGCCAAAGCTAACACCCAATGTTTTGTCGATGGTATTAATAGAATCTATAACACCAATATCACCATTAAAAGTATTTTTGTCGTAATTATTTTTTATTTGCATAACTTTATCACCTATTTTATAGGCTACTCCAGCATGCATAACAGATTCTTTATGTTCGGGATTAACAAGCGACTGCAGAACATGATTCAAATTATAGGCACCGGCAAGACCTTTATTCATAGGCACCAAAATCTGCGCGTCTTCTTGCTTAATACCATGCTTTGCCAACTCAATAAATAAAATGCGCTTTAAATGAACCGCCATATTTTCTGGAGACTCTTCCTTCAAAAATAAAAAGTCACGACGAGCATCTGGTAAAGACGTCGTAGGAAATTCGCCACGATTCACTCGGTGGGCGTTAACCACAATAAGGCTGTCCTGCGCCTGTCTAAAAATTTCTGTTAATCGAATAGTAGGAACAAGCTCACTTTTTATACAATCCTGTAAAAAATTGCCCGCGCCCACTGAAGGTAATTGATCGATATCCCCAATTAATACCAAATGAGTAGATGGCGCAAGTGCTTTAATAAGAGCATGCGCAAGAAAAACATCAATCATAGAGGCTTCATCAACTATTAAATAATTGGTTTTAAGCGCATTACCCTCATTGTGAACAAAACGCATAGTGCTGACATCAAATTCCAAAAGCCTGTGCAACGTCATTGCATAACGGCCCGTACTTTCCATCATTCGTTGAGCCGCTCTTCCTGTCGGAGATGCTAGCTTATACTCAACATGTTCTAATTCTAAAATTGATAACAATTTTTTTATAAGCGTTGTTTTTCCTGTACCTGGACCACCCGTTATAATAGTTACTTTATTATTCAAGCAGGCCATAATACCCATTTGCTGCTGTTCATTAAGAGCGATCTCATTCTTCTGGGGTACGCGCAAGGTTTCATAATGCGTATGATAATTAATAGTCAAAGCCGAAGGATATTCCAATAATTTTTTAATAGTTTTTGCTACCGAATCTTCTATAAATTTATGAAACTGCAACCCAATATAATATATATTTTGGTGCGTGATTAATGTAATTTTATTGCTATCATATAATTCATGCAGCGCAGGCTTAAGCAACTGTTTATGTTCCGCGCCAAGCTCTAATAATTCTAATGTTTTTTGACGCGCGTCATCAAGCTCCAGATATAAGTGGCCTTGTTGCGTTGCTTGACTCAAGGCAAATAGTATACCTGCAGAAATTCTGGCAGAAGAGTGAAGCTGAAACCCAACATTAAGCGCTATTTTATCCGCCATCTTAAAGCCAATACCCCAAATTTCTTCTGCCAACCGATAGGGATTTTCGTGGATAATAGCGCGAGCATTTTGACCATATTTTTTATAAATTTTAGCGGCGTATGCAGGAGATATATCTTTTTCTTGCAGAAAAATCATGATATCAGCGATACCTTTTTGCTCGCCCCATGCGGTAACAATAGTTTCGATGCGTTTTGCGCCAATACCGGGAACCTCATGCAAACGATTCGGCTGTGTATCAATTATCGTCAAAACAGATTGACCAAAGTGATTCACCAGTTTTTCTGCATATGCAGGCCCGATGCCCTTAATAAGGCCCGAGCCTAAATATTTTTTAAGACCAGTTATGCTCGTTGGAACTTTATTTATACAGGCCTGTATAATAAATTGCTTACCAAATCTTGCATGATGTTCCCAATATCCCTTGAGTTCTACTTCTTGCCCTGCAGATAAGCCAGGAACAGACCCTTTTGCCATACATGATAGATTTTTTGATGCAAGAATAAAAACGGCAAATCCATTATCATGACTTTGAAAGAGAAAGCGCTCAACAGTTCCAATAATAATTTCTTCTTGTTCCATTAATTTTTACTTTTTTTATTCTCCGATTCTCTCATCTGCTGATACTGCTTCCATGATTTCTTACAGGTATTCATAAAATCTGTGAGAAACATTTTGAGATCATCGCAAAATTCATTAAGATGAGAAAAATCAACCATATGTTTTACCAAACTTTCATGCTCATTCTTAGTTACCTGACTCCAAGCAATAAGATATGTATGCGGCTTATTGCGCTGCTTGCTCCACGCTGCAATCAGCTTAATCATATACTCTTCTGATCCCCGAGAATTAGCCAAGTAAGGCATTGCTATATCTTCAAAAATCACCAGCGCTTGACTCAGAGCAGCAGCATAATCATTCTTTGGATTTTCTTTTTGAATCAATACCAATTCTTCAAGAGAATAGGCTTTATTTTTATACATGATTTTTTTAATTCCCATAGATGCCTGCGCAGCACTCTTTGGCCCATGTTGAAATACATGAATTTGTAATGCAAAATGCACGAGGTGAGCAATATTAACCAACGGAGTTCCATCAATAAATCGTAAAACTTCCGAGTCTATGACAATAGGAGCCACATTTTCCCCATGATTGAGAATAGGGAATAAAACGCACAATGTAAAGAGCGCCAATTTTTTTTTAAACATGATTACCTCTTTTTTTGAATTTAAAATATATATTAGAATCTAAAAACAGTGTCAATACTCAACGTGAAATCTTTACCAATACCTTGATTATTAACCGTCGCATCCATGCTTACCCCAAGATATAAATAGTTACAAACACATGGCATATACGCAAAGAACTTTGCAAATATTTTACCCTGATAAGCAGATGGCCTCAAGCCTCGATCAATATTTAATAACAATGTTGTTGCATAGGGAACGGTTATATATTCTTTAGTTTTATACCAAAAATCATAACCGACAAGACCATGAAAATATGGTGATTTATACCAGAACGCCAACGAACCTTTACCTACCATACCTGGATGAACGCGTACGTTACAAACGGCAGGATATAACAAGTTTACCATTTGCTCTGTAAGAAAATTTAAATTGTCTTGTGCCGTATTAGGATCATTATAATCTCTGGCAAACTCTGCCGAATTTTTATTAACAAGAAAAAAACGTGTTTCTGGACGGGGTATAAAATAATCAAAACCTATATTTGCTTGTAAAGCCATATATTCCGTCAATTGTCGATAATAATAAACAACCGGCCCCAAACTTGTATGCTCTTGCCCTAATGGTCTATCAAGCAGGTTTGCTGTTAATCGATCAAGAGCACCTACAAAAAAATTTGTTGCCAATGTTTTTGCTTGAGCCTGCTCTTGAATCGTTCCTGCAGCAAGACAAACAAGCTGTTCAATGTCAAAGGGTGGCGGGCAACACATTTTGCAATACTGGCCACCAAAAAGAACGCTATCGCCAAACCACAAATTGAGTCTTTTTCCATTAAAAGCGTGCGAAGTTGGCAATGTTACCTCAAATGCCGGAAGTATTGTTGAACAATTACTCATAATAAAATTATGTGCAATTTGTAAGCGCAAATCTCCCAGGCCGAGCTTTGTGCTGACAAGATGTTGATAGCCAAATGCCATCTCCCCATCAAGATCTGTACCGGCTCCTGCATTCAAAAAAAGAGGTTGATTTTGAATAGCTTCTTGCTCTTTAAGGCTTAAAAAAAAGTTACTTTCTAACCAGTACATAGGAATAATTGCACTAACCCAATTATTATTAAAATTTTTATACCCGCCGATCATAGCTCCAACACGCCGTTCCTCTATTTTCATTTTAGAAAACAATGAAAATACTTCGGGAAGAGTTGTTCCTAATAAGGCATCGAGATCTTTGTTTTCAAGAGAAGATCCAACATTGAGGTTAAGATACGATGAAAGGTTTGGGCTGCATTTGGTAAAATACCCATCTCGCATTTGATTAAAGAAAAATTGAAGCGACAAACCGCCTTCGCAAGGAACAAAGGGGAGCTGAAAAAAAGACATTTGAAAACTTGGTAGATCAACCAATGGTCGAACATTAATAGGGTTTGTATAATTATAAAAATTTTCTTGCAACAACTGTGGGGCACTGAGTGTTGCCAAATGCTCTACTATGTCTAGGACGGTTATTCCGCATTGACGGTCACGCAATTCTTCAAATTTATCATCAAATCCCCCATCATAAATATTTCCAGGTGTAAGACCCGTTGTTTCTTCGGAACAGATTGTATTGTGCAATGCAAGCAGTATGACAGAGGCGATTATCAGTTTCTTCATATAAAATCTCTTTTTTTAATATGGTTTATCCCATAGATTCTTCAGCCATATTAGCAGCGTTAACTAATTTTGACAAAATGATATACTTTTTTAAAAAAAGATCGATTTTTCGCCATGAAGTTATTATGATTAAAATATAAAGCGTTTATATCATACTATTTAACATGCGTTGAAAGGTTATCCTGTGGAAAATGCAATTAATTACGTAAAAATTGCCGGATATTTGGGTGCGGCTTTTGCTATTGGTATCGGGACTATTGGCCCTGCCCTTGGACAAGGACTTGTTGCGTCAAAAGCGTGCGAAAATATAGGTAAATATCCAGAAAGCGCCGGTAAAATTAGGGCTGCTATGATGTTAGGCATGGCTATTATCGAAACATCTCCCATTTACGTATTGGCTATTTGCTTGCTTCTTATTTTTGTTTCTTAAGCCACATGAATATTAACGCGACACTTATACTCCAAATTATCAATTTCTGCATAGCATACCAAATAATTGATAAGATTTTTTTGAAATATGCTGTTGCTCTTATTCAACGTCATGAAGCTCTCGAACAAGATCTTATTAAAAGTCGGGAGAGCTGTATCTATGAAGTGCGCGAACTCAACCAGCAAGCTCATCAGGCGTGGCAACGCTATCAAGCTATATTAAAACATAACGTGCCGCCTCATACAAATATAAACTGCGTGCCACTTGAATTTGCTCAGCATCAACCAGAAATGTATCTATTATCACATAAAGAAATGCTTGTTGCAGAAACCATAACCACACTTTTTAACAAAATACGGTCTCCTCATGGTTAATAGTTTGTTTTTGTGGATCAATTTTTTCATCTTACTTGGGTTGGGTATATATCTTTTTTATACATATGGCTTACCCATTATTAAACAAGATATAGCCAATAAAAAACGTATCACTCAAGAAATACACGATCAAATAGTTATAAATAAACATGAAAAAACTGCTATTTTACGTAATATAGATAGCCAAAAAGTTCTTTTTGATGCTTTATACAAACATCTTGATACGTGGAAGATCGAAAATAATCGCTATTATCATGAATGTCTCGCAGATAAACAGCTCGTACGAGAAAAACTGGAAAAAAAATATAAAATACAGGCAAAGCAAGAAGCGCTTAGAAAGGCCTATCTTGAAATAATGCCCGATGTTTTTGAAAAGCTTGATCATGATTTAAAAAAAAATTTCGCCAGTCGCCAAGAACGCGAGCGCTATAATATATCTATACTGAATGTGCTTAAATAGGGATTAGACGTGTTAAATAATACCATATCTCGCAGATATGCACGCGCATTTATGAATCTTTTTGGTGATGCATTAACTCTGCCTTTACTTAAAAATTTTGATAGTATCACGCAATTTATGCATGCGAACAGAAAACATTTTTTTTATTTAAAAGTTTCTGCTATAGACAATCGTACCAAAAGAGATTTTTTCATTAATCTTTTTAAGCAATACGGTGCATATAGTCATGGAATTGATAAACTCATTGATCTGCTTATACACGACAAGCGCCTTATTCTTATAGCTGATATATTGCATGAAATATGCGCTATATATATGAAAAATAACGGCATTGCAGAATGGCGTATTACCAGCACGCATGAATTGACCCAGCCTGAAAAAGATATCCTCATGCAATTTTTATCTCGTAAAACGCATGACCATATTATACCAACGTATCTGATTGACTCAACCTTAATCGCCGGTTTGCGTTTGCACAGCAGTACGTATTTATGGGAACATTCGGTAAAAGCTCAACTTAATGCACTAAAACGCACATATAAAGGATATTATGGAAATTAAAAATACCGATCTTATTTCATTATTTGAACAATCTCTCAGCGGCATTCCTCAACACTTGGAAGAAATTGGCATTGTTATTCAAGTTGGTGATTTTAACTGCAAGGTGCATGGGCTTATTAATGCCGTTTATGGAGAACTGCTTGATTTTGAAGGTGGCAATCATGGCATTATTATGAATTTAGACGAAGATTATGTTTCTGTTTTTTTATTAAATGCAAATATACCCGTTGTTGAATTAGAAGTGGTTAAGCGTACAGGTGGCGTTTTCAAAACACCTGTTGGCATGAATTTGTTGGGCCGCGTTATTAATGCAACCGGCAAGCCACTCGATGCCCTCGGCGCCATCGAAGCTCAAGAATACAGGCCTATCGAAGCGACAATTCCCGGCATTATTGAGCGAAGTCCAGTCAATGAATCTTTAGAAACAGGAATTATGGTCATAGATGCATTAGTACCCGTAGGAAAGGGACAACGTGAATTGATCATTGGCAACAGAAATACTGGTAAAACATCTCTCATTCTTGATACGATTTTGCATCAAAAAGGCCGCAACGTTTTCTGTATATATGTATCTATTGGACAAAGACAGGCAAATTTAGCCAGAATCGTAAAACTCTTGGAAGAAAATGATGCCCTACCATATACGGTGATTATTAGTGCTGATGCAAGTGAACCACCATTAAACCGATATTTGGCTCCTTACGTTGGTTGTTCTATTGGAGAATATTTTAGAGATAATGGACATGATGCGCTTATTATTTATGATGATTTAAGCAACCATGCAATAGCCTATAGAGAAATGTCTCTCTTGATGAGAAGAGCTCCAGGACGAGAAGCATACCCAGGCGATGTTTTCTTTTTACATTCTCGTTTATTAGAACGTGCTGGCAAGTTAGCAAAAGGCGGTTCTTTAACGGCGCTACCTATTGCTCAATTACAAGGCGATGATATTACTGCTTATATTCCTACCAATTTGATTTCTATAACCGATGGTCAAATATTCTTAGACACCAAATTATTTAATAATGGCATTCGTCCAGCGGTTAATGTGGAGCTCTCTGTCTCTCGTGTTGGAGGCGCTGCTCAGACAAAAGCTATTAAACAAATGACCCGGTCATTGCGCTTAGAACTTGCTCAATACCACGAGCTTTTAGGATTTTCTCAATTTGGTACCGAACTTGATATTATATCCCAACGGCGCTTAGCGCGCGGTGCCCGAGTTGTTGAGCTTTTAAAACAACAACAATTTGTTACGTATTCATTTGTTGATCAAGCATTACAGTTGTTTTTGTTACGTGAAAACTTTTTAGATATTCTAGAACTTAAAGCGGTTAATAGTTTTGCCACACAATTTGTTAGTTATACCAAGTCGGTTTATCCGGAATTGTATAGAACTATTCTGCAAACAGAAGAGATTTCTTCAGAAAGTCATCAAAAACTTGCAGAAATCGCTCAAGAATTCGGTAAAATTTTCATTCCAGCATAAATTCTGCATAAATTCTGGTTGAGAATAACACGATAAACGCGTATACTAATAAAGTATTTCTTGTGCCCATAGCTCAGCTGGATAGAGCAACGGATTTCTAATCCGTAGGCCGTAGGTTCGAATCCTACTGGGCACACCAGCCTACGCCAAGGCTCCGGCTGGCATGCCCGCTATAAAGCAAATCACTTGACTCAAAATATTTCGGTTGCGCACAAACAAGCATGCTATTCAGATTGAAGAAAATGTAAGTGAGCGGACGCTGCTCATACTCAAAATCCCTTAAAAATTGACAAATTCTTCGAACAAATTATACGATAAATTCATGATTATTCGACAGACTTTTTTTATATCGATTTTTATTTTTTCTGCATATGGATCTTTGCGCGCAATACCTCTGGCGGAACAATTTGAGCGAGAAGGTTATTTAGAAATGTGCGATAAAAATCATGGAACAATAACGTTTGATTCTCTGTATGCATATTTTGATGAGCTTATTGCATTTCTTCAAGCACATCCTGCTTGGGCACAAAAATTATATAGCGCCAAAGAACGTTTTATTCGATCACAAGATAGAAATTACTATGCCACTGATTTTTTTGGTCTCTACGACGAATCGGCAAGAGAAGGAAGAAGTCAGATCTCATTCTATTATTCGACCCTTTTCCATCAATTTATTTGCTCTCATTACCCAGAGTTTAACCAAATTCCGGAAATCATCCGTTTTTTTGAAGCTTGTCTTGAAATCCAAAAACCATACGGAAATCTATTTAAAGAAGCGGCCACTGAATTAGGCTTAGAAACTATTTTTTCGTCGAAATACGACCACCCACCTATTCTTTTTAAAATAATTAAATATTTTCCCTCTTACATTGCCACAAGGCCTCATTACGATGGGACTGCGTTTTCTCTTTTTCTCGATAGTATGGACAATCAATCGCTTCTCCTTTCTCCTTATAAATCCTCATTCACCGTCGATGATTTTTCTTCTCCACCAAGAAAGTTTTCTCGATTGTACGACCGAAATTCTGTCTTACTCATTCCTGGTGCGCTTCTAACAGAATTTTCTATCCAACCAACTCCCCATATTGTCGCACAAAGTGGTAAAGTTCGGTACGCAACCATCGCATTCGCAATGAGACCCAACTATATTCCTCAAAAAAAGAATTTTTCCTCTCTTCCAAACTTTAAACATTGAATAATTTTTTTTTACACAATATGATTCTAAAAAAATGACGTGAAGCTAAAAAAAATAATGAGAGGTCTTCCTATGGTTAAATTCAAGTATTTTATTTTTCTTTTCATCTCACACTCATTGTACGCCTTAACAACGCTCAACGTAACAGTCTCTACAGATAATAATCCCGGTGGCATTGGAGAGGTAGGCGATCTGAGATATTGCTTGAATTCAATGAATCAAGATTTAAATACAACACCCGATGACTATGCGATTACTTTTGCATTTCCCATGACCATTCAACTCAATGGAATTCTGCCGCTTATTAACAACTCATCTAATCCTGTGAATATCACCATTGGCAATCCCGGCTCTACGCCCACGGTCACCATTGACGGCAACAGCGGTGCCTATAGCGGATTTTTTATACCAATGGGTAATGTGACAATCCAAAACATGATCTTTCAAAACCTCAGCTCAAAGGGCGGCAATGGCGGGAATGGAATTTCGGGCGGCGGTGGTGGCATGGGTGCGGGAGGAGCCATTTACGCGCCTCAAACTTTTTTACATGGTTCAAATCCTTCAATTACCTTGATGAATGTATCCATAAACGATTGCACCGCTGTTGGTGGAAATGGGGGAAGTTATTTAGGTCTCTCTTCTACAGGCAATGAAGGCGGCGGTGGTGGCGGTGGCCGGAGCGGGAATGGGGGTTCTATTACAACCACCGGTAGCACCGGAGGTGGTGGCGGTGGAGGTTTTGGTGGGGACGGTGGAGACGTTACTCTTTCGACGAGCGACTTACTCGGTGGCGGCGGAGGAGGAGGCGGCGGCATTGGATCCCGAGCCACCATAGGAATACTTACGAATCTAGGTAATGGTGGATCTGATCAGGGCTTGGGGCTGCTCGATGGAAACGGTTACGGTCTCGCGATTCCCGCAGGTTCTGGCGGAGGGGGTAAGCATGGCGGAAGCAATGCAGGAGGAGGCGGCGGCGGAGACGCTATGAGCGCATTTGTACTCTCTGGAGGTGGGGGCGGCGGCAGTTCCTCCGGGTCGAATGGAACTCAACCTCAGGGCACTATACCACCCGGCGCTAGCGCTGTACCTTCCGGAGGCAATGGGGCCGATGGAGGAGGAGGCGGCGGCGGAGGGGTTGTCATAACGAGTTTTACCAATGGAGTTGACGGACAAGCCGGTAGTGGCGGCTATGGCGGCGGCGGTGGCGGTGGCGCTGGTACTGGTGCTTATGACACAGCTTATACTGTACAAGGCGGATCTGGAGGACTTGGCGGTGGCGGTGGCGGCGGCGGAGTCAACCAATCTGATACGACGCCTGCGGAAGGCGGGAATTCTCTTGGCGGAGGCGGCGGTGCAGGTGGCGGACCTTCTAATGGCTCTACTGCCTCGGGTGGAATTGATATAGGAAATCTCGGTGGAGGCTCTGGCGGAGCTGGCGCCAATACTTCTGGATCAGGCTTTGGAGGTGGCGGCGGCGGTGGAGGAAGCGGACTTGGAGGCGCTATTTTTGTGGATAGTCATTTGAATTTTACCCTACAAGCGCTCACGGGTATTCCGACCACTTTTAATACATCAAATACTACGGTACTAGCAGGAACTCATGGAACTGGCGGCCCTGGAGGTTCAGACGGTCTCGATGGATCAGCTCTCGGAAATAGTATTTTTCTGCGAACAGGCTCTTCTCTTACATTTATGGCACACGATGTCGGTGATCTTTTAACACTTAGCAATCAAGTCGCGTTTACTGATGATACCAGTTTCGGCGCAGGAGGAACAAGTGTCTTCGTCAGAGGAAATGGAACTGTAGTGTACAATGGAACAACTGATTATCCGGGAACCATCACCATCAACAATGCGAATTTCAAAGTGAATGGACTGATCAATACTGCATCAATTTTCGTTTGTAGAAACATTGGCTTTAGTTCGCAAAGAGGTACATTGAGTGGGACAGGAACTTTGACCGGCAATGTCTTTGCAAATTCAGGAACAATCGCTCCAGATACTGACGGAACGCTTACTCTTGGCAATTTGTCTCTTAATCCAGCCGATCTAGTTAATGGCACACTTGGCAGCCTTGTGAAGATCAAAATTGATTCCAACGGTACATCTTTAGTCTCCGTTACTGGACCCGCATCGTTAGCCGGTACCCTAGAGATCGACCTTGCTCCAAGCGCTCAACCTGGAACATACACAATTCTCACGTCATCCGGCATTACAGGCACCTTTGACTCCGTTACATTTACGGGAACAATTCCGAATTATTCACTGTCTTATTTACCAATCGGAAGTCCTACGTTTATACAATTTGATTTTTTAGGTTACCCTCCAACAGTTGAACCTCCATCAAATCTTCAAGGGCTGCAAAAGAAAAATAACTTTGGATTCGAATATGAACTATATAACCAACTGACATGGACAACTAGTCCATCATCTGAAGTTACTGGTTATTTTATATATCGTAATGGAAAAAAAATCGCAACAGTGGATGCCTCAACGAATACCTATAACGATCATAATCGACCACGTTACGTTTCTTCGGTGTATTCGTTAGTTGCATTTGCTGGAAATGGTGTTACGAGTTCACCGGTTTTCGTTATCGTTCCGTGAAAATAAAGGATATGAGTATGAATAAAAAAATCGCCTTACTTTCTGCGCTGCTGTGCGCATTGGCACAGTGTGCGCAAGATGTAACACCGTGGCTCGAAATAAAACCAAGTTACTTTTTCTTTTCCGCATCTCCAATGAAGAATATCTATGATGATGGTGGCTTTGAAATTCAAGGCAGCATATCTGTCCCCTTTCGCTATTATCTTGATCTTTATGGGAGCATCGGCTATCGCAAAGCATGGGGCCATGCGTTGAATACGTGTCAAAAAACAAGCCTAACCGTAGTACCAATTGATATTGGTTTAAAACCAGTATTCAATTTTTGTGAACGTTTCTACTATTTCTTTGCAATCGGCCCGCGCTTCTTCTATTTCCATCAACACAATAACTCATCGTATGTTGATCGCATAATAAATCGAGGTGGTATCGGCTTATTTGTAAACACGGGTTGCAATGTACTACTCGCGGATTGTCTTTTGCTTGGCATTTTCGGTGAATATTCTTATGAAAAGAAAAAAATTTATCCAAACAAGCCAAATGTATTCAGTAATGGCAATGTACAGTTGGGTGGCTTTGCATTTGGCATAAGTTTAGGTTATGCGTTTTAATAAACTAAGAGTTATATCCTATGAAATTTTCTTACGCGCTTTATGCAAGTTTATTTGTATCACCAACAAAATTCCCTTCAGAGAAAGAATCATCAGGCAATTGCTCTTTATAAAAAATGTAACTTTTTTGTTCATGAAAGAATAGACGATCGTGGAAGCATTATGCTGCGCACCTTGCCATCTTAATTTATACGCATAAAGTTAATGCTTTAATAATGATTCATACATCTTAATGCAGTCAACCAATGGAGTATGAGCGTCTATTGTATATAGCTTAAAATCTTTCTTGGCAAATTCTGTGAGCGGTTCAATATTTTTTCTGTATGCATTAAGTCTTTTTACAGTAATCTCTGTTTCATCTCCAATTCTGATCTGAAGTTCTTTGTTACAACAATCGCACAGCGCTTCTTTTTTTGGCTTATTGGTTGTTTTATTAAAAATGCTGCCGCAATAGGTACAAACAAGCCGGTTATTTATGCGTTCAAGACAAGTTTGATTATCTATTTTAAAATGAATAAAAGTAATAAGAGAAGATGCACTCTTTTCTTTAAGAAATTTTTTAAGAAATTCAAAGGTGTGGGCGTTTCTGGGAAAGCCATCTATAATAAATGGAATTTTTCTTTCCAAACAAGAGGTCACTTCACTATCGATTATTTTATAAACAACAGTGCAATCGATATCATCTCCTCGCTCTAGAATTGGCTTAATTACTTTTCCTAGCTCTGTATTATTCTTAATATGTTCTCTCAAAATATCACCGGGACAGATCTGACGATAATTATGCTGCTTGGTCATATAAGATGAAAATGTACCCTTTCCACCACCAGGAGGGCCTATGAGAACAAAATTTTCTTGTCCAACTATGGTAACTATCGTAACGATACATAGTAAAAAAAATTGTTGATTATTATTGAGCATTTTTATAAATCCATTGCATAATTGTAGTGTTGTGAGTGCCATTATAAATGTCTCGCAAAGTTTCTTGCGCATCATCTATTCTTGGCATGTCAGTAAAGTACTTTCCTTGATAATCTTTATAGTGTTCAAATAATTGTAAGGCTTGCGGTCGTGTTCTAGTATAAATTTGCGTAAAGTGAGTCTTCATGGTCACATAGCCCAATTTTAATTTTTTTGCTTTTTCACTATCCAGTCGCTCTTTGAGATCGACATACACTAATTCCGTTAAAAAAGAAAAGAAGCCCATGTTATATGGCAATCCCCAGTAAACATCTGTACTTCGTGAAGATACAACGCAGCATAAATAATCATCTTGTACAAAAAATTGTATCCCAATAGTACAGGGATAATCTTTAACATGTAATTTTTTATGATACGGTTGATTAATATTTATTAATGCCTTTCTAGAATCTAAATTGTGTGATAAGTGATAGATAACCCAATCATATTGCGTCATGTTGTGAGTTCCTGGTATTTTTTCATGAAAAACATAATATCCATAGTTTGATACGATCTCATCATTTTCATTGGCAATACCAGCCCATACACTCGATGCCTGAGCTAATCCATCATGTACATTTAAACTTCCCTTAAAGAACGCTAATAATTCTTTGCATAAATATTTTTTTGACACGGGGTTTCTTAAATTATGAACTCTATTTAAAGGATTGAGCAATGTGTAATGTACGCTATATGCTTGCTGACATGGCTTGGGATTATCTTGAATATATGTACCATTTTCTGTGATGTTTTTAATAGCTTTTATAATTAATTCATCAACATTGTCGCTAACAATATTAATTGACTCAGACAAAAGAATCTTATTATAAATAGCAACTGTGTTATAAAAAAGAAGCAAGAGCGACAACAATAAGCAAGCTCTAAAAAAATCATTATTTTTTGCATTATTCATCAAAGCCCTCCTATAAATTGTGTAATTTTTGATGAAATCATAATAAAGAAAAAAAAATCCAGCAACTCTCTTACATAATCATAACAAACGTTAATTTATTTGATTAAATATTTATTTTTGCTACATTCTCTCTGCTATAAAAACTGATTTTCATTTTTATCAAATGAGCTTGTTTAATGAATGTACACATGAATCAAAATCTTATACACCAAAAAGGCTGTATTTTTTGTGAAGCAAAGTTTAATAAAATTTTGCTTTCAACCGAAAATTTTATTATAGCATTAGATGATTTCCCTCTTACAGAAGGCCATCTGCTCATCTTTTCAAAAGAACATCATGGCTGCGGAGGAGAACTACCAAAAAAAAATCTTATAGATTTAATAGATCTCAAAAATAAAGTCTCATCTTTACTGCAACAAATTTACGGAAAAGTAAGTTTTTATGAACACGGCAGGGCCGGTCACTGCGTTAGTTTTGGACCAGATGAGATAATGTGTCATCACTTTCATTTGCATGCGCTACCAATATCTTGCGATATTTCTATTACTCTTGATACCGAATTTCAAAGGTGTGATATACCATCATATCAGACAATAGATGATTTTTTTTACAAGTTTGGTGAATATCTTTTTTTTGAAAACAGTCAAAACAAGGGAGCATTTTATCCAGTGGTAAACAAAATTCAATCTCACTTATTAAGAACCATGATTGCAGAGTCATTGAAAGCGCCTGAGCGAGCAGACTGGGAGCATTTTGATGATAAAATTTTTATCTCTACAGCCCTAGAACAAGCTCAAACAAAAATTAAGTTCACATGATGTTGCGCGAAATATATTTTGATCACGCAAGCACGTCTTATCCAAAACCACCACATGTCCTACAAGAAATAAGTTATTATTTAACTGAAATCGGCGTAAGCCCTGGAAGATCGAGCTACAAAAGGGCTATAGCCGCAGAAGAAGTTATTTTTAATACGAGAAAATTATTAGCAGCATTACTAAAGGCACAATATCCACATCAAATAATATTTACCTTAAATGCTACCCATGCCTTGAATATAATCATTAAGGGTACATTATCACACGGAGATCATGTCATCATAACAAATTATGAACACAATGCAGTAGTACGACCACTTGAGTCGTTAAAGCATAAACGGGCAATCTCATATGATATAGTAGAATCAGATATTTTAGGCAATTTCAATATGGACGATTTTACAAAAAAAATACAAAAAAACACTAAATTAATTATCGCAAACCACGGATCGAATGTACTCGGCTCCACAGCTCCAATTGAGCTTATCGGCAATGTCGCCAAAGAACATAACGTTTTATTTGCCGTAGATGGTAGTCAAACTACTGGTCTGCTCGATATTGATGTAAACAAATGCAATATAGATTTTTTTGCATTTACCGGTCATAAATCATTATTGGGTCCATCAGGAACTGGTGGGTTTTATATAAAAAAATCAGACCATGTTGCAACACTCTATGAAGGTGGAACTGGTTCCAATTCAATATCATTAATTCATCCAGAATCATTGCCAACCAAATTTGAAGCGGGAACGATAAATTACATGGGCATAGCTGGTTTATTAGGATCGCTTCAGTACTTATCTGTCAATGGCATAGATGCATTATGTAAGACGAAAATAAACATTACAAATTATTGTTTAAGTCGCCTTCTGCTCATTCCAGAAATTATTATATATGGGGCAATAACAGAAAAACTGCTCCCCATTATTTCTTTCAATGTAAAAAATATCCTTCCCCAAGAAATATCTTATCGCTTAGACAAAGAATACAACATAATGACGAGAAGTGGATTGCAGTGCGCTCCTTTAATTCACGCTACATTACAAACATTCCCTCATGGAACAGTTCGAGTCAGTTTTGGCTATCAAAACTCTTATGAGCAAGTTGATTGCTTTATTTATGCATTAAAAAAAATAATTTACCAACATTTATAAATGAGAGTACATGTGATGATTCCTAAATTAGTAAGAAATTTTATCCCCAAAATTATTGAAAGCCAAGGTCAAGTGCCCGTTTATTACCAAGCCGATGATGAAGAATATTGGGAAAAACTTATGGAAAAGCTTATTGAAGAAGTGCATGAATTTATTAATTCAGAAAATAACATAGAAGAGATAGCTGATATTCTTGAAGTACTAGATGCTATCATGCTCTTCAAAAATATTTCACGTGATGCTGTTAATCAAATAAAAAATAAAAAAGCACAATCAAATGGCACATTCAGCGATAAAATTATATTATCTTCTATTAAAGATTCTTAATATTTTTGTCTAACGGGAATGACACCTCTGACGCCACCACGCGGATCATCTATATCATTTACGTAGCGTGGAATAAGATGAACATGCAGATGCATTATTGTTTGACCCGCTGATTCACCACAATTTACACCTATGTTATATCCTTGTGGATTGTATTTTTTTTGAAGAAAATTTTTCATTTCAGAGAGAGCAAATATCACGTTTGCCAAAAGTGTTTCGCTAGCAGAAAACCAATCAGACACATGCTCTTTTGATATAATCAGTATATGCCCTTCTGATACAGGAAATGCATCTTCAATAACAAAGCAATCAGTAAATTCTTTTATTACTCTTTTTTTATCCATATGAACATCACAAAATAAACACTGCATTATTATTAAGGCTTTTTAAAATAAAAAATTAATTAAATCTGTATCCAAGCCCAATGCCAAAAATAGCCCCATTCATACTAACCTTGAGCGGAACTGTAGACGTAGAGCATTTATCGCAACCTACTTTTGCAAAGCTATAATCAAAAAAAAGATCGACAAAATAATTACAAGGCAACTCACAATAGGCACCTATTTTTGCGATTCCACCAAATCCCCATTTTGACGTAATTTGGGCAACATGGGATGAACAATTTACTGTTTTCAGATGCAATGCTTGAAACCCTAAGCCCGCATAAAAATCACCGTAACAAAATGGTACAAAATATTTAACACCAAGAGCTAAAGGCGCGATGTACATTTTTGTAGGTTCGCATAAACCAACTGAATGCCCCTTTTTACTCAAAAAATCTACGCTTGCAAAGCCATACCAATTATCATTTTCACATAACTGAAACGTTGCCTCGGGACCATATAATGCACCTCCCTTGCCGTAAATAGCTCTTACGCAAGAATCAGTTGGCAAAAAATAGGCGGTCTTAAATTCAACTAATACATCTCTGCACAAGAGCGGGTATATAAAAAAAAGTAATGCGTATACATAACGTAATGTTTTTAACATAATATTATTCCCTTAATAAACTAACAATTTTGAGTGACTGTTACTGCAACGGGATCTGATGCGATACCCACCCCATTAATCCCAACAATATAATACGTATAAGTAATATTTGGTTGTCGATTATGATCTAAAAATACAAATGATTCTGTGGCGAGAACAGTGCCGGCCAAATCAGTTAATTCGGCATCGCGATAAATTAAATAATTCACGGGTAACGATGCTCCCGATACTGTCCACGTTAATTTATTAACAAGATCTATTTGAGTTAAATATCTATTTTGTATCCTACAGCCCTGCGCAGATATCTGAAATGATTGCAACGCTATAACACTGACAGTATTAGACGTATAGTTAGAAACATACGCATATTCGCCATTGGATGATATTGCAACTGCATCAGGCGACTGGTCAACTGCTATTATTGGAGGAATTACGGTATTAGTTGCCGTATCAATAATATTCACCGTACCTTGACCCGCCGTTAAATTGGTAAACCCTGGGCCAGCGTACAGAGTATTGTAATTGGTGGCGTATGCTAAGCGACCATCGGGCGTAATAGCAATACCAGAAGGCTGAATCGCAAGATTAATTGTTGCAATGATCGTATTACTATTGAGATCAACCACGCTAACCGTTGTACCGATAGGGGCAAAATTATTACTACCAAAATTAGTCACGTAGGCACGCGTACCATCAGGCGTTATTGCAATGGCAAATGGTCCGGAAAAACCTGTTATGGTGCCAACTACGGTATTATCACTTGTTCGTATAATGCTTATGGTGCCCGTTCCTGTATTACCATCAACATAGTTAATAACATATACAAATGAGCCATCTGGCGTTATTGCTAATGCGGCAGGAGCTTGCCCTACCGTAATTGGGGCCCCCACAATAAGATTGGTATTCAAATTAACAACACGCACGGTTGTCCCATTGCCGCTACCAACACCACCCGGACCACCATAGTTATTAACATATGCAAACGTACCACCAGGAGTTATCACCATACCGGATGGACCGTCAAAACCGCCAATCGTACCTGTAACAGTATTACTTGCTATATCTATAATGGTTATTGTTGTGCTATTACTATTGGTCACATACGCTTTTGTGCCGGCGGCATTAATAGTGACCGTGTACGGCTCATTAAAACTTGCATCACTTATGGTTTGCGCGAGCGTATTATTTGTGAGATTTAATACGCTCACCGTATCTCCACCTGCAAGCGAGTAATTATTATTATTCGCTACATAGGCAAAACGATTATCGGGAGTAATTGCAAGCCCAGCCGGAGTAACTCCCACATTAATGGTTGCAATGACGGTATTAGGCTCAACTACGCATAATATCGCAGGCGATAACAATAAAAAACTTGCCACATAGACTGTTGATTTTACTAACATTATTTACACTCTCTTACTAATTATTCGTGCGTCACGGTAAATATAACGCTTTTTTCTGTAACAAAATCTTCTACCACTTTACTCATTACGCGATCAAGTTGCTGACCCAATACCATATTTTGCTGAAATGCTTCTTGCTTAATACATTCATTAAATAACGGAAAATGCTTTGGATTACGTAAATTTGTACTCAAGAGAACCCCAAGATAATGCTCTAATTCTTGTCTTGTTGTGATAGCATCCAAATTAATAGTCTGCAAATACGTATTAACTTCTTGCCCTATTTGTTCAATAAAAATTATCTTAGCATTTTGCGATTTCGGCTTTAATGCACTCCATCCACTACCACCATATATATAATTAAAAAAACTAATAAAAAGCATTAAAATTATGGATAATTCTTTCATCGTACAACTGCCTTATTATAGGAAAAACTATTTTTCACATGCTTGCATTTTTTTATCTATAAAATCAAGACACGTATCAGCCAAAGCCGAAGCAAGGTCATCCCTTAATTGCGCATCATGACTAAATTCAGGTTGCTGAAGAAGAGCGTAAAGCAGTGGAAATTTATGCATATTATTGCTATCGCTTCTTAAG
The DNA here is from genome assembly GCA_041660765.1 of Candidatus Babeliaceae bacterium. Taxonomy (NCBI): domain Bacteria; class Candidatus Babeliae; order Candidatus Babeliales; family Candidatus Babeliaceae; species Candidatus Babeliaceae bacterium. The sequence continues at coordinate 90,464 of JBAZVR010000003.1, read as the reverse complement.
TGATCTCTAACATGCAACTCTAATTCACCCCTAGTTTTTATCGAGCTTATTTTCATATGCGCTAGATAAGATTTCATTTCTTGTATTACTTCTTTAATAGGATCTTTGGTTTTTTTTGTTGACTTGCCCCATGTATTGCCGGCATGCAAACAGCCAAAGCTTGCTAGACACACAATAGATAAAAAATACTTGTTCATAACCATCTCTCTCTACAATATTATTATAAAATTACTTGACCATACTACTGAAAATATATTCTAAATTCTAGAGTTTTTGCTTGGCAGATGCCACCCATGTATTTTTTTGATAAACTAGTAGTATCAAAAAATGCATAAGCGAAATTTATCAAGGGAAACACTATGAATTTTCAAGTACACTTCAGGGAGAAACTATATTTTTGGATCATGGCTTTTTTAAGTCTATTATTTTATATAATTCTTGGTTGTGTTGCCATAATGCACATAAAATTCGCGATGACTGCTTGTATGTGGTTGGCGCTATTGATAGTTTTCACCACATTAGGCGCTATCACGCTACTGGGAGATGTACAAGGAAATACTGTACGCGTACATGAAAAACAATTTCCTGAACTGTTTGAAATCTTACAAAACCAATCAAAAATACTTGGATTAAAAAACACACCTCAGATGTATATTATGCACAATGGTGGCTTTTTAAATGCATTTGCTACAAAGTTATTCAGGCGAAATTACATAGTTCTTTATTCAGAAGTTTTAGAAGCTGCTTACCAAGAAGGAATGCCGGTAGTTGAATTTATTATTGGGCATGAATTGGGCCATATAAAAAGGAAACATGTTGGCGGGCTTAAATCGTTATTCATAACACCTGCAAAATTAATGCCATTATTGGGAAACGCTTACTTTCGTGCATGTGAATATACGTGTGATCATATCGGATATAATTTGTGCCCAGAAGGAGCTCAAAAAGGGCTTTTAATACTTGCTACTGGTAAAAATTTGTATAAAAAAATACAGGTCGATGAATTACTTGCTGATTTTGATGGTAACAAAGGGCTTGTCACATGGATTGCAGAAATTTTTGCAACACATCCTCCCCTCATTAAAAGAATAGCAAAACTGCGTAAACCAAAATATGCCTATAATATGCAAACAATACTTACGCCAACTTTAGAAAATATATAAAAAGGCTTTACAATAATGAAATTTAGCAAGAATATTTTTTTGATTTTAATTACGCCGCGGCTATACAGCGGGGAAGATAACTGAGGTTTATTATGAATAATATATTAATAATTTTTTTAGCTGTAGTGGGCTTAGTTGCTCTGATTGTTTTCTACGGGATTAATATCTACAATAATCTTGTTCGCTTATCAGTGCAGACTGATGAAGGCTGGAGCGGGATTGATGTGCAACTTAAACGTCGATATGACTTGATCCCCAATCTCGTTGCGGTAGTTAAGCAATATGGCGTTCATGAAAAAGAAATTTTTCAAAAGGTTGCCGAATTGCGATCAGTAGCAATGGGGGCTCATAACATAAAAGAATCAGCGGTTGCAGAAGGTGAATTAACGCGTACGCTTAAGACATTATTTGCGGTAGCAGAAAACTATCCTGAACTTAAAGCAAATCAAAACTTTCTTGATTTACAAAAGCAGCTTGCTACTATCGAGCAGGAAATACAACTATCACGACGCTATTATAATGCAACAGCACGCGATTATAACACAGTAGTTCACTCATTTCCGGCTCATGTAATCGCCTCAAAATATGGATTTACCAAAAGAGATTATTTTCAACTTGATGAAGTACATGAACGCAAAGCTCCTACCATTGAATTTTAATGGCATGAAATATACGTATATTTTTATTATAGTATTCAGCAGCATGCTGCTGAATACTATGCACATGTATGCGTACGAGCGCATAGCATCTTTTACCAGTGATATAACTATTGCGCGTAATGGCTCTATACACGTTATTGAAACTATCCGACTAAATGCGGAACATAAAAAAATTAAGCGCGGCATATATCGTACATTTCCAACAGTCTACAAAAAAAACGCTTTCTTTATGGCGCATATGCCATTTACAGTAATCAGTGTTACACGTAATGGCAATCCTGAACCATGGGTACTTGTTAAGCAAGCAAATGGTTATCGAATAGATATTGGCCCCGATGTAGAATATCTGCCCTTAGGAGAACATACGTATACAATTACCTACGAAACTAAGAGGCAGCTTGGCTTTTTTGAATATCATGATGAACTCTATTGGAATGTAAATGGTGCCGGATGGGATTTTCCCATTGAACAACTTACAGCAATTGTGCATTTGCCACAGTCTGTTGCGCAACGCGATATACACGTAGAAGCGTATACGGGCGCCCAAGGACAAAAAGACACCAATTATCGAGTTAATGTTATAGGCAATAGCGGGCAGATAGAGTTTTATAACACCAAGCCACTACGTCCAAAAGAAAACCTAACAATCGTAGTTGGTTTCCCCAAGGGTATCATCCTAGAACCGGTATGGTATCAACAGGCGTGGTATTTTATGAGCGACAACGCGATACTATTACTCGGCTTGCTCTGCGCGCTACTCCTATTATTCTGGTATATATATTTGTATAACTATTATGCTCGGCTACAAAAACCTGGCGTGGTTATGCCTCTTTTTTATCCTCCAGATCATATGACGCCCGGCCACGTAGGCTACATTGATCAAAAAAAGTTTACCTATCGACAATTTACCGCTGATTTAGTCGCCGCTGCAGTGAATGGCTTTATAACTATTGAGATGAAACAGGCAACTTGGCTGAGCAGAGCCGCCTATATTATCACGCAGCGAGAAAATATGCCGGCAAGCGCTCTTGACAGCTTTCCTGACTTATTCAAATTTTTAGCTAGTCACAAAAGTTTTATTATTGGTGATGCATATAATTCAGAATTTACTCAATTTGTGAACACCTATCGCACTACATTATCAGAGCATTTTGAAAAAAAATATTTTATTGATCGACTCAGTATTATTGCCTTGCCAATAGTTATGTCAGTTGCAATAGGCGGACTCATGTTATTGCTTGCAACACATATAGCACCACTCATTATTGGCTTATTTATTCTTATGTACATAATCTTTTATAACATATTGCGACTGTATACGCCGGAAGGCAGAAAACTTCAAAATCAAATTGAAGGATTTAAGCTTTTTCTTACGGCAACAGAAAAAGATCGTATTGCACGCGTAGGAACGCCGCCAACTAAAACACCTGAGCTGTATGAGCACTATTTGCCCTATGCGATTGCACTAGGCGTCGAAGATCAATGGGAAAGCCAGTTTGCACCATTATTTGCTCAAATGGTATCTGAGGGGCATCCGTATCAGCCACTATGGTATATTGGGAGCGGTAGAAACCACTTTGCTTCACACGCCTTTGCGTCGCAATTAAATTCGTCACTGCAAAGTTCAATTACTTCATCTACACAAGTTCCTGGATCAAAATCAGGATTTTCTAGTGGTAGCGGTGGTGGTGGATATTCAGGAGGCGGAGGCGGTGGAGGCGGCGGCGGTGGCCGCTAATTATAACTATGAAAGATCACATGAAAATTATAGAAATAATACGAACACTATTATTCGCATTTGGCATAGCAATAATGATGCCAATTATTGTGTATTGGGGCATCCATACTTTGCAACCCACTGATGCCATTCAAGTTATAATTAACACAAGTAAACAAGCAGAAACAGTAAAATATATAAGTTTTTTTACATACCTTGCTGTTGGGATAATAACTATTTTTGCCGGAGCATTTATAAAAGATAATAGCTTGTCTATAGGATTTACTGGTGGCGGTATTTTAAATTTACTTATAGGCATTGCACACAGCTCCAATAAACCCTTGATGAATTTTATCGTATTTTTATTTCTGTTGCTTATTCTGATCGCAATAACTGTTAGCAAAAAAAATTAAACTTCAATTTTTCTTAATGCATCGAGGCCGCATGCAGTAATTTTTTCACTCATAGAAAAATGGAACTTGCCAGGAAAAATGACGTATTTTGTAATTTCTTTTTTTGTTCTAATTGTGATAATTATCACTAGAAAAAATTAAATTATTGATTTCTCCATGTAATCTCGGAATGTGAATCCGAATTTTCATGGAGAAATCGTTTATTATCAAGAATTAATCTTTATCAGCTAAGACTTCGAAAAATACACCAAACAAAGAGGACGGGCCATATAATTGTGATTTAAGCTGGCTAATTCTATTTTGCAACTGTTGTTTTTGTTGTTGAATATAGTAACCATTGTCACCGTCTGCAATGCGTTGTTTAAGAATACTGAGTTCACTTCTCAAAGCAGCAAGTTCATGTTCTTTTTGCTGCCTTATTTGCTTTTCTTGAGCACGAGCTTGACGCTCTTGTGCTTCAGCTGCAAGGCGTGCCGCTTCTGCTTGAATACGTGCTTGACGTGCTTGTTCTTCTCGCAACTCAAAATCTTTTTCCGCGCGAATATCACCGGTATAAGAAGCAAAACCTGCAATAGTACGCTGCGCTTGTTCATAAGCAGCAATTGTATTGTAGCCTGACTGAATGATATTATTCACATAATGGCTCTGCATACTGTCCGACGCAAATTCATAAACATACTGTTGATATAGCTGTTTTCTTTGCTCCAAATCTTTCCACACAGCGCGTAGCGGCCATGCAGATTGTGCATTATAAGCGCGAGCAGTTGCTTCATCAAGCGATTGCTGCGTTGCCGCATACACTACTCTATAGCAAGAAGTTCTTACTTCTTCATCAAGCAAACGGACTAACTTTATCAGCACAGCCTGCTTATTAAGAAATTCTGCATAATACGCAATCTGCTTCAATCTTTGACGATTAACCTCAGAAAACAAACGTGCTTGCGCTACAAAAGTATCGGCTTTTTCTGTGGAATCCCAAGAAGCAATATCATTATCTATTGTGGTTTGCATATCAGTCAAAATCTGCACATCGTGATTAACATATCGGCATAAGTTAGCATATTCATCTAATCTATTATAATACGTAGCAACTAGTTGCTCAGCATCAAAAGACATGGCATAGCGCGCATGCTGCACTATTTTGCTTGATTGTATTTCATAGCGCTTAAGATGTTTACGTGCATTGTTAAGAGAAATGCTTTCATATGCTTTATAAAAACCATAACCGATTCCGCAACTAGTTATTGTTGCCAGAGCTATAGTTCCAAATAACTTTACATCTTCAAAATCAACCGCTTGTACCTGCTGTTGATTGCCCATCAAACTTATTATGAGAATACAAAGCATCCCAGATTTGATACGTTTCATAAAACCCTCTTCAATATTCTAATTTATATAAAATAATCATATTATTATTTATAACAAAAAATAAGAATTATGTCAAAAATATGGCTATAAATTACAAACTGAAACCTTATTTAATCTATAAATAAAACGCTTGATTTCTACCAAAAGATTGCCTACAGTAAAGAGCAACTTAATCAGTAACATCTTTTTTCCAGGAGAATATATATGTTCGCACGCATCTTTTTGTATCTTTTATGCACCTGTTTTTCAATCCAAAGTATGGAACACAATAAGCCAGAATCAGATTCTCATAAAACTATTACCGTAGAAAATCAGTCCTCATTCACCGTACAATTCCATTATATTGGTAAAGATAAACACAAAGACAAAAAATGCGTATCGCAGATTAAAAGCAAAGAAGTGGCCGCCATGACCGTTTCAAAATGTGCGGCACGTCGTTATAGCAATTGGCCATGGTTGTTATTCGCAGGATTAAGTCTTGGCAAGATAAAGCCAAATCCAGATATGCTTCTTGATAGGTGGATACAAGATTGTACTATCAAAATAGATGACGCTCGATTAACCGGCAGCTTCACTATACCATCTAAGAGCTTCAACACAATAACTATTATCGAAGAAAATGCTCCAGCGTATTGCACTGTTATGGTTGATAATCAATCATATATGTTTATAGACATAGACCCATTGGGATCAACGCCAGAAAATCACATATAATAAAAAATTAGTATTCCTTTTTTGTCTTTTCAAGCGCGCCGGGTTTATGCTGTGCCGGCGCATAAATAGTAAATAACTTTAAAGCTTCTGCGCCTATATTTTTAAAATTATGCTTGGCACCAGCAGGGACAAATACCAAATCATGTGCACGCACATCAGAAATAGCACCGTTAACAATCGCTTGACCATGCCCCTGTACAAAAATTAACGTTTGATCAACTTTGTGAACTTCTTCTCCGATATCATCGCCAACAGGAATACTCATGAGAACAACTTGACTATGTTGCCCCGTCACAACCTCTTTTCTAAAAAAATTATTCTTAAGCGCCAAGTCAAAAATATTTTGATTAAAAGTTTTTTTATTCATACGAGCTTTCGTATTTTCTAGGCAAAAAATATTGATCATTATAAGTATTATGAGAGACTGTATTTTCATATTAACCTTTTTATATTTTACAGTAGCATCATTAAGCACTAATTATCAATACTTTTATACCGCCAACACGTTGCAAGATGATCATTAATCATGCCTATTGCTTGCATATAGGCATATATAATCGTAGATCCAACAAAGCTCATGCCTCGTTTTTTTAAATCACGAGATATCTTGTCGCTTATATGTGTACAAGTTGGGACGTCTTGAGCTTGCTGTCTGCGATTAATAATAGGCACACCATTAACAAAATTCCATATATACGCATCAAAAGAGCCGAATTCTTGCTGAATAACCAAAAAAACCTGCGCATTTTTTCTAACGCTATAGATCTTTAATCGGTTACGAATAATATCAGGATTCTTGCGCAAATCTTCAAGATCACTATCACTCATAGTTGCAACTTTATTAACATCAAAGTCATGAAAAGCTTTTTGATAGCCGGCGCGTCTCTTAAGTATGGTTTCCCAACTTAATCCTGCTTGCGCTCCTTCAAGAATCAGCATTTCAAAGAGTTGTTGATCATCATGCAGAGGCACACCCCATTGAGTATCATGATACTTTGCATACAATTCTTTACCTATGCCATCGCCAAAGCAACGTTTTTTCATAATCGACACGCGTACTCAAATATTTTTAAAAACTAAAAAATCTTATTATTTTTTGAAATAAGCTTGTATAGACAGGATCTGTATAATCAAAACCCCTAGAACCAACTCCATACCGCTTAGGATCTAACCCACCTAAAATTGATGCATTCAGCACAGCGCCATCATCTTTGCTAACACTGTTATTGTGAATAATGTTAAATTCTGCCAAATACGCGTACACATAAACGATTCTTAAGTTGATGAGATTTTTTTGTTCTTCAGTAAGTTCCGCTTCATAATGCGGCTTTATAGTAGGATAGCGCTGAACACGAGACTCTGCATGCACTAACTCTCTAAACTGTTCGAGATTTATTTCGCAACCATCTTTACACTTTTTGCCAAGCGCATACAAACCTTCGGTGAGAACTTTTGGCGGCACTTCATACGTGCCCATGGTATGTTCAAAACTAGCGTCTTTTCTTAATGTATCAATTGCCTTAGTTACTTTATCTACTGCTTCTTGCGGCACATTTACGCCATTTTTAAGCATCACTGCATGCGCATGGTGTAGAGTAAGATGTGAAAGCAAACATAAAGAAACTATTTTTAACGACATTTTCATGGAAAAATCCCTTTATAAACAATATAAACAAAGTATAATTAATTATTGCATATTCAAAAATATTATCAACACAGGGAAACTATTATGATAAAGCGTTCACTAATTCTTATAGCGAGTTTTACATCTTTGCACATGCTCGCCATGGAAACATCTATACAACTATCAACACTCACCAGCTCATACACTATTCCCATCGATAACACATCGACAATAGGTCGGATAAAAGAATACATGTTTGAGGATGAGGGAATAGAAACTGATATGCAACACATTAGTCCGGTCGTAAAAAATTGGTTATGGCAGGACCGAGTTCACTCTGATGAATTGAGCGATGGAACACTGGTTAGGACAGCTATGAAAGCATATAATACTAAAAAATTTTATTTATTTTTATCACGCACAAACTACATCATGCCAGACAATTGCTCATAAACTAAAGTGGTATTAATATGACATCCAACAAACCAACAGCCTATGGCAAACTGTGTAGTATGTTTTATGATGCAACAAAAGCATATGCACCAGCACCTGAAGTCGCCTTTTATGCGTCTTTTATAGAAAAAAATCCTGGCAGAGTGCTTGAGGCCATGTCTGGCTCTGGGCGACTACAAATTCCCCTCATACAACGCGGATATATTGTTGACGGCGTTGACAATTCAGCAATTATGCTTGATCGCTGCCGCCAACGTTGCGCAGAATTAAACATAACCCCAGAATTGTATCAACAATCACTTGAACACCTTTCTATACCACACACCTACGCAACCGTTACTATTGCCGTCGGATCATTTCAGTTACTTGTTGATCGCGCACAGGCATTACAAGCGCTCAAAAATATTCGAGCGCACATGCAAGATAATGGCAATCTGCTTATTGATATTTTTGTTCCGGATACTGATGATGATGGATCAGAAGCTCTATCAACACGAATAGCTGATATAGACCTGCACACAAAAATTATTTTAACAACGCGCTATACTTTTGATACACAAGCACGGCGAGCCGATGCGTTGTGCACGTATGAACTCGTTATTGATGATGTCGTGCAAGAAAAAGAACAAGAATTAATACAAGTGACATGGTATACCGATGAAGAGTTGCAGCAATTGCTACAAGAAGCCGGCTTTACTACGGTCGCTTTTTATGATGAAACTTTCCGCGCTTCTGGACCATCTCGCATTATTCAGGCACAAGCCGTATAACAATTACAAAAAAGGGGAAGTCGAACGACTTCCCCTTTTTTCCTGTGCATTTTTATGCCGCCAATAAAGCATTAAGCATTCTTAGAATTCTTTGCTTTCTGAGCAAGTCATCTTTTTTGCGATTTATTTTATCCATCAGAGTTTTATACCCTGGCGTATTTACAAAACGCTCCTTCATCGGCTTGAGCGCCTGTAAGTCTTTATCTATATCTTCTACAGTTGTTTTTACAGACGTAATATGCGTATTTTCAGGCTTTATACCATAATTAAATAACAATTGCATAGTCTCAACATCTTCACGCTCAATAGCATCATGCAATACTGATGTAGCTATGATATCTTTATCTGCTTGCAATACCATTTCCATCATGGCGCGATCAACAGCCGCTTTTTCATTTGATCTGTCAGCTGCAGCGTCAAAAATTTCTTGTCTATATTCATGATGTAACAATGCGGTCGCCAAATAACTCTCAGAAATTGCTTGGCTATTACGGTTACGCACTTTATTTATCACCTCTGTCGCGATTGCTCTGCTCCACCACCCAGCAGCATCTAAACAACCCGGCTCGACATTAAGTTCATATGTTTTATTACGTATCATGCGCCAGCCATTAAATTGATCACGATAGCGACACAACCAATGCTTTAACATGGTAAATCTACTTAATTGTCTTGCCGGCTGAGCAAACAACTGCTCTTGAAATTGTGTCATACAGATAGTGATAAAAACCATATGCAATAATAAACGTTTCACGTGTATTCCTCGTTGTATAAATTGTTATTAGTATATTGTTATTATTGTGCTTGTTAATAATAACAGCTGCCACTTATTTTTCAACGTTTTTTATGCGAATACACGCAATAAGACGCCCTTTTGAGAGCGCCTTATTGATTATAAAATATAATAATATTTTTTTAGTTTGCTAATCTGTAAAAGAGTATCTTCTCGGTCTACCTTGCCGACTGCCCACATCAAAAAATTTCCCACTCATATATAATTCTGGATTCCCGAATGCAATTCTACGTTCTTCGCGTGAAGTCGGCTCGCCGTGAGACAACTTAGCCACGACATCAGCGGTAATTCTTTTCTCATCTTCACGCCGCTTTTGTTCTTCCAAAAATATTCTCTGTTCTTCAGCTATTTTTCTCTTGTGTTCGTTAGCAGCAATCTTATCGCGCCACCACAATGGATATGTATAATTAACTTCATAGTTGCGCTTAGGGTCAAAGAGCAATGGCCTTTCGCTTCTAAAAACATCCCAATTGCCCTTAAGCTGCTCCAATCTAAATCGCCACTGGGACATGGGCGCATTTTTACAAACCTTCATCTGCTGTTCAGCAGCCTGAGCAAAAAGCTTATCGTGAAATTGTGTGATAGAAATAGCCACCAGCGCTATTCGTAATAATATATTTTTCATTACTATACCCTTTATAATCATCTCAATTAATCATCATCGAGAACTTCTAACTCTACGAGTCGCAACTTCAAGTATCTGCCTGATCTCTTTACTATTTTTAAGATCGGCAGCAGTTGCATCTACATCTAAAAACATTTGTTCTTGCTTTAAAGGATCTTGTTCACGAACAGCGTAATAACGCAATTTAGCTAATTTATTACCTAAATCAATTATCTGAGATCTTGTAGTATCAATTAACTTTCTATAATAATTTGAGTGCATATACGGAGCGGCTGCTTCTTGTTTAACCACTTCTTTAACTGCATCGGCATCACTATTTTTTACGGCGGCTTCAAGAACGTTTTTTATCAAATTCCTATCAGCCTCAGGCACTCTCATCGACGGATCAGGATTGTAACTTTTCCCTACAGCACGAGCTAAAACTCCTCTAATTTCCGGGGAATAGGCTATGGCCGTTTCCAAATAATCCGAAGGAATTGACCGTTGATAAATATCCCGAAGAGATAAATTTTCACCGCCTATCTTGCTTTTTACGTCACCTGTAATTTTTTTGGCATACCATTGTGGATCATTTTCATAACCTGCTTCAGTGTTACGGTTTTGCAACCATTTAGACCTTGTTAACAACTCACCATAATATTCGTCATACAAAGGACCTGGATCCTCCCATTTTTTTGCTACCGGCTCAGCAACATACTTACGCCACCCATAACTCAATGGACCGCTAATTTTTTGTTGCCACCAATTTTGCTGAGGACCCTGTTCAGCAACTTGAGGTCCTTGCCTATATCCCCGCGCCCAGTCAAACCAACCCGACTTTTGCTGCGCTGCTTCTTGAGCCACTATTTGATTTTGGAATTGTGTGATAGAAATAGCCACCAGCGCTATTCGTAATAATATATTTTTCATTACTATCCCCTTACAATTTAAGTGGGCCCCGTGATTAACAGGGCCCACAACTATCTTTTTATCCATTCATATAACGAGGACCTTGTATTTCATTCCACAGCGCCTTTGCAATCGCATCCGTAGCTTCCAGTTGTTTTCCACTCGTGTACAATCGATCATACATTGCCGAGCTTAATCCACGGAGCCCTTGCCTATGCAGACTTTTCGCTTTTTCTTCATCGCTAAAATATCTTTTCTTCGAAAGACTACCCTGATCACGTGCAATTTTATAGGCACGGGAAATATCAGAGTAACTCAGGTCGCCCTGCGCAAGCACATCTTTAACCTTTTTAACATCATTACGGACTACAGCATCTACAAGCACCCGCGCAGATGCTGACACAGCTGGGCTTTTTTCGCGAAGCATATTTAAAATATTCTGATTTTCACCCAATTCTACTTTTTTTGCACCTATTTGATACGCAAGATCTGCTTTTTCTTGATCACGAGCTGTGAGCATTTTAGTTCTTAATTGATTTAACTCTTTTTGCGACGTATCGACATTTGATTCTGCCGATGCCAACGGGGTACCATAACCAGGAATATCAGCAACGCGAGCATTTACATCCGCACCCTTTTCAAGTAAAAACGCAACAGCTTCCGGCTTATGGTCGCGTATCGCAACATAAAGAGGCGTTATATTAGTTAGCCCCAGACCCGCATCTACAAGACTCGGATCATCTCTCAGTATTCTTCTCATCAGATTAACGTTTTTGTGATTTGCAGCTTCTTGAAATATACGACTTCTAGCGTCTGGATCCTGAAGAGCATTTTCTAAGTAATTCTCAGCAATTGGGTCATTATGAAACGCTCTACGTTTAACATCTTCTTTTATCTTTTCACGCCATGTTGGTTCATTTTCGTCATAACCTGCTTCAACATTACGCTCTTGCAACCATGGAGATCTTGTTAATAATTCCCCATATGCTCGATCATACAAAGCTCCTGGATCTCTCCATTTTTCTGCCAAAGCACTTCCAATAGCCCGACCATACCCTACACGAGGACCACCCTCATAATTGCTTTCTTGTAATAATGGCAAATTGGTGAGCGCTGCGCCACGAAAGTGATCCTTTGCGCCAGCCCAATTTTCCTTAAACGTACGCCATGCATCCATTTTTTGAGAATCACGAGCAGGATAACTCGCCCACCTTTCTGCTATTGGCTCAGAGATATTTCGCTTCCACCAACTTGCTTGAGGAGCTTGCGTTGCTTCTTGAGCCACTATTGTATTGTGAAATTGCGCTATGGCCATGGCTAACAACGCCATGCGTAATAATATATTTTTCATAATTATACCCTTTTATAATTATTATATTTAAATTATATTTCTATTATAAACTAATTTTATCAATTCTGAGACGTATTTGTCAATGATTAAAGTGCACTTGCGCGCTAGTTGGGACAGGTTAATGGTTCAAAATTCTTTCTTGCCTTGCGGTCACTCTCAATCACATGGCGTAACTGCTTACCAAGCTCATCCCGCATATATACGGCTTTTAGACGTTCACTTTCTATTTGTTTTATTTCTTTGTCAAATCGTCTATGTTCTTGTCGAGTATCTTCTTTAGACTTATCTGCATAAGAAAGAACTTCGCGTTCCGTTACTTTTTTAATTAATTTTTTAAGCAATAACGTGTGTTTCACATCTGCTAAAAGCTCACTATCTTTAATATCTTTACCACTAACCATGCCGGCCGCTACCATATCTTTGACCGCTTGCATGTCGCCACGCCTTACAGCATCATTCAGCAACGCTGCGGGGGAAGGCTTTTTGACTGTCATGAGACCCCGAGCAACAACTGGATAAGCAAAAGTTTTTTTTACATAATCAGGAAAAAATGCCTGACGAATACCCTGACCAGACAAGCCTTTTTGCCCTTTTTGCCCTTGCATGTCTTGCACCGGCGCCTTACGCCATCGCTGCAGAACTTCATAACTCGGTGCATACACTTGCCCCAATCGCGCATAATCTACTTTTTGATAATCCTGAGCAACCACCTGATGCGCGAAATGCATCGCGATGGTCGATATTGTCATAATGAGCAATAGATACTTTTTCACAAGACACCTAATTATTATATTATTATTTACATATATTTCTATTATATAATAAATAATATAAACTTTACAAGATAATTCGATACTAATTTCTTACTCTCGGCTTTCACCGACTACTCAAAATGCGTAAAAACAGCAAAGCGTGGGTCGCTAAAAAACTTGGTTTATTTTTTCTGAGTTTTTTGTGGGCGCCACAGGGGTTTTCCGGCGTACTTACCTACGCCATTAATTTCATCGCGGACATCAAAAATATCTGATACCCCATCGTGAGTAGGATATTCATAAAAATCAACGCTGATAAAATTGGGAATATGATGGGTTGCTTGCGCATGATCCAGTGCACGTTGACGCGCGATACTACGCGCATTAACCTGACGCGCGCTATCAATATCTCCAGCAAGTACGGGAGTAATACTATTACCATATTGCAAAAATTTATTATATGGAGGCTTGTCATCATAAAAGCCGTAATTTTTTATTTCTAGCGCAGCATCAAAAGGTACCGCAAAATCTTCGACTTTTGACATCCCCCAATGCGTATTCCATCCACTAAAAGCATCATAAAAATTAAGCCATGGATAACGGGCATGCATGTCAGTTCCCGTAAAAATGACCATGCGCTTATTTGTTTTAATCATAGTCCCTAATGCCGGCCACGGCTTGCGACTATCTTGCACATGCGCATATTTTTTTATGCCACTCTTTTCTACCGCCTGTGCTATCTGAGCACTATCAACATCATGATCTTCCAACATAATCATCAATACTTCATATGGGTTTTTATCTAAAAAATCACGAACTTCTGTTAAGACATCAACAAGCGATTTCCTTCCCGCATCTAACAAACATGTTGGATATGGGAAAATCCCGCTTTCACCAAATTCGTTTTTTTCACCAAATAATTGTTGCTTCAAACTATCTTCTAAATTTGAAAGAGGATTTTGCATGCGCTGCAAAATAGGCTTGAGCTGACTCGGCGCATTATCAATCATTTTAGAAACATAATTTTGATAAAATTCTGTTTTTGCAACTCCATGACAAGCATAAGGCTGCACTATCAAATCTTGCTGATCATGCGCAGTTTTTTCTATAAACCACAATGCCGCATTAACAAGTTCTAATTCTGCAGTGAGCAAAATACTCTCTGGATGCTTGCTCACTGCCTCAACAGGGACAACAAACGTTGTTGCTATATCTTTACTCACCTCTGATCCGCCAGCCTTGAGCACAAGAGCAGCTTTCTCCGCCTGCAATTTTGCAAGTTCATATGCAAATGGCCCTGATTCAGAAAACTGTGACTTTTCAGTTAAACTAAAAGAAGGGAGGTTATAATAGTCTTTTTTTTCCTGTTCGATACTCTTATCAATTACCAGTTCTTGAGCTGCTAAATCTAATGATGTTACTTGCGCCTCTTTTTCTAATGCGCGCGTCGCTGACCGAGCTTCTTGCCGCATTATATCGAGTGCTTTCTCTAAAATATTTTTGTACCGTAATAACGACTGATAGTAATACCCCAACAAGTTGCCATAATTATTATGCACAGGCACTTTCATTGCCCGCACACCATCTACCAACTGTTGCGTGATGGACCTGTCCTGATTTTGCACCAAAGATGTTTTATTCGAAGAACTATTATGCGTTTGAATAAAGGCTACTTCATTAAACTTTTTATTACATAGCTCCGAAAAACCATTACAGCGATAACCATACACCGGATATGAAAACAATAACACAATTATACATAACACGTTAAACACAGCGCCTCCTGCTTATTACTATTCTTAGCATTAAGCATATTCAAGTTGAAATATTAAAATCAAGATCTAGAGTTTTTCAGCTAAATTGTTATCATACAATTGATATTTAATACTCAACAAACATATGAGGCTTATTATGAAGCGCACGGCAATGATATTTTTTGCAGCAACAACAACTTTTTTAACCAGTTGTGATAAATTAAATAAAACAGAAAAAAACAATACTCAACAAGCGCAACAAGAAAGAGATACACCTATGACACATCTACGCAAAAAAACTGATTCTGGTTTGGAATATGAAATTATTCAAGAAGGCGCTGGCGAATCTCCTGCAAAAGGTCAACATGTTACCGTACATTATACCGGCTGGCTCGATAACAACGGACAACCAGGTGCTAAATTTGACAGCAGCGTTGATCGCGGAGAACCATTTACCTTTATTATAGGCGTTGGACAAGTAATTCAAGGATGGGATGAAGGAGTTGCTTCTATGAAAGTAGGCGAAAAACGCCGTTTAACTATTCCTTCCAATCTTGGTTACGGTGCACGCGGAGCCGGTCGCGTTATACCGCCGCATGCAACACTTATTTTTGACGTTGAACTACTTAAAATTTCTTAAGTTGCATAGTGCGAAATGGGCGGAGTAGGATGTTAACCTACTCCGCCCTGCCTGAGATTGGGGAAAAATATATTGTATTAGCTACCGCATGGTGGGCATGGGCATGGCGCAAAATTGCATGGACCTGCCGGCTCACATGGAACAACATTGCATGGGAGGCATGGCGCGCATGGCTCTACTGGGCATGAGCATGGCACGGTTGTTTCGCAAGGAGCCCCTAAGAATTCTATATAAAAGTTTGTTTTATCAGATGCTACTGCAGATCCCTTTAACGTTACCGTCCCTACAATTGGAGTAAATCCAAGAACTTGATCTACAATAAAAATATTTTTACGTATAGTAAGAACATCCCCCGCATTCAAGAAAATAAGACTTGTTAATAATCCTTCATGAATGCTAGCAAATGTTAATAACTGCGAGTCCATATTTACACGATTAATGCCATTGACCTGCACTTGAAGCTCTGTCAGCGGCGCGCCCAAAATAGTTACAGGAGAGCTAAGACCTATTTGATCAACCTCTGTTGTTAATATATATGTCCCAGTCACTGGAGCAACAAAACGAGATGGGCCGAAAAAGAAGCTGCCGCTTGGGTCGCTTACTACTAAATCATAAGGAATAACATCGCCCAGGGTATACGTTACATCAGAAGACAATAATACGCGTGCGCCGTATTTTGAGCAGGTTTTGAAAGTACCGTTAACACAAAGATCTTGGGTTACAATGTTTTGTGCACATACATTATGAAGCTGTGCATTATCTGAACAAATTTTTGGCGCGTTAACTTCGGTTGCGCATACTTCGGTGCCATGAATAGCGTTGGCACATATATTGCCGGCGTTCAAGTGATTGGCACAGGCATTGTCGACGCGCAGGCTTTGTGCACTCAAGTCATCAACATTAAATTGATTGGCGCAGCCATAAACTGCTCTTAGTTTTTCAGCGCTTATTTTATGAGACTTGAGCTTTTTTATACAGGCTTTTGTAATATGTAACGAGCCACAACAATTACTCGAAACTCCAGTCGCTGAACCGGTATGTGAATACTTTAATAAATCAGGATCTTGAGCGCACAGGGGGAGCGCCATACACAACGCCATTGCGAACTGTTTCTTAAAAAATACCATAACATTCTCTCCTTATGTAAACATGGTAAACATTTTAAACACACTAAAATATCATAAAGAAAAAATCAATACTTTTATTACATCTATTTTTTTATGGCTTTATTACACTATTTTTTATTTTTAAAAAATGAATCAAGCGCATCATTCACAATAGTTTTTACCGTCATTCGCTCCCAATAAGCACAATCTTTTACTTTTTCTAAAAGCTCCTTTTTTACGATAAATGTTGCTCTGGTCCATCCATCATCAAGCCCTTTTTGTGAGCTGTTAGCTAAGCCACTTGTATGCGTATTGTATTTGAATGGACGAACTTCTTTGATGTGTGGTGTTTTTTTTTCCATACTTTTCCCCATATGGCAATGTTTCCCATGTGTTCTCTAGGCACCATTAAAGATAAAAGGTCGCCTGACAAAAGTAAAGATCATGACTAGTTTAGAGGGGATTGATATGGAATATCTTTATAAGATAATCATACATTCCATGTTTTTTTTGATTAAATCTTACTTCGCACTCTTTCAAGTGCAATAAAAGGGTATTCTTACTGATTCCACGAAATTTTTTAAGACGCTCATGAGTAAAAATGCAGAACATAGCACACAAATCACTCTTAAACTCCATAAGCGTTGCATACAAAATTTTCCTAAATCCATCGATAAATTTTAACTGCATAACAACTATATTTTTCTCGCTCCAGTCTGGATTAAATTGCAGCAATTTTGTATAAATTGTATTGTTTTCTTCAAAAATACCCAATACAACCTTGCCATAAAATGTATTTTTTTCTGGTTCAAATACTATATTATTGTCAGGTATTGGCGCAAGTGGGTTTATTGTTTCCCATTCTTGTGTTATCCGTTTGCGAATTAACGTCATGTAACGGTTAATAGTATTTCTATTTAATTGGCACAGTTCAGCCATTTTTTTTGCAGTCAGATCAAGCTCAAAAAGCATAAGCAAATGCCTAAACGCTACCTCTGATATTTTTGAGCGCTTTGAATATTTATTTTTTGCTTCTAATACGCTCTTCTTACCTTGGCTAAACTCTTTTCTAGTCATGATAAATTAACATATATTTTTTTGTTTTGAAAAACGACAAGTCTTTATAATCTTCACATAATCTATCATTGTGTAATATTTTAAATTATTTTGCAATTTTTTTAAATAATACACATCTTAAAAAATTATTAAAATTTGCCAGATGTAGCAAGATAGTTTATATTTAAAAAATAGCAATCTTTTTTAATACTTTAAAAAAACATCCCATGTTTAACAGTTTCAAAAATATTCTCGGCACTCTTTATAGCAATTTTAAAAAAAGCATTGGATTTTTAAAAAACATTCAATCACTTGATCAAGCAACGCTGAATCAATTAGAAAAAACACTACTCGAAGCCGATATTGGGATAGAAACTACTCGTCTTATTATTAAGGATCTCACAACATTACCGCCCCAAACATCTGGGGAAGAGCTTGCGCGACACATGAATGCAATTTTAGAAAAGATTTTGACGCAAGAAAACTATATACCTTCTGACCAGATCTTTTTATTAGTGGGTATTAATGGGAGCGGCAAAACAACAACTGCAGGCAAGCTGGCTCATTATTATAGGTCGCTGGGCAAAAAAGTCTTACTTGTTGCCGGAGACACATTTAGAGCGGCCGCGACTGAACAACTCAATCAATGGGCTCAAAAAACTGGGGCTGACATTGTTATGGGTAAAGAAAATCAGGATCCTGCATCAGTTATTTATGTTGGATGCCAAGAATATCTTGCAAAAGCATATGATATTTTGATTATTGATACCGCCGGGCGCTTGCAAACAAAAGTTAACTTGATGAAAGAGTTAGAAAAAATTAAACGCATTATTCAGCAACAGCTTCCCGATAAAAAGCTTTCTACTTTATTGGTCGTGGATGGCATTCTTGGCCAAAATTCTTTAATTCAAGCACAATTATTTCATGAAAGCACACCGCTTGACGGCGTGGTTTTGACCAAAATGGATGGTAGCGCCAAAGGGGGCATTATTTTTTCAATCACTTCTCTTCTGCATATTCCTATTGCTTACATCTCATATGGCGAAAAGTTAGAACACTTAGAGCCTTTTAATGCCCACGCTTTTGTCGAATCTCTCTTAGCAGACTAATAGTGCTATCTTGAGATAATGTTAAAAAATCTGGTACCCTGACAACATATTCTTTGTACATAAGGGGCCATATGAAAAAAACTTTTTTACTACTACCGGTATTATTACATATAACAAATTACTCCGGATCTGAAGCGCTCTTACAAAAACATAAAGTACTAATATTTACCGACAAAGATAGTCTTGCTGCTGCGGTGCAAGAACTATCTGCTGCCGCACGCACTATTACTACCCTACATCTGGCAAAAGAAAACGTATTTAAACAAGCGACATATAAACTTACTTATAAACAATTGCGGTGTACAATTGCCGTCATAAACGCACTCAAAGTATATTTTGATGAATTCGTGTCTACAAAAAAGTATACACTTGTGACACCGCTTCCGGATCTTGCCGTGACTGAAGACGATACAAAAGTACTTGGCGAACAAGGCGCAGAAGCTTTGATCTCAGAAATTAATGGCATTATAAAAAGCATCCCAGAGTATATAAAGCCGCTCGCTGTGCACGATATAGACCCGCAAAATCTGCAAACACTTAATCATTATTTTAATTATATTCAGGCGCTCTTATTAATAGAATCACGCTATTTTTATAATAACGATGAAAAAATAGATAAAAAAATACAGGCATTCACAGAATTCGCTCAGCATGTAGATCACAGTTATTACTCTATTTTTAAAGAGTTATATAACACACTATATAATGATGCCGGCTCTGATAAGCTCGACGAAATCAAAAAAGATACGCAATTAAAGCTTTTTGGGATATTCAAAAATGACATTATTAAAAATGTTGAGAAGATAACAACTGTAGCTGAAAAGACACAATTATTGGATGAGATTAAAAAAAAGGCCATAGAATACAATGCCGATCCAAGTTTATTTATAAAACTTATTAACACCAAATTGCACACCGTTATGGCCTTATCTCAACTGAATGATGACTTAATAATTCTTGGCCAAATAATATAGATGTAATTGAATGTGCACACCCGCTCACCCTGAGTGCCGCTCGCAGAGCGGTGTATCGAAGGGCTTTGCTATATATCTTGAGATAGTTAAAAAAAATTTGGTACTCTGACTGCATATTGATTTTTGACCAAGGAGCCTTATGAAAAAACTATTCTTATTATTACCTCTTTTTTTACATACCATTGCCCATGCCGGATCTGAAGAAACGGGCGGCTCTTTAACAGGCATGCGAGCCGCGCTTGCCGCAGATAAGATGATAATGTTTAATGATAAAAAGTTAGTAAACAAAGTATTTAATATTTCTAAGTTTCCCAAGCAGATTGCCGAAAGAATCACTGCCGGCACATTACAAACTACACCTGAAATTCTTCGTATATACCAACAAGCACGATTTAAATCTGCGATGCTCAATGCCCTCAAAACATATTTTGACAATAATACAGCTAACTGGACCAAAAATTATACATTCGACCAAAAACCAGTAGTAGTTACTGTTACTGAAGACGACAAAAAAGTTCTCGGCGACAAGGCAGCTGATACGTTAATCAAAGAAATTAATACAACGATAACGAGCATTGCAGAGTATTTAACATCGGCCAAGTTTGGAGAATTGGGTCAAAAAAATATTATCGGCTTTACGGTAAATGATCTTATTAACGATTATTTTAATTATCTTGCGGCTTTTTTAACAATTCAATCACCATATTTTTATGATGCTGCTACAAAAAAAGAGGGCTATGCGCAGCTTGAAAAGATGAAACTTGCAAGCGCTCCAAGAACACAAGACACGTTTAAAGATATATTTAAAGAGAGCAAGTTAATAAAAGAATCTGAAAAGGCAAAAGAATTAACACAAGAACCTGCGCCGGCGCCTACAATAATTATCGAGCAAATAAAAAAAGAATTAGATCCATACAACATACCGGATTTTACTTCTCCAGATTTATCTAATCTTAAGAACAAGCTTTTTGCTGATGCAGAAGCGATTGCCAAACTAGGGCAAAGTCCTGAATATCAGGCAATGTACAAGCAGCTATTGTGCAAAGCGTATATACTCGATGCGCTTCAAGCAGATTTTAAAGCTTACAATGATAATAACTCGTATAATAGCCCGTATACATTTGATGCAAGACCGCTAACATTCAGCATAGTCAGCGGTAAAAAAATGCTTGGCGAAGAATCTGCAAAAGATTTTATGGAAGAAATTCATAAAATGATAGGAAGTATCCCAGATTATTTAAACTCAGCCAATTTTCCATCAACAGGAAGCCAAAAGATTATGAGGCCCTTACCAATGAATGATTTTGGCATTATGGTTAATGATTATTTTAAGCACCTTGCGGTTTATTTGATGATTAAATCACCATATTTTTATAGTAAAAACAATAAAAAAGAAGAATACGCCAAACTTGATACAATAAAGTATCTCAGCAACAAAACAAAGGATCGCTATCTTCAAAGCGTATTTGACGAGAGTAAGCTAATGACAGAGATAAAAAGCCATATTGCAGGAACGCCTGCGCCGACGCCTAAAGAACCTGAAAAAAAAGACGATAGCCCTGCAAAACCTTTGCCTCTGAATCCTAGACAACAAGCTCTTAAATTTTTTAATGTTGAGATAGTTAATGACATCGAAACGCTTAAAAAACTTGCTGCTGTTAAAAAACACACCGACTATAAAATATTTAATGAATCTTATCAAAAATTATATGACAAAATTTATGACTTTCCAAATATGGATGAAACAACAAAAAAACCATATATACAAATAATAACGGAGCTTAAGAAGAAACTTTTAACAAAAATGATTAAAATATTGAAAATTCACGTTAGTCTTGAGATCCAAGATTTGCAAGAAAAAAGTGCTTCGCAAGATATAAAGAGCGCGGTTGAATCATTAATTAATGATATCAAAACCAAGATGGGTGAGTATGGCACTAATTCTGATCAACTTATAACAGAGGTTAAACTAGCTTTTCCAAAGATATACCCGCCATTCACAACACCACCGACGGCTCCTTTTGAATCAGCGTTATTATCAGAGCTTAACAATGACTTAATCATACTTGCGCAAATATTAATGTAGAAAGAATGATTATGAAAAAAATACTACTTATTGGTGCCGTTGTGCATGGATTGCATTGTGGAAGCTTTAATGAAATATTAACACTTAGACGTGAGGCAGATCTTACTCTCGAATTGCAGGTTAATTTTTTTAATGCGCAACGATATCTAACTGTTATTGAGCATTATGGCGACATAATGAAGGGCATTGTTAAAAACGTGTCGGCTCTTAAAAAAAGCAAGAGTAATACCACTTTTTTACAAGATGTATATAAAAAGCTGACATTTAAGTATTCTATTATTACGTTTATTAAAGATTGCGCCGACGCTCATTATTCATGTACATTTGACAAGGGGGCTCAGGCTGATGATAGTGACAGATTAGTCTTAGGAGATGATGGTGCACCTGAATTAATTGCGACTATCAATGCGGCTCTCAATAATATCCCGGATCATTTAAAAAAAGCTCAATTTAATACATTGGACAAGCTAGATACGGACAAACGTAAAACTCTTATTGATAGTTATCTTAATTATTATATAGATTTTTTGGTCATACAATCGCCATATTTTTTTACCGATGTTAATAAAAAAGATGAATATCAAAAAATATATGACAAGATGACCGATAACTTTAAAAATGTATTTAAAAACAGCCCTTTACTGTTAGATGTGCACAATAAACTTGCTGATTTTGATCAAACATTACAAGAACTCAACAATGATATAACAATATTGGTGCATGTGTTGGCATGAAAAAAAGAATTTTATGTGTGTGCATGGCTTTATGCGCATATCATGCACACACAATGGGCAGTGATTCGGGCGAAAAGTATATACGCAAACTATGGGAGCAGGCTCAAGATACATTAAAAAATGAGCTAGAAGGCGAATATACCAATATTCTTAAAAATAACGTGCCAAACGAACGAATAAAACTTTTACAGGAGTTATTAACAAAAATTAATACTTCAAAAATAGATAAAAAAAGTTCTTATTTTAAAGATTTTATTTTTAAAATAACTCAAAGTATCAGCGACTCATTACCACTATCCGTTGAAAAATCATTAAAACTACTGCACAATGACTTAGAAATTATGGCGCAAATAATAACATAAAAAGATATACACATGAAAATAACAGCTTTAGTACGCATCGTAACAAAAAAGCTTATCCCCTTATATCAAGATCCGTATCTTGCAGCAAATAACGCATGGGCAGTAATAGAAAAATTATTACACACAGATAAAATACAGCTTATTGCTCGTGATACAATAGAACTTTCGCAAGACCAACAGCATACACTTGATCTCTGGATCAAAAAATTAACGCACGACCATATGCCATTACAATACCTCTTGGGTACCGTACCATTTTTGGATATTATTATCGCGGTACAGCCACCCGTGCTTATTCCCCGACCAGAAACAGAAGAATGGTGTGATGTACTTATTAAAGAAGCGTATAAAAAGACTGTCACACCACGTACCATTCTTGACATGTGCACCGGCAGCGGCTGCATAGGATTATCGCTGGCACATGCATTTCCACAATCGCACGTGACCTGTACTGATGTACATCGCGATGCGCTTGATCTTACCCATGCTAATGCTCAACGCAATAATATACGTAATGTAACATGCGTATACTCAGATATATATGATGGCCTGCCAAAAAATAATTATTATGATCTTATTGTCGCAAACCCGCCCTATATAGATAGGGATGATTGGGCAACACTGCAACCAGAAATAACCAAATGGGAAGATATAGGCGCTCTTGTCGCCGAAGATCATGGTTATGCATTAATCGAAAAAATTATTACCGGCGCACAGGCTTTTATTACTACACGATTACCCATGCCACAATTATGGATAGAAATCGGCTCAACGCAAGGCAAAGAAACACATAGATTGATGCTAGAAGCTGGTTTTGCGCAAGCTGATATTATCAAAGATTGGTACGGTAAAGATCGTGTTGTTGTTGGGACACTATGATTTCTTTTATACCTCCATTATCACGTAACACAGTGGGCGTTATTGTTAATAAAGAAGCCATCAGTATGGGCCTTGTACATGAACATTCGGTTATTCAAACATGGGATCATCATTTTATGGTGCATAATCTTATTATTCTCAATGCAACTCGCATGCAAAAGCATATAACGGCATTTCTAGCTCAACATAACGCCCATCATGCACGTATTATTTTTGTTTTTGCTGGCGATCAGGTACACGAAAGCATCGAAACGCCTTCAGATAAACCAAAGCTGCTTGATAATTACTCATATGATACGATACAACTCAGCGCTGACACGTGGTATACGGCAAGCCTGCACAAGAGTATTATTTTTCAATATCAACTCTTGGCGCATATGCTGCAATTGCAGCTTGTTGCCATAACAACAGCACATCTTGCTCATTATTATTCACTTTCTCACAACGAACATAGTATAAAAACACTTGAAGAGTTTCATCACTGTTGCGCACATGCAACACCACAAACTATTATTCAAGGGTTACATCGCTATGAAAAATTTTTTTAATTTATGCCCAACAATATCAGAAACATCTCAAAAAAGTATTAAACTATGGTGGGACATTTCGATTGCCTGCTGCATTATAATGTTATTGCTATTGGCAGCAATAACATGTGCACAATATATACAGATTATACGGCTTAAAAGGGCCTGCGCAACACTACAGCTTACGGTTACTGATGTACAAAAAGAAGAACAAAAATTACAGCAGCTTGTCACGCGCCGTAATATATATACTGAATGCGCTACGGCTTTATCACAATTATCACTCAAAAGCGCCCAACTTTATAACCATCTTATAAACTTAATACCACTCATGCCGGCACGATTAAAATGGACATCGTATGAATATATTCAAGATAAGCATATTGCTATATCGGGCACAACAGACTCTCCTGGCGTATTAGCACAGTATATGAAAAATTTAAGCGCAACCGACTATAAAAATCATGAATTGATTACGATTAAAAACAACTCCAGAAATACACAAAAATATACGTTTAAGATTGTCGTTACGCCCATTTTTTGAGTATACTTGCATAGATAGTTACCTATAAAATTATATTGGTTTATGTATGGGAAAAATTTATCAGTTACCACTTTTAGAGGCGCAAAAAATTGCTGCCGGCGAGGTTGTAGAGCGCCCTGCCAATATTGTCAAAGAGCTGATAGAAAACTCTCTTGATGCAGGTGCGACCGAAATAACTATTTATATAGAAGATGGTGGTAAAAAATTAATTCGCGTCATTGATAATGGTTGTGGCATGTCGCCACAAGATGCCCTCATGTGCGTATTGCCGCATGCAACGAGTAAAATAAAAACAGTCGATGATTTAAAAAACGTGCGATCGTTTGGGTTTAGAGGTGAGGCACTGTCGAGCATATCGTCAGTTTCTCTTTTTACGCTCGTTACCAAAGAAGCATCTAATCAAGAAGGTACACGCGTCATTGTTATGGATAAGTCGGTTGTTAATACTACCCAAAGCGCATGTAATACCGGCACCGATATACGCATAGAAAATTTATTTTATTCTGTTCCTGCTCGTCAAAAATTTTTAAAATCTCGTGAAACAGAATGGCGAGCAATTGTTCAGCTTGTGCAAGCTTTGAGCCTAGCGCATTACACCTGTTCTTTTACACTAATGCACGATGACACCTGTGCCATTCAAGCCCCTGCAGTTACAACACTTCCCGATAGACTTGCACAATTATTTGATCGAACTTTTGCAGAAGCAATGCTGACCTGTTCTCACGTAGATACTGCTAAAAATATTAAACTTACTGGCGCAGTATCACACAATTATTTTTCTCGTTATGATCGCAACTCACTTTTTATTTTTGTTAATAAACGCTGGGTCAAAAATTATAAACTTATTCAGGCAATTACCAAACAATATAGTTCTATTCTACCTCATGGCCGATATCCTGCCGGCGTCATTTTTATAGAATGCGACACAGAGCATGTCGATATTAATATTCACCCACGCAAAGAAGAAGTGTGTTTTTTGCATCCACGTATTATTGAGCTGGGTATTGAAAAGATGGTTAAAGAACGGCTTGAAAGTAATATGTCCCGTTATATTACTAAGTCTGCTGGTGTTTCTCACTACGATCCCTCGATACTAATTTCTTCGAAATTCACTCGGGATGAGCGGGGGGTAGGCGAAATGTCCAGTGCGCCCATGATGTCTGTCCCTCGATATGCCTTTCAGTCTACTCGGGATGAGCGAGAGGTAAGCAAGCAGGATGAGCGAGGGGAAGGCAAAAAGTCCGGTGCGCTCATGGTGAGTGCCGCTGAAAGCGGTGTATCGAACCAGATGCGCACGCTTAAACATCAAGATTATTTTTTGATAGACCAGTATAAAAAAACATATATTCTAGCGGAGCATGCAGATGGGCTGGTGCTGATTGACCAGCATGCAGCGCATGAGCGTATCTTGTATGAAAAATACGCAACATCATTTGAAGAAGTACCTGCGGTCGCAGTATTATTCCCAGAAACTATTATGCTCACGGAAGAAGAATATGCTGTGATTGCACCCTATGGTGATTATTTTAAAGAGCGGGGCATAGCATTAGAAGTACAGCAAGATCAAAAAAATAATTATATTAAAATACTAGTAAAGACAACACCCATACATGCGCAACATCAATCTATCGATGATTTAATTCGCAAATCAATTGTTTGGGTTACTGAATATGCAGGATTAGAAAAAAAAGAAATTATTAAACAACTGCATGAAAAGCTACATGCGCAAATGGCATGCAAGGCGGCTGTTAAAGCGGGCGATATTCTTTCTGAACAAGAAATGCAGCAGATTATCGATCAGCTTTCTACCGCACATAATCGTATGACATGCCCTCACGGAAGGCCCACAACGTGGCTTATTTCGGTGCATGATATTGAAAAAACATTCAAGAGAAAACTATAGACTAAACAGAAAAATGAAACTATGATCCCCTCATAAATATTTTTAACAACAGAGAGGGTTTGTTTATGAAAAAAATAATTGCATTGATCTGTTTTTTTGTGAATACACAGTATATAGCATGCATGGAAGATGACACAAGACCTGATGATCGAATTGAGACCGTGAAAAAAATTGTCATGCTTGCGGCACTTAAAAATATGTCTAATAAATATGGCGCAATCAATGGGCTTGTGAATTGCTTTGCAGGCCATATGTCACCCAATGAATTGCCCGATTCACTGGACCATGCAGGAATTACTAAACTGGAACATGCGACCGCAGTAAAAAGTCGTAAAAGCGATAAAGTTATCCCATCATGGATGCCTGAACTTTTTTCAAAAACGCCCAAAGGCAATTCTCATAACAATCCCTATATACGAGTTATTATTAACAATGCTACTTTGCAAAAAATTCTTTCTGATAAAAGACACTTATCAGATATTTTGGAGGAAGATATTGCGTCTGAACATTTTGATGAAAAGCACAGCTTGTGGGAAAATTTAGCTCTTGTAACCACCAAGTATGCTTTAAAAAATATATCTCACAAACATGTTATTATTAATAATATTTTTAATGTTTTTAGTGGCGATATCACCTTAGAAAAAATCGATGGTATATACGACTTACACAAAGCCTGTCTTGCAAAACAAAGTCCAGATATATCACATGACCCAACAAACAATGTTTATACACATAAACCAAAAGTTCTTATCAATCCAAAAGCGATAAGAGATGTTATTTTTAATGAAGCCTGTTTGCAGCAAATCTTAGAAGAGAACAATAAAAAATAATCTGTTTATTGCTGCGCTTGGAGTGCACGATAGACATATGCACATGCAAGTGCTGTCATGGGGTACGTAATAAGCAAACCAAGACCACAACACGCCCCGCCAAGTGCATTCAGCGCAATAAGAATAATGAATAAACTAACGAGTAATGATTTTGAATTATTGGTGATGCGGTAGCTTTCTTTGAGGGCATCTATCGGCCCCAGTTCTTTATCAACAATAGCGTAAGAAAAAAAACCGAACATAACCATGAATAATATGCCCGGAACAATAAACAACATAAGCCCGCACACAACAATAAGTACGTATAATGCGGATGCGGTGAAATGTTTAAGAGCGAGATGCGCGCATGAAAAAAGATCAGAATAATGCGTTGGCTTATTGTCATGAAGCAATAACGTTATTTTTGTGAAACCAAGAGACACAACACTGTCAATTAACTTAAAGATAACAAAGATAACAAGTGCGGATAATAAAACTTTGAAAGAGCCTAATGATAATATGGTATGAGGTAATGATGGATAAGAAGCATGATATAAAAAAAATGACATTAATAAAAAAATGCCCGGTATTGCTCCAAAGCGAATAACGTTTATTATTCCGCCAGTTGCCATAACTCCCAGCATCAATAAAAAGTTATCAAGCGTTGTTTGGAAGCCAAAGTGGATTGCTTTGCTGATAGAAAATGGCTGTGTGCTTTTCATACTACCCTCAATATATTAATAAAAAAACAATTGCGTTATGCGAGAGAAAAGTGAAGGGTAACCAGAAATGGTTAATCCTCGGTTAAGAATAATGGCTCCCATGCATATAAGAAAAATATGAAAAATTAATTTGTATGCCCACAATAAAAAAAACAGTCCTAAAAGAATGAGCACGATGCCTTCTAGCTTGAGTTGGGGGTTTTTCATAATAAAAATCTCTGGTTAAGAAAACTATAGATTATTAGTGTACGCAACTTTGTTTACAGAAACAATAACTTCTTGATTTTACCTGTATGGGGATGGTAATACCTAAATAACCTTAAGAAGATATTAAGTAGTACAAGATTGAAGGATGGTTTGCCTATGTATCGTATAAGAATATTAGCATTCGCTGTTTTTTTACCATTATCTTTATTTGGTAGAACAGCCACAGATAAAACATTTCAACACGTTAATGTAATTACTGGATTGCGAGCGCAAGATCTTTTTATCCCTGGCAATGCCACCATCGGCAATACCCTGTATGTTAATCATATTATTGCCAATTCAATTATTAGTGCTAGCGGTAGCAGCGGCGGTGGCAGCGGTAATGTTCAGGGGCCGGCATCATCTACTCTCAATGCAGTGCCACGTTTTGCAGATACATCTGGTACGGTTATTAAAGATTCATCAGTTCTTGTCGATGATGCTGGCAACATTACTATTGACGGAATTACTAAAAATGGAATTACCATAAGCTGGCCCAGCATTGCTGGTGGAGCAGGTACGTTTTTAGCCAGTGATGGTTTTGGTAACTTGATATACACGGCGCCACCAGCCCCACCAATAGGAGGCGGTAATGTTTCTTCGCAAGCAATATTTTTTGTTGATAATGCTCTGACGACAACAGATCCAGCAAACGGCCCAAGAAATATAAAATCAACGTTTGTCACGCTTGATGCTTTTAACAATATTGACAATGTCAATACATTAACAGCAGCAACCGTCAATGCCAGTATTGTCGGCGATGTAACAGGTAATGTTGCTGGAGCGGCATCACTCAACGTTCTCAAGTCTGGAGATACCATGACGGGCAATTTGGCATTTGCTACGCAAAATGGTGTTCAGTTTCAAGAGGCCGCTGGAACAAATTTTGTCGGGCTTAATGCACCAACAACCGTCCCACTCAGTTATACATTGTCGTTGCCATCAACAATACCTTTAGCAAACCAAACATTACGAGCTAATGCACTTACTCCAACAAATTTGGAATGGTTTACTTCTGGTGCAAACGTTGTACCAACTATAAGTAGAACTATTTATGTTGCAAAATACGGCAGTGATATAACAGGCGATGGTTCTCTTACGTCACCATTTGCAAGCCTTGCTCAAGCAATCAATTTGGCAAACACTATAGCAAGCCCATCAAACCCTCTTACTATTTTTATATATTCAGGTGTTTATGTAGAAAATAATAGCGCAGGGCCAATTGCAGTTACCGCTGGCGGCATTTCGATTGTAGGCGAAGCAACCAATTCTGTATTTATTCTTCCCAATACGCTATCCAATGATCTTGTATCATGCATAGTAACTACGCGTATTGATAATCTATCTTTTAATGCTGGCGGTGTATCAACAGCGACAGGCGTTGTTCTTTCTGGCGCCAATAACGTCTCGCACTTAAGTGCCGTCAGATTTTTAAATTTTAATACCGGTGTATCATGCGCTGGATCAGGCAGTACCTATGTATTCGATTTGTGTAATTTTATACTTAATACAACAGGATTAAATATTAATAATCCAATTGTTGTTTGTAATAATTGTACCATACAAGGTTCTTTAACAAACACTCCGGCAAATACTGGGATTATGGCGACTGGCTCCAGTGGGGCAATCCTGTATTCTGGAGGCCTTTGTACAAATTGTATAACGGGTTTTACTATAAGCGATGGTATAACTTTTGACGCAACATCGGTCTTATTTAGGAACAATACCAACGGTATTATACAAACAACCGGCGCGCAATTAATAGCACAGTCATGCTTTTTCCAAACGGTTGCTATAACAGGAACTGTTACTAATATTCAAGTGTATGATGCTGGTAGCTTAGCTACTATTTCTGGCGGTGTTTTTAATGGCATCAACTCTGTTGGTAGTTCTCATGCAATAGCATTGCAAGTTGAAAATTCTGGTAGCGCAATTGTTTCTGCCGGGCAAATAGAAAACTATACCACAGCGTGTGTAGTGGGCACGCCTGCAGATACATCATCAACGCAACTGAGTTTATCAGGAACGTTTATCCTTAATTGTACCAATGATATTGTTCAGCAGGGCAGTTCAACATTAAATTTTAATGCCGGCTCTGCCACTAGTGATAAAATAAGTATCGCCAATTCTGCCAATGTTGATTTGGCCTTTTTCGATCAAGATGATGCAAATGCATTAAATATTGGTTCACTCAGTAATACCCGTACAACACTTCTGCAAGTAGCTATTGGAGCTGGCAATAAACCGCAACTTGATTATATACCATCATTATATTCAACTGAAGCTATTAGCTATGTAAATTCTTTAGCCAATCCGTCAACATTGTCAGTTATCTCTAATGATGATGCACATGTAGATGCAATAACAACTGATTACACAAAAGTTGTTGGTGTACGATTAGCCTCTGATACCGCATCTCCTGTTGGTACCACCGGCGCCTTGCGTGGATGGGACATTAACAAAAATGCAACGACAGCAGAGCTCGCATTTAACTACCAAAATAATGATCCCGCAGGCGGACAAGCTACTATTCCAAAATATATAGTTATGCAACTTGATGGCGTTAATAACCAAGTGCAATTACCAAACGCCGGTACAAAAATTGTTTTGGACGCAGACACTAATATATATCGCAGTGCTGCAGGTATACTCAAAACTGATGGGAATCTTATTGTTGGCGGGCTTACGCCTAATAAAGCAGTTGTAACAGACGGCAGTAGTCAGCTTGCTTCTAGCGTTACAACAGCAACAGAATTAGGCTTTCTATCCGGCACAACATCGTCGGTGCAAACACAACTAAATAGCAAGCTGCCATCAAGTGGTGGAACGGTAACGGGCAATTTAACGTTACCAGCAGGCAGCATTGCATCTCCATCATTGCAATTTTCTGGCAGTACTAATACGGGGTTTTCAGCACCTGTAGCAAATACGTTATCATTTGATGTCAATGGTGTAGAAGCGATTAATATTAATGCTGCAGGTAATGTAAAAATTGATGATCTTAATAGCGTTGGTGTTGTGCATACTGATGCAAGTGGCACATTATCAACATCGTTAATTGTTAATAATGATATTACGAATGGTACTATAACTGATGTAAAACTGGCAACCATTTCTACGCCCGGTAAAGTGGCAAATTCGGCAACAACAGCAACAAGTCTTGATACACCAAATGCAATAGTAGCACGAGATGGATCTGGTGATTTTGCAGCAGGTACAATCACTTCTTCATTAATTGGTAATGTTACGGGCGCATCGTCTCTTAACGTGCTTAAAACTGGCGACACGATGACCGGTAATCTTACGATGGCTACAGCAAATGCCGTTCGGTTTCAAGATGGAGCTGGCGCAAATTATGTTGGGCTTAATGCACCGGCATTGGTAGCGTCAAATTATACATTATCACTACCGTCAACCATACCAACAGCGCACCAAGTTATGTGGGCGAATGCAACAACGCCAACTAATTTAGAATGGGTGACATCAGGAGGAACCGTAATTCCAGCAGCAAGTAGAATTATTTATGTTGCACAATACGGCAATGATACGACAGGCGATGGTTCATTTGCAACCCCATATGCAAGTCTCGCTAAAGCGGTAAACGTTGCCAATACTCTTTCAACAACAGCAAATCCGATTGCAATTAGTATAATGCCCGGTGTGTATACAGAAAATAATAGCGCTGGCCCGATAGCAATTACCGCCGGTGGTATTTCCATTATAGGAGACGCACCAACAGGCGTTGTAATACGACCAAATACATTATCCAATGACCTTATTTCTGCAACAACTGCAGTACAATTTACAAATATTACGTTCAGGGCAACGGGTGTTTCTACTGCCAGTGCCGTTACGCTTGCTGGGAGTGGCAATACGAGTAATTTTATTGCCGTATCATTTTTTAATTTTAATACCGGCGTTGCTTGCGGTGGCAGTAATGGTGTTTATTTATTTGATATTTGTTTTTTTGTTAATAACGGGACAGCACTTAATGTCAATAATGCACAAGTACAATGTAGTGAATGTAACATTCGTGGCTCATTAACCTCAACGCCCGCAAATACAGGGATAGCTGCAACTGGTGCTGCTGCACAAATTTTGTATTCTGGTGGCTTATGCTTATTATGTGATACAGCATTTAATATTGCTGGCAATGCGTTGTTTGGTGGCAAATCAATAACCTTTAGATTAAATAATAGTGATATTTTTCAGGCGAGTGGCGCACAATTAACGTTAGAAGCATGTTCATTCGTTCATACAAGTTCGGCATCACCATTCACCAGTATTCAAAGTTCTGGGGCAGGAACTATGGCAACTATTGCTGGTTGCATATTTGACTATACCGGCACTCCAACAACCTCAACAGCAATTCAAGTTACTGATCAAGCTCAACTCGTTATAGATAGTGGATCGATTAATAATTATGTTAATGCTTTTGTTGTTGGTGTTCCCGCCGATACCGCATCAACTCAATTAAATGCATCAGGTGTATCGATATCAAATTGTACCAATGACATGGTGCAACGTGGTACGTCAACTTTAGTATTTAGTTCTGGTACTGCTACTGGCAGTAAAATTGTTGTTAATGATTCTACAAATATTGCACTCGCCTATTTTGACGTAGAAGATAATTATGCATTGAATATCGGCAATCTAACAAATGATAATTTTACGTTATTACATGCCGCTCTCGGCCTTCCCAATGATCCTCAGCTTGATTATCGATCATCTCTATATTCAACTCGAGGAATGGGTTTTTATAATCCACCACCAGCTTCGACAACATTATTTGTTGAATCTAATAGTGGTGCAATGCTCACAGCAATAACAACTGATAGAACTCAACCTTCTGGCGTGCGATTAGTTTCTGACACTGCATCTCCCGTTGGTACTACAGGCGCATTACGCGGTTGGGATATTAACAAAATTGGTACTGCCGCAGAACTTGTATTTAATTATCAAAATAGTGACAGTTTTGGGCAAGCCGTTATTCCAGAATATACGATCATGCAATTAGATGGCGTAAATAATCAAGTGCAGCTGCCCAGTGCAAGTACCAAAATTGTGTTAGATACAGATACCAATCTTTATAGAGGCGCCACAGGTACATTGAAAACCGATGGCAATCTTATTGTTGGGGGCCTAACTGCAAATAGAGCAGTTGCAACGGACGGCAGTAGTCAATTAGTTTCTAGTGCTACGACAGCAGCAGAATTAGGATTTTTGGTTGGAACAACATCTGATATACAAACACAATTGAATAGTAAAGTTGCAAAAGCCGGTGACACCATGACCGGTACATTGCAGTTGCCAGCTGGATCAACGGCAGCTCCGACATTAGTATTTACCGGTAGTACCACGACGGGATTATCTGCAAGCGCGGGCGCTTTGTCTTTGAGCACATCTGGACTAGAACGCATGAAAATATCGTCTGGTGGTACGGTTTCTATTAATAACTTAACACCTGCTGGAATTGTGCACAATGATGTATCAGGTAACTTAACAAGCTCATTAATTGTTAATGCTGATGTTGATCCAGCAGCTGCGATAGTGGACACAAAACTTGCAACAATTTCTACAGCGGGAAAAGTTGCAAATTCTGCAACAACCGCAACGAGTGGCCTTGGCGCAAATACTATTGTTGAACGTGATGGATCTAATAATTTTTCTGCAGGCACTATCACCGCAACTCTTATCGGCGCAGCATCACTTAATGTGCTCAAATCTGGGGACACCATGACGGGTGCTTTGACGCTGCCAGCAGGCACTGCAGCATCGCCTGCATTAAAATTTTCTGGCAGCATCAACACAGGGCTTTCGTCTCCAACAGTAGATGCACTTTCTTTTGATGTTAATGGCACTGAAGCACTTAATATTGCATCAAGTGGGAATATAACGGTTAATAATTTTACGGGTACGGCAGGCGTAGTACATAATAGCGCACTCGGTGTATTAACCAGCTCGCTGATTATTAATAGTGACATTACTCCTGCAACTATTAGTAATGCAAGTCTGGCGACAATATCAAGCACAGACACAGCAGGTAATATTGTTGTACGTGACGGTACGGGTAATTTTGCTACCAACATGATCACGCTTGATGGAACAGTAACTAATCCGACAGATGCTGCAACAAAAGCATATGTTGATTTGGTGGCAGGGTTGGGTTTTGTTGTCAAAACACCGGCTCTTGTTGTCAGCACCACAGACACTCCTATAACGGGCTTGTATACGATTGATAGTGTTCCATTAGCAGCTAATGACCGTGTATTACTTGTCGGACAAAGCACTACTACACAAAACGGCCTCTGGCTTGCTCAAGCCGGCGCATGGACACGGCCTGCAGATTTTGCAACAGGTACGTTAGCTGGTCGAGCATATGTCTTAATATTGTCAGGAACAAATAATGGCGGATCAAGTTGGTTGTGTAGTACGCCGCTGGCGGTCATTGACACGGACCCTATAGCATTTACACAATTTTCTCTTGCTAGCCAAACCACGGGCGCAAACGTTGGCACCGGCGCTGGTCAAATATTTAGGGACAAAACGGGTAACACGCTTAACTTCAAAACACTCGCTGCCGGCACACATATGGTTGTTACCAATAATGCAGATGATGTTACGCTAGCAACTGATGCAACTAATCTTAATGCAACGGGCACTATAGTTGCACGCGACAATGCTGGTAATTTTTCTGCGGGTACTATTACTGCAGCGCTTATTGGTGCAGCATCACTCAATGTGCTCAAAGCCGGGGATACTATGACCGGCAATCTCACCATGGCTACATCAAATGCCGTGCGTTTGCAAGATTTGGCCGGCGTTAATTATGTTGGACTTAATGGCCCAGCATCGGTAACTTCAAGTTATACACTGTCATTGCCCTCAACAACTCCTGCTGCACATCAAGTAATGCAGGCAAATGCAATAACGCCAACACAGCTAGAATGGTTTACACCCGGCGGCAGCGTTAACCCTGTCACAAGCCGCACCATTTACGTTACAACGTTTGGTAGTGATATAACCGGCGATGGCTCTTCTTCAAATCCCTACGCAAGCCTGAGTAAAGCTATTACTACTGCAAATACTATTTCAACTGCAGTTAATCCAGTTGCTATTCTTATCAGTTCCGGTGTGTATACAGAAGACAATAGTGCCGGGCCACTTGCTATTACAGCGGGCGGCGTTTCTGTTATCGGCGAATCTACAAGTTCTGTTATAATTTTACCAAATACATTATCGAATAATCTTATTTCTACTACGATTTCTGCGCAATTTCTCAATCTTTCATTTTCAGCATCAGGCATATCGACCGCAAGCGCAGTGTCTCTTTCTGGTAGCGGAAATAACACCTTTTTTAACAATATAGATTTTACCAATTTTGGTACGGCAGTATCCTGCGGCGGAACCAGTGCCACATATACATTTGAAAGCTGTTTTTTTATAACTAATGGCGTAGGGCTTGCTATTAATAATGCTTCAGCTATTTGTAGCAACTGTATTATAGAAGGTTCAACAACCTTTACAACGCCAGCTAATGTTGGGATCTCTGCTACAGGGACAGGATTTGTATTTTTTACCGGGGGGCTGTGCATAGCTTGTGCAACAGGTTTTGATATAAGTAATGGCATGAATGTAACAACTCAATCTATAACATTTAGATTTAATAGCAATTCAATTATTCAATCAACTAGTGCACAATTAATAGTGCAAGGATGCACATTTGAACCAAATTCTCTTATGCCGGTTGTTGAAATTCAAGTATCTGGGGCAGGCACGGATTCCAAGCTCTCTGGTTGTATATTCAACGGCGCACCTGGCGACATTGGTCCTACAACCGCGATACAAGTTACTAACCAGGCAAATGTTATTGTTTCTGGTGATCAAATTAACAATTATACAAATGCACTGATTATTGGAACATTAGGTGATACAGCATCAACTCAATTGAGTGCATCAAGTTTGTATATAACTAACTGTACAACTGATATTACGCAACAAGCATTGGCTACGTTAAATTTTACTGCCGGTTCTGCTTCGGGTAACAAAATTATTATTAATAATCCTACCAATGTTGGTTTGGCTTATTTTGATCAAAGCGATAATAATGCTTTAAATATCGGCTCAGCGACCAATGCGGATATAACGCTGTTACATGCAGCTATTGGTACAGCAAACGATCCTCAACTTAATTATAGATCATCGCTATATTCTACGGAATCAATCGGTTTTTATAATCCGCAACCGGCATCGTCAACACTTTTTGTTGAATCTAATAGTGGTGCACATGTGACAGCGCTTACGACTGACAGAACTCAAGCTGCTGGTGTGCGGTTAGTATCTGACACGGCATCGCCTGTTGGTACTACAGGCGCCTTGCGTGGATGGGATATCAACAAAAATGCAACAAGCGCAGAGCTTTCTTTTAATTATCAAAATAGTGATAGCTTTGGGCAAATTGTTATTCCAGAATATACGATCATGCAATTAGATGGCGTAAATAATCAAGTGCAGCTGCCCAATGCAAGTACCAAAATTGTGTTAGATGCAGACACCAATGTATATCGCGGCGCTGCAAATACACTCAAAACTGATGGCAATCTTATTGTTGGTGGGCTTACACCAAATAGAGCAGTTGCGACTGACGGCAGCAGTCAACTTGTTTCTAGCACTACGACAGCGGCTGAATTAGATTTTTTAGCCGGAACAACATCATCTGTACAAACGCAATTGAATAGTAAAGTTGCAAAAGCGGGCGACACCATGACCGGCACATTGCAGTTGCCTGCAGGATCAACAGCAGCTCCCGCATTAGTATTTACCGGCAGTACAACGACAGGTCTTTCTGCAAGCGCAGGGGCTTTATCATTGAGCACGTCTGCTGTAGAACGTCTCAAAATATCCTCCGGCGGAACAATTTCTATTGATGCATTTACGACCGCGGGCGTTGTACATAATGACGCATTGGGTAATTTATCCAGTTCATTAATTGTTAATGCCGACGTCGATCCTGCCGCTGCGATTGCAGATACCAAATTGGCAACCATTTCTGCAAGCGGCAAAGTAGCAAACACCGCAACAACCGCGACGAATACTAATACACCTAATACAATTGTGTTACGCGATGGATCGGGTAATTTTTCTGCGGGTACGATTACCGCAAACTTAATTGGCAATGTGATAGGTAACATTTCACCAACGGGCACTTTTACCGTGCAAGCAGGTACACGTGCAGTACCATCAATACAATTCACCGGTAGTACCAATACAGGGTTTTCTGCACCTGAACCAAACACACTTTCTTTTGATATTAATGGTATTGAAGCGATTAATATTAGTTCAAGTCGCGGTGTTTTGATAGATAATTTTACTGGTACTGCAGGTATAGTGCATAACGATGCACTCGGCAATTTATCAAGCTCGTTAATAGTTGATGCAGATGTTAGTCCAAGTGCAGCAATCACGGATAATAAACTAGCAACAATTTCTACTCCAGGTAAAGTTGCAAACTCTGCAACAACCGCAACAAGCGCCAATCTCCCTAATACCATCGTACTACGAGATGCATCGGGTAATTTTTCTGCAGGAACTATTACTGCAGGATTAATTGGCAACGTTCTTGGCAATGTGACTGGCAGCGCATCGCTCAACGTGCTCAAATCCGGAGATACGATGACGGGTAATTTAACATTGCCGGCAGGTACGCGTGCGGTACCATCACTACAATTTTCTGGCGGTACTAATACGGGTCTTTCATCTCCGTCAGCAAATACACTTTCTTTTGATATTAATGGTGTTGAAGCGATTAATATTAGTTCAAGTCGCGGTGTTTTGATAGATAATTTTACTGGTACTGCAGGTATAGTGCATAACGATGCACTCGGCAATTTATCAAGCTCGTTAATAGTCAATGCAGATGTTAGTCCAAGTGCAGCAATCACGGATGATAAACTAGCAACCATTTCTACATCGGGTAAAGTGGCAAACTCTGCTACAACAGCAACGAGCGTTAATCTCCCTAATACCATTGTATTACGCGATGCATCGGGTAATTTTTCTGCTGGTACTATTACCGCAGCATTTTCTGGCACGGTAACGGGTAATGTGATTGGTAGTGCATCACTTAACGTACTCAAAGCCGGCGACACTATGACGGGTACATTGCAATTACCAGCCGGCTCTACAGCTGCTCCGGCGTTAGTATTTACCGGTAGCACGACAACTGGTTTATCTGCAAGCACTGGCAACTTGTCTTTGAGCACGTCTGCCGTAGAACGTCTCAAAATATCTTCTAGTGGTACGGTTACCATTACAGGGCTTACGCCTGCTGGTGTCGTACATAATGACGTATCGGGCAATTTGTCTAGTTCATTAATTATTAATGCGGATGTTGATCCTGCGGCTGCAATTATAGATACCAAATTGGCAACCATTTCTACAGCGGGCAAAGTGGCAAACACTGCGACAACGGCAACCGCTCTTGATACAGCAGGAGCCATTGTTGCTCGCGATGCATCAGGTAATTTTGCAGCTGGCACAATTACGGCTGGATTAATTGGTAACGTAACGGGTAGTGCATCACTTAACGTACTCAAATCGGGCGATACTATGACGGGTAATTTGACGTTGCCCGCTGGAACAAACATATCACCATCATTAAAATTTTCTGGCAGTACCAATACCGGATTATCATCCCCAGTAGCAAATACATTATCGTTAAGCATTAATGGCACTGAAGCGATAAATATCGCATCAAGTGGGAATATTCTTATTGATAATTTTACGGGCACAGCAGGCATAGTACACAATAGTGCACTTGGTTTGTTAACAAGCTCACTCATTGTCGATGCGGATGTTAGTCCAAGTGCCGGAATCGTAGACACAAAACTTGCAACAATTTTAACACCGGGAAAAGTTGGTAATTCCGCAACGACTGCAACAGGTGCAAATAGCTCAAATACTATTGTTGCAAGAGATAACTTGGGTAATTTTGCAGCGTCTACCATTACTGCAAACTTACTAGGTAATGTAACGGGCAGTGCATCACTTAATGTGCTCAAAGCTGGAGACACCATGACCGGTACACTAACACACCCGGCAGGCACACGCGCAGCGCCATCAATACAATTTACGGGCAGCACTAACACTGGCTTCTCTTCACCATCTGCAAATACATTATCTTTTGATGTTAATGGGACAGAAGCGATTAATATTTCTTCTTCTGGTGGCATTCTTATAGACAATTTTACGGGCACAGCAGGCGTAGTGCATAATAGCGCACTTGGTTTGTTAACAAGCTCACTTATTGTTAATAGTGACATTACTCCTGGGACTATTAGTAATGCAAGTCTGGCGAGCATTTCTAGTGCCAATACGCCCAACACCATAGTATTACGTGATGCATCGGGAGATTTTTCGGCAGGCACTATCACCGCAGCATTAATTGGCAACGTGACCGGCGCAGCGTCACTTAATGTGCTCAAAGCGGGTGACACTATGACCGGCAGCCTAGTATTACCAGCAGGTACCGCAGCAGTACCTGCATTGCAATTTACGGGTAGTACCAATACAGGCTTTTCTGCGCCGACCGCAAATACACTATCTTTTGATACCAACGGTGCTGAAAGAATGAGCGTCAGCTCTGGATCAATATTAATGCCGACACCGTTAGTTACCACTAATGTAAGGCGTGATCAGGCAATACAGTCTGCAACTCCGACAGTTGGTGGTTCTGTAACAACGCTCAGCACAACTTCTATTTTGATCTTGAAAAACGTAGTCAACGTGGGCGGAGCCGGATTTACGGTGAGGTTCCCGCCAAGCCCAATTGATGGTCAGTTTTTTACTATTGTGCAGGGATCAACAAATAGCACGACATTGGTAAACACTGGAGGCACAGGCGGCGCTGCTATTGTTAATCCAGTTAATTCATTAGCTCCGGGATCGAACTTTACATCATCTACTAATGGCGCAGCGGTTACGTATTATTATAATGCAACAGCAAATACATGGTATAGAATCGGGAGAGGATAAAAAATGAATTACCTGAGATTGGCAACGTTAACAATTTTTTCTTTATCAACATGGACAACGTGTGGAACACCAAAAGACAAAACATTTCAGCATGTTACGGTGCTGACTGGATTGCGAGCACAAGATCTTTTGGTTCTTGGTAATGCATCGATTGTTGGTGATTTGTTTGTTCATGGCAAAATTATTGCCTCTAGTATTGTTGGCGGCGGTACGGTAACGGGCCCGTCACCATCAACACTTAATGCAGTGCCTCGCTTTGGCGATACTTCAGGCACGCTGCTAGAAAATTCTTCGGTACTTATCGATAATTTCGGCAATGTTACGCTTAATGGCATTACAAAAAATGGTAACACCGTTGCGTGGCCAAGCATTGTTGGTGCTGTTAATACTTTTCTTGCAAGTGATGGCGCTGGCAATTTGGTATATGCAACGCCTGCAGGCGGCGGGAATGTCTCAACCGCATTAAATTTTACCACAGACAATGCACGCGTGAGGACAGATTTATTAAGTGGCGTAGATGATATAAAACAATCTAACGTTACGCTTGATAATAGTAATAATATTGCGGGAATAAATTCTTTAACAGCAACTACGGTTAATGCAAACGTAGTTGGTTCATCATCACTGAATGTGCTCAAGTCTGGTGATACCATGACCGGCAATCTTACCATGGCTACGCAAAATGCCATTCGCTTACAAGATGGTGCTGCGGTAAATTATGTTGGGCTTAATGGACCAGCATCTGTTGCATCCAGTTATACCTTATCATTCCCATCAGCAACGCCGATAGGTCATCAATTATTACGTACAAATTCAATAACACCTACCAATTTAGAGTGGGTAACTCAAGGTTCGAGCGTTCTACCAGTCAATAGTAGATCTATTTATGTTGCAAAATTTGGCAATGATGTAACAGGTGATGGATCGTACGCAACACCATACGCAAGTCTTGATAAGGCTGTTGACGTTGCAAACGGCCTTGCAACAAGCTCTGACCCTGTTGCTATTCTTATCAGCTCTGGCGTCTATATAGAAAATAATAGCGCTGGCCCAATCGCTATTACTGCCAATGGCATTTCGGTGATTGGTGCTTCACCAAGTGGTGTTATCATACAACCAAATACATTATCCAATGATCTTATTTCTGCAATAGAAGGCGTGCAGTTTTCTACTTTGACGTTTGAGTCAGGTGGCGTATCAACAGCGGCGGCAGTTGATCTTGCTGGCACTAATAATACAAGTAATTTTACATCAGTAACGTTTTTGAATTTTAATACAGGTGTATTATGTGCGGGAACAAATAATATCAATACATTTGATCTGTGCATTTTTATTGGAAATGGGACGGCGCTTAATATTAATAATGTACAAGTTGCATGCAGCAGCTGCAAAATAGAAGGTTCCCCAACCACTACACCGGCAAATACGGGAGTAATGGCAACCGGAGCTAGCGCTCAAGTACTCTTTGCCGATGGTTTATGCGTACAGTGTACTACTGGGTTTAATATAAATAATTCTGCGAATTTTGCTGGAAAAGCAACAGCTTTTTCGACTAATACAGATGCTATAGTGGTTGCAACGGGAGCGCAACTTAATATACAAGCATGCTCATTTGCGCCGGTTAACTCAGCGGGGACTATTACTAGTATTCAAGCATCTGGTGTAGGTACATTGGCTATTGCTGCTGGATGCATATTTAATTATGTTGGTCCAGCAATCAATTCAACAGCAATAAAAGTGACCAATCAAGCAGTTTTTAGGGTGATCGGCTCAGAGATTAATGGTTATCAAAATGCACTTGTTATTGGTGATCCTGGCGATACATTATCAACACAATTAAGTGCTTCAAGTCTTTCTATTGTAGATTGTACCAATGATATTATTCAACAGGGTAGCTCAACGCTGGTGTTTACTTCTGGCACTGCTACAAGTAGCAAAATAAGCATCGCCAATTCGACTAATGTAGATTTAGCTTTTTTTGATTTGGATGACAATAACAGTTTAAATATTGGGTCACTCAGTAATGTACGTACCCAGTTAATACAAGCCGCTATTGGGACAACAAATAATCCTGAGTTTGTGTACTTCCCATCAATTTATTCAACACAGTCGATTGGTTTTGAAAATCCTTCCGCAAATGCATCAACGTTATCTGCAATAGCCAATAATGATGTGCATGTAACAGCAATAACAACGGACAGAACAAAAGTTGCAGGCATTCGCTTGGTGTCTGACACAGCATCTCCTGTTGGTGGGACAACTGCGCTGCGCGGATGGGATATTAATAAAATTGGAACAACGGCAGAGCTCGCATTTGATTACCAAAATAGTGATATTTTTGCTCTTGGTGTTACGCCACTGTACACCATTTTGCAGTTGGATGGAGAAAATAACCAAGTGCAATTGCCTAATGTAAATACAAAAATTGTATTAGACGCTGATACCAATTTATATCGCGGCGCTGCAAATACACTCAAAACCGATGGCAATCTGATTGTTGGCGGGTTAACAGCAAACAGAGCCGTTGCAACCAACGGCAGCAGCCAATTAGTTTCTAGCTCTACAACAGCGGCGGAATTAGACTTTTTGGTGGGCACAACATCTGATATACAAACGCAGCTTAATGGCAAAGTTGCAAAAGCTGGTGACACCATGACCGGCACGTTGCAATTACCCGCAGGGACAACAGCAGCCCCGGCATTAGTATTTACCGGTAGCACAACAACTGGTCTTTCTGCAAGTTTGGGCAATTTGTCTTTGAGCACATCTGGACTAGAACGCATGAAAATATCTTCCGGCGGAACAGTATCTATTAACAATCTGACACCTGCTGGTGTTGTGCATAATGATGTATCGGGTGATTTATCGAGCTCTCTGATTGTTAATGCAGATGTCAGTAATTCTGCTGCAATAGTAGATGGCAAGCTTGCCACTATTTCAAGTTCCGGCAAAGTTGCAAATTCTGCAACAACAGCAACGAGTGGCCTTGGTGCAAATACTATTGTTGAACGTGATGGATCTAATAATTTTTCTGCGGGCACTATAACGGCAACGCTTGTT
Organism: Candidatus Babeliaceae bacterium; assembly: GCA_041660765.1. Classification (NCBI taxonomy): domain Bacteria; class Candidatus Babeliae; order Candidatus Babeliales; family Candidatus Babeliaceae; species Candidatus Babeliaceae bacterium. The sequence continues at coordinate 46,630 of JBAZVR010000003.1, read as the reverse complement.
GGTGCGGCATCACTTAATGTGCTCAAATCTGGGGACACCATGACGGGCGCGTTGACGTTGCCAGCAGGCACTGCAGCATCGCCTGCATTAAAATTTTCTGGCAGCATCAACACAGGGCTTTCATCTCCAACAGTAGATGCACTTTCTTTTGATGTTAATGGCACTGAAGCACTTAATATTGCATCAAGTGGGAATATAACGGTTAATAATTTTACGGGTACGGCAGGCGTAGTACATAATAGCGCACTCGGTGTATTAACCAGCTCGCTGATTGTTAATAGTGACATTACTCCTGGAACTATTAGTAATGCAAGTCTGGCGACAATTTCCAGCACAGATACTCCAGGCAATATTGTGGTACGTGATCTTGCAGGTAATTTTGCTACAAATATGATCACGCTTGATGGAACAGTAAGTAATCCGACTGATGCTGCAACAAAAGCATATGTTGATTTGGTGGCAGGATTGGGTTTTGTTGTCAAAACACCGGCTCTGGTTGTCAGCACCACAGACACTCCTATAACGGGATTATATACGATTGATAGTGTTCCATTAGCAGCTAATAACCGTGTATTACTTGTCGGGCAAAGCACTACTACACAAAACGGCCTCTGGCTTGCTCAAGCCGGTGCATGGACACGGCCTGCAGATTTTGCAACAGGTACGTTAGCTGGTCGAGCATATGTCTTAATTACATCAGGAACAAATAATGGCGGATCAAGTTGGCTGTGTAGTACGCCGCTGGCGGTGATTGACACGGATCCTATAGCATTTACACAATTTTCTCTTGCTACTCAAACCACGGGCGCAAACGTTGGCACCGGCGCTGGACAAATTTTCCGCGATAAAACAGGCAATACGCTTAACTTCAAAACACTCGCAGCCGGCCCACATATGGTCATCACTAATAATACTGACGATGTTACGCTAGCAACTGACGCAACAGGTGCTAATGTGGCAGGTACCATTGTTGCGCGTGATGGATCTGGTAATTTTTCTGCAGGGACTATTACTGCAGCATTAGTTGGCGCAGCATCACTCAATGTGCTCAAAGCCGGTGATACTATGACCGGCAATCTCACGATGGCTAATGCAAATGCCGTGCGTTTGCAAGATCTTGCCGGCGTCAATTATGTCGGGCTTAATGGTCCGGCATCGGTGACTTCGAGTTATACATTGTCATTGCCCGCTGCAACGCCTACCGCGCGACAAGTATTACAAGCAAATGCAATAACACCAACACAATTGGAGTGGTTCACTCTTGGTGGTAGCGTTGTTCCTGCAACGAGCAGAACTATTTACGTAACAAAAGCGGGTAATGATGTCACGGGTAACGGTACTTTTTCAAGCCCGTATGCAAGTCTTGCAAAAGCAGTAAGTGTTGCAAATACGCTTGCATCAACTGCTAATCCTGTTGCTATTCTTATGAGCTCCGGTGTGTATACAGAAGACAATAGCGCTGGGCCGATAGCTATCACCGCAGGTGGTATTGCAATTGTGGGTGATGCATCAGATACGGTAATTATACAACCAAACACATTATCCAATGATCTTATTTCTACAACAGTTGGCGTGCAATTTTTGAATCTGACATTTCAGTCAGGAGGCGTATCAACAGCGCGTGCGATTTCTCTTGCCGGTACAGGCGCGCTCACTAATTTTACATCAGTAATTATTTTTAATTTTAATACGGGCGTGTCGTGCGCAGGAACAAGTAATACCAATATATTTGATCTGTGCCTTTTTGTTGGTAACGGAACGGCTCTTGATGTCAATAATGTTGAATTAATATGTAGCAGTTGCAAGATAGAAGGCTCTCCGACAACAACACCAGCGAATACAGGAGTATCGGTAACCGGTTCTGGCGCACAGGTATTATTTTCTGATGGTTTGTGTACGCAATGTACAACTGGCTTTACGGTAAGTAATAATGCGCTTCTCGCTATGCGATCAACATTTTTAAGTATCAATACTAATGCTGTTATAGCTGCAACAGGCGCGCAACTCACCTTAGAAGCATGTTCTTTTGCCCCAATTAATACGGCAGCAACTCTTATTAATATTCAAGCATCTGGTGCAGGAACATCAGCCGTTATCGCTGGATGCATATTCAACTATAGCGGGCCGGCTATTAATTCGACAGCAGTGACAATAACTAATCAAGCAGTTGTTACACTTACTGGTTCAGAGATCAATGGTTATAGAAACGGGCTGATTATAGGCAATCCTGGAGACACATCTTCAACTCAAGTATCCGCGTCTAGCCTTTTCATTGCAAATTGCGTAAATGATATTATACAGCAGGGAACATCATCGTTAATATTCACATCTAGTTCTGCTTCGAGTACTAAAATTGCCATTAATAATTCCGCCAATGTGACCCTTGCATTTTTCGATCTTGATTCTCAGAACGTACTCAATATCGGGCCGCTATCTGATACAAATATTAACTTGTTAGAAGCCGCTATATCTACAGCAAATGTTCCAAGTTTTAATTACAAGTCATCGTTGTATGCAACTCGCGGCATGGGCTATACAAATCCTGCACAAAATCCATCGACACTTTTTGTTCAATCTAATAGTGGTGCAGATGTAACGGCAATAACAACCGATAGAACAAAAGTTGCGGGCGTGCGCTTGGTGTCTGATACAGCATCTCCTGTTGGTACTACAGGTGCTTTGCGCGGCTGGGATATCAATAAAAATGCGACCAGCGCTGAGCTTTCTTTTAGTTATCAAAATAGCGATGTTTTTGGTCAAATTGCTATTCCAGAATATACGGTTATGCAACTTGATGGCGTAAATAATAAAGTACAGTTACCCACTGCAAATACGCAAATTGTATTTGCAGCAGATACCAATGTATATCGCAGTGCTGCTGGAATATTAAAAACCGATGGCAATCTTATTGTTGGAGGCCTAACTGCAAATAGAGCCGTTGCAACTGATGGCAGTAGTCAACTTGTTTCTAGCACTACGACAGCAGCTGAATTGAATTTCTTGGCTGGCGTAACGTCTGGGGTCCAAGCACAATTGGATAGCAAACTTTCAACAGCTGGTGGTTCTATGACTGGCACATTACAGTTACCGGCAGGAACAACGGCAGCCCCTGCATTAATATTCACCGGTAGCACGACAACAGGATTATCAGCAAATAGTAGTGCGTTGTCTTTGAGTACGTCTGGACTAGAACGCATGAAAATATCTTCTGCCGGCACCGTTTCTATAAATGATTTAACGCCTGCGGGTGTTGTACATAATGATGTATCGGGCAACTTAACAAGCTCATTAATTATTAACGCAGACGTGAGCAATTCAGCTGCTATTGATGACATAAAGCTTGCAACTATTTTTACTGCCGGCAAAGTTGCAAATTCTGCAACAACGGCAACCAGTGCCAATACGGCAAATGCTATTGTTGCCCGTGATGCATCGGGCAATTTTGCTGCAGGCACTATTACCGCAAGTTTTTCTGGCGCTGCGGCACTTAATGTGCTTAAAGCCGGAGACACCATGACTGGCGCTTTGACGTTACCTGCAGGTACTGCAGCATCACCGACATTAAAATTTTCTGGAAGTACCAACACGGGACTTTCTGCGCCAGTACCGAACACACTTTCTTTTGATGTTAATAGTACAGAGGCTATAAATATTAATTCGAGTGGGAATATTACTGTTGATAATTTTACTGGCACAGCCGGCGTAGTGCATAGTAGTGCTCTTGGTGTATTATCAAGCTCGCTGATTGTGAATAGTGACATTACTCCTGGGACTATCAGCAACGCAAGTCTGGCGAGCATCTCAAGTTCCAATACGCCAAACACGATTGTATTACGAAATGCATCAGGAGATTTTTCGGCAGGTACTATTACCGGAGCATTACTAGGGAATGTAACCGGTGCAGCATCGCTGAATGTGCTCAAAGCTGGGGACACGATGACGGGTACGCTGATACTTCCTGCAGGGAGCGCAGCATCACCGGCATTAAAATTTACCGGCAGTACCAACACGGGGCTCTCGGCTGCAATTGCAAATACCCTATCGCTTGATGCCAATGGCATTGAAGGGATGAATATTAGCCCAACAGCTATTACAACAATTTTAAAATTGATTTTGACCAATTTATTATGCAATCAAGCGCTGCAATCAGTAGTACCAACCGTTGGTGGTTCTGTAACAACAGCAAGTGGCACCTCTATATTGATTTTAAAAAATGCTGCCAACGTAGGCGGTGCTGGGTTTACGGTTACGTTCCCACCAAGCCCAACTGATGGACAATTTTTTACTATTTTGCAGGGATCTACGAATAGTACAGCACTCAATAATGCTGCTGGTACGGGCGGAGCAGCTATTGTTAATCCTATAACAACATTAAATCCAGGAGCAAACTTTTCGTCAACTGCTAACGGTGCATCGGTTACATATTATTACAATACAACAGCAAATAGTTGGTACAGATATGGTCGCGGATAGAGAAAATTATAGATTTTTTTCTATTAATTAATTAATGTGTTATTGATAGTTATAGTGGTTAATTAACACGGAGTTTTTTATGGCTTATGGCGTTAAATCTAAAAAAAGTGGAAAAATGTATTATCTTCATTCCAAAGAAGTAAAACTAGCTGGTGATCGCAAACAAGTTATTTTTTATTTTGCGGGTGAACAAGCGAGCAACGCTCTTGATGCACTGCCAGCGGGATATGAAGTGATAGAAAATGAACGCACGGGCTTGCCAATGTTGCGCAAGAAAAAATAAGAATATTATTTTTCACACGAGTGTTGCTTATAATAATGAGTAACACTCGTGCGCGTAAACAGTTAGGTACAAGAGCGATGAAAAAAATATTAAAATTATATGTATTTTTTATTATTATATTTTTACACGCGCAAGAGAAAAACATGTTACTAACAAGCCCAAATTTTAGTCACAACAAAGAAATCCCATCACACTATACATGCGACGGAAAAAATATTTCTCCCGCATTGCAATGGGAAAATGTACCCAACAATACAAAAAGTTTTGCACTGATTGTTGATGATCCAGATGCGCCGCATACAACATTTGTGCACTGGGTTGTTTTTAATATACCGGCAGAAATGCGCGCGCTTCCTGAAGGTGTTAAAAAAGGGAATTTTGCTCAAGGTATTACCGACTTTTCTACGCCACAATATGGCGGTCCCTGTCCACCAAGCGGCACGCACCGTTATTTTTTTACCTTATATGCACTTGATACACAGCTCGATCTTGCCCAAGGGGCAACTAAAGAACAACTTTTGGATGCGATTAAAGGACACGTGTTGGGAAAAGCCGAATTAATTGGCCTCTATCAACGCAAAAAATAGAAAAAATAGAATGAACATTTTAAACTTATATTTTTGGCGATCACTCTTTTAAGACATATAGTATTACATACATAAATACTTTCTTTTAGCGGGTATATAACGTTGGCTAAAAAAATTATTGTATTTACCATCGGTCACTCAACAAGAACACTTCCTGACTTTATAAGCATCTTGCAAAAATTTGGCATTCAAAAAGTTATTGATGTTCGTACTATTCCTAAATCACGACATAACCCACAATTTAATGAAGAGCATTTAAAGATAGCTTTGCGAAACCATAAAATTGGATATGTACATATGAGTACTTTAGGGGGATTGCGCCATTCGCATGCAGATTCCATTAATATGGGGTGGCATAATAGTTCATTTCGTTGATTTGCTGATTATATGCAAACGGAAAATTTTGGAGAGGCTATTGAAAAGCTAAGTGAGCTTGCACAAAAAAAAAGGATTGTCATTATGTGTGCTGAAGCGGTACCATGGCGTTGTCATCGATCATTACTGGGCGATGCTTTATTGGTACGTCACTATGAAGTTGAAGATATTTATAGCCTCACGGTAGCAAAACCACATACGATGACATCATTTGCTGAGGTACATGGGAAAAAAATTATTTATCCATTATGAAAGTAATACTATGAAAATGTCGTCTTCTTTACCGCAAGATCAAGTTTTTTGGTACCTCAATGAGCGTAACATTCAGCGACTTGATAGAGATATTGTGACTGACGTGGTTGTTGTAGGTGGGGGAATGGCGGGGCTATCCGCGGCTCAAAGTTTTCATAAAAAAGGCCTCAAGGTCGCACTTTTAGAAAAAAATTATTGTGGCTCCGGCGCAAGTGGAAAAAGTTCTGGTTTTATTACGCCTGATTCAGAGCTACCATTACGCAGTCTTATAGATTCTTATGGAGCAATTGAAGCAAAAAAAATATGGGAGTTAATAACTTCCGGAGTCACACTGATTAAAAATAATATCACAGAATATAATTTAGATTGTGATTATCAGGTGCAAGATACACTTGTTGTAGCAAATACACAGCGTGCGTTTGTATCAGCACTTACTGCAGAACATAACGCACGACAACAATTACAGTATGCAAGTACTTTGTATACTCAAGATCAGTTACATACAGTTATTGGTTCTCATGGTTATATGGGTGCAGTAACCTATGCAGATACCTTTAGCATACAAGGCTATCGTTATTGTTATGGCATGAAGCAGGTATTACAAAAAAATGGCGTTCATATATATGAAGAAACGCCGACTATTGATATTCAAGATCATATCGTCAAGACACCGTATGCAACTGTACGAGCAGAACATATTATTGTATGCACAGATCATTTTACGGCATCGCTGGAAACGTTTAAAAATCTTATATATCATGCACAAACATTTCTTACGCTTTCTGCACCATTATCGCCAGAACAGATTAAGAAAATTTTTCCTGAACGGCATTTTTTGGTATGGGATACGGATATGGTCTATCACTATTATCGACTGACGAGTGATAACAGACTGCTTCTTGGTGGCGCTAGCTTATTATATACCTATGCACAACATGAAAAGCATAACAACGCTTATGTTATGCGCAAACTTTCGCGCTATTTTAATGAAAAATTTGCCAGTGTAGATATTACCTTTGAATATATATGGCCTGGGCTCATTGGCATTAGTAAAGATTTATTTCCTGTGGCTGGTCGTGATGCAACAATGGCTTCTGTTTATTATATAGCAGCAGCGGCCGGCTTGCCGTGGGCCACTGCACTAGGCATGTACAGCGCAGAAAACATTATTAATAACAATAATTCTTTTGACCATCTTCTTTCGCCGTACAGATCTTTTACGCTTGGTCCTATTACACAAAATATTTTAGGAACACGACTTACTTTTGCATTATCAAATTTTTTAACGGTTGGCAGCTTGTAAATTAATTTTATTTATCTTGCGTTTAAATACGTCATTTTTTTAAACTTTTGTATGTGATTTATTTACAGGAGAGTTTATGAAAAAAATACTTATTATATTGTTAAGCGCTATTTTTTATACTTACACCATTGATTTTAATTTAAATAAAATACCGCAGGGAACTGTTGTTAAACTGCTCAAACTTCCTGATCTTATTCCAGCTACACAATCAAGCAAACTAAAAAATGTAAGACTCGAAGACGTGACACTAGAAAGCGTTGAAGCAACCATAAGCATGCCGGCCTATGTACAACTCAGCGGAACGATGGATATTTCAGGATTATCACTTCCTGGCATTGCAACGAATAAAAAGCTTATTATGACAGCGGCACTGTTTGCAACCACTCAATCACAAACGGCTACAACGATTCAACCGAGTAGTGTTGCTGCCCAAGCAAAAAAAGATGCGCAAAAAAAATTTGAAGAAACTGCACGGCAACAGGTCATGCAGCCAGGTAAGCTTGAAGAAAAATTTTATACTACTCCTGATAAAGAAGGTTATTTAAGAACAAGCGAAAATAGAGTTTACGTTGTTGATGATGCCGGTAAAAAAATAGTATTTCCAGCACAAATAACTACATTATTTAACCAAAACGAATTACAAAATATTATTACTATCCCAGAATTTAAAGAGATTTTAAGCCGCCCCTTCAAAAATATAGAAACATTCAAAACTAATGTAAGAGAAGCGGCAAAAAAATTAATTAGTGATAAAAAATATACTGCCGAAAGTTTGTATGAAAAAGCAGGATCCAACATATTGCAACAACCAGCAGGCGTTGTTCAAAAGGCTGAACTCAAACAACAATCACTCGAAGAAGAATTTTACACTACTCCGGATAAAGATGGCTATTTAAGAACCTCTAAAAACAGAGTGTATGTTATTGATGATGCTGGTAAAAAAATAATACTCCCAGCAAAAATAACTACATTATATAGCCAGCAACAACTACAAGATATTATTGCTATCCCAGAATTTAAAGAACTTTTAAGCGGTCCGGCTGAACAAATAACAGCAAAAAATTTACTAGCAATCACCAAAAAACTGGTTGAGGCTCGTAAATACACTGAGAGTCAGCTGTCAGATCTATTAGAAACAAAACTATCAAAACCAGCAACTCAGCAAGAAGAAGCTAATAAACCTCGAGCTTCACAAGTACTTGGAAACACATTAGAAGATTATGTTGTTTTGCCATCAGACGCTGAAAAATATCAACCTGGAAATAAGGATTGGAAGAAACTAAATGATTGGTTGTATCGTAATAAAAAAACTGGCCTGAGATACGTTATGGCTGTTGATTTAAGAACCGGCTATTACTTAGATGAAGCAGCTCTACAAAAATTCGATTCAGATCAGATCAAATCATTTGTAAATAATGTTAAAGAAAAATATTTTACTCGTCCTGATAAAAACGGTTATTTAAGAACCAGCAACAATAGAGTTTACGTTGTTGATAATGCCGGTAATAAAATAACGATGCCAGCAAAAGTAACTACATTATATAACCCACAACAGCTACAAAATATTATCGTTATCCCAGAATTTAAAGAACTTTTGAGCGGCCGAGATGATCAACTAACGGCGAGAAATTTACTAGAAGTTACCAAAAAACTGGTTGATTCTCATAAATACACCGACCAACAGATATCAGAAATATTAGAATCAAAAACATCACAACAAGCGGTTGTAAAAAAACAGACCATCGATGAATTAAATGTGTTAAAAGAAAAACTGCTGAAGCAAGGCAAAGAGGTTGATAAAGAGCCTATACGTCCACAGGCTGAAGAAGAATCTTTTGAATTGAATGTTTTTGACCCAATTTTGGTCAAGGCTCAGGGTGCTTATCTGGGTGAAATGTCTGGACTAGATAAAAATGTGCAGCTTCCAAAGATAAAAGAAGTAACCGCGGGTGGATTATCAATAACTGTAGATGGAAATGTCATGGTTGGACAAGGCGGCCGTATATTTCTTTTTACAGAAGATGTTAAAAATTTTACTAAAGAACAACTTTTAAACCTTACCCCTCGTTTATCAGCTCAAGTTAAACCCCGTTTAGCAACACAAGAAGATGGCTACTTGAGAACCAGCAAAAATGAGGCTTATATTGTTGATAGTACTGGCAAAAAAATTATACTCCCAGAAAAAGTAACTACATGGTATAGCCCCCAAGAACTACAGAAGCTTATTGTTATTCCAGAATTTGAAAAACTTTTCAACGGCCCAATTGAACAAATAACAGAGAGCAATTTCAAAGCGGCTGCCGAAAAACTGGTTAATTCTGGTAAATACACCGACAAACAGCTAGCAAATTTATTAGAAACCAAAATAGTAAAAGCACGACGACAAGCTGAAAACCAAATAAAAATGAATCGTGAAAAAATGGGCAACTTACTTATGCAAGAATTAACCGGCAAAGAAGGTCCTATTCTCAAAAGCACAGAAACTTATAAAAGTCCTGTGAGCGACAGTGTCATTAAAAAAAGTATTACACAAGCGGGAAATATATTAATCGAAGCTCATGGAAGAAGATTTCTTTATAAGCCAGGCGCTGAAATTTTTGAACCGTATATGCTAGGGGAAGCATTCAAAACAGCATACCACTCTAACTATGGGCCCTATACTGCAGAATCTGAACCGCAGCAAGGCTCTAAAGCAATACGGGAAAAATCAACGCCGGCTATCCCTGTGATGGAAGAAGAGCAAGCTCAGGGATTAAAGAATGTGCAGAAACTTCAGGAGCAAGAGGCGGCAAAAAGACAACCGACCACTGCGGCTGAAAAAGCGCATTTGCAAGAAGAGCTTAATAAGCTGGCAAGAGAGTTGCAGCCGCAAGAGTTAGAAAAAACTCAAAAAGCTGCTGTTAAGATAAAAGAAGAAGCTCCACCAGAAAAAGCTCTTCCAAAGACACCCATTGAAGAACAAGAACATGCCGCAAAAAATGGTTACATAGGTAAAGTGAGCCCTAAATACGCTGCCGAGCTTATTGGAGGTGGCAAACTGGACCCTGAAGTACCTACTCATCGAGCGCAGAGCGGAGATGTGCTTGTTTGGGATAAGGCTAAAAAAAACTTATATCTGTTTAAAGAAGAACCCGTGGCCGCGGTGGGAGGACCACAACTTCAGGAATTTGGAGAAAAATTTGCCGCGCCATCAGATAAAGTTATAACAAAAAAGAGTGAGCTGCAACAAGCTGAACGCGCCCAAGAATTACAAGCAAAAAGTAGTCAAGAAACACCTCAAGAACAAGTAGCGAAAAAACAACTGAGGGAGAAAATTATAGAAAAAGTGTTCCGTAATAAATTTGCAATAGGAGCACAATCAATAGTTGGTGGAGCGCTCTTTACCGCGCGATTAGATACACCGGATTATAAACCATTTGGTGATATTTCTATGGATGCTGTTGATGCTATTATGGGCAAAATTGTACACAGCATCACACTTGATAACAGCGAACTTGGTTTTTATATTAGCCCTGCTGGAATAGCTAACTTTTTTGTCGATGGTTCAGGATCCATATTTAATATACCGCTTATGGTACGACTATTCATTAATCTAGAACCGGGTAATAGTGGCCTTGTATTGCAAGCCGGTTTGCCTAAAGTCTGGAAATTTTCTGATAGCTTTCCGACATTAAAAACACTTGATTTTTTAGAAATAAAAAAAGCATATGCATATATTTCGAGCATCCGGTATATCGACTATAGCATTGCAACACAAATGATTCCTGGAGCAGGAGCTGGTGCAACCGTATCCGGCCGTCCAAGTATTGGCATTACACCCGGAATAGAATTGCGCCCCGGCGTTTCCGTCTATGGTGAAATTAATCTAAAAAAACTGCTCCCCTTTCTTAAAGAATATGAAGCAGGACTAGAAACAGCTTCACTCTATGGAACTGTAAGTTGGAACCCAGATAATGTACTATTTGGCGTTGGATTACCCGATCTTATTAAACTGAGCGGCAAAGGGCCATTTAAATCAGCAGGAACATGGGTAGAAATACGTGGTACGCCAAGCGTTGCGATTATAGTTGCCTTTACCTTTATACCATCATCTCAAGACGGGCCGCTAACATTAACTGGCCGATTTAATATGGGCACTGAAGAAGCAATTGTTGCATTTACTCTGCAAGGCGTATGGGAAAATGTCTTTGGCATCAATGGTCTTGCTCTCAGTAATCTTGCTATACAAGTTAATGCGAATTATAAGTTGCTTATCGCAAGCGGATTGCCGTCTGCTTTAGGTATGATAGGCACTATAGAACTTGGCAAAATTCCGAATCTTAAAAAGATAACTCTTGCGGGTAAGTTTGATACAACAAATGTTAAAGATTTCGCGCTGCAGGGCAAGCTTGAGGGTACAATAACGATGCGAGAAGTTTTAGAAACCTGTGAAACGCTTGCTGCTAATAGTATAAAGACGGTTGCCCATGCAGTTACAAAATCAACAGCAGCAAATAAAACAATTGATGATATTACCCGAGAATTCAACGTTATTATGAATGCGCCCGTGGTTAAACAACTGGTTGATATAGAATTTAAAGATATAGAGGTTACTCTTGCCCCGCAACCCGTACGCATTGGGGAAATTGTTATATTGCAAGGCTTCACGATTAAAGGCGCATGTAAAATATTGGGCGTTGATGCACATCTTGTTATCAGTGTCAGCAAATCAGGCTTATTGATAGAAGGATACCTATCTCCTATTAATCTTGGAGGGATATTTAAACTCACAGGAACCGGCCGTGATAAAAAATTTGGCACACCTGATGATGGTGCCATTATCAGTTGCGCGCTCAATATGAGCGATCAACATTTTATTATTTCTGGTGTAGTTGAGTTTCTGGGCATGAGCGAACAAACGCAGATAACACTGGATAAAGATGGTTATAACTGCTTCTTAGAAGGTAAGCTATGGGGAATCTTTGAAGCGGCTACTCATATATATACGCGCGGTAGCATCAAAAATCCTGATGTGTATTTTAAAAGCACCATGAAGAATGATATCTTTAAATTCTTGGAAGAAAAAGTATTCCGTGAATTGGATAAAGTGTCTTCTGAATTACGCGGTAAAGTAGGAGGCGCGGTCAAAACAATTACAAAAGAACGTGACAAACTTGATGTTCTTAATAACCAAATACGTGATTTTGACCGACAAATTAATGAAAGAAAAAAGAAAATAGATAGTCTTTCTGGAAATGTTATCGAGGGTATCAAAAATTCTCCCGAAATAATAAAATTAGGCTTTGAAGTAACGGGTCTAGAAATTGCCAAAGGATCCACTATTGCAGCACGGGAAACGGCAAAAGGAACAATGACCGCTGGCGCAGAAGTGACTAAGGCATTGGGAGAAGGAGCAAGTCAGATTCTTGAATTGCCAGAAAAAGTGTTTTTTGTAAAAGAATGCTTGATAGAAGAATCATTGCAAAATTTTGTTCGTGGAAAATTACCACATGTTAAATTGACGTATATGCTGCTTAACAAAGAATATAAACTTGATCTTGAACTTGATTTGAGCAGTAAAGAAAAAGCCGCTCATAGCGCTGAAGAAGTTGCTCGCCAGGTGTTGAAATCACTAACGCTTGGTAAAGTATAATTTAAAAAGGGCCCATTATAATAATGGGCCCCTCATAAATTTATTACTTATGTTTGCAAATCAATTGTTTTTTTAGTTGTCCTATCTTTTTTTCAGACCGATAGGCTTTAACAAAATTATAACTCATTATAGATCCGAGTATTACATGTGGAACAAGGGGAAGTGCCGCATCAACACAAGCGGGAGCTATGCCGAAAGAATACGACTGAGATACAATACATTGATGCGCTATTGAAATCCAAGGGAGCGATTGCGGCACTAACATAACCGCCAAAACACCCGCTCCTGCAGCAGATCCCTGCAGAAGATATGCATCTTGTGCACGTTGTTCGACACGTATTGCTTGATCAACATGGCGCACATCTCCATCCTCCATGCTATAAAGCGCACTTACAAAAATACAGCTTAACAGTATGCTATGTTTATAATTCACGATAAATTCCTGTTGTAAGAATATTGTTAATAAATTGCAATCTAGTATATACAAAGATTAAGAAAAAAATTATTTTTTAAAAATATCGTCTAAATTTTTCCAGCTAACGACAATACCCTGCGGCCATTCTTGATTTTTCGATCCACCATAAATCACATATCCGAGGTGTTGATCTTTGGTAATCGCTTGCCAATAGGACAATACTTTAAAAAATTCACTTACTATAGTAGAACTTGCTTTGATTTTTATAGGTATGAGCCTATTATCTTTTTGGATAATGCAGTCTATTTCATTACCCGTTTGATTTTTCCAAAAAAAGACATTTTGAGGGCGCTCTCCGTTATTATAATAATGTTTAATAATGAAACATAGGCATGTTGTTTGAACGCACCCCTTGCCAAAGTTGTTTTACCCGATTGTCGTGGGCCCAAAATGACAATGACCGGCATTTTTTGGGCTCGTTGTATAATAATTGGCTCAAGATTTCTTTGTAATAACATACGTCTCCATCTTTGTTTTTGGCTATACATGACAAATATGACATAGCTATGCTAGATTTGTCAGCGGCCTGCGTTTATTTCTTATCCTGGATAAAATTGTGTACCATAATAATAGATTTAAGTACAAAAAAAGAGGGAAATATGGAAGATTTGCCGATCAAGAATGGCATAGTAATTCCAGGCAGTGAACTTGAAGTTGTCGCAAGTAGATCTGGTGGGCCGGGTGGGCAGCATGTTAATGTAACAAACACGCGAATAACATTGCGCTGGAATATCCCCAACACGAGTGCACTGGGCGAGATTCAAAAAGCACGTGTGATGGAAAAATTGCAGTCAAAGTTGACGACCGAGGGGGATTTGATTGTTCATAATAGTACTGGGCGCAGCCAGCAACAGAATAAAGAAATGGCATTCGCCAATCTAGCAGAAATGGTGCGCACAGCACTTATCATACCCAAAAAGCGTAAGCGCATGCGCATATCAAAATCTGCCAAAGAAGCCCGCTTACAATCAAAAACTCATCGAAGCACCATCAAAAAACTACGCAACAAAAAAATTCAGGATTATTAACATTTTTTACAACGCACTAATCTTTTAACGTCTCAAGCAATTTAATAATCTTGTCATTTTTCTGAGCAAGCTCTAGCGCCTTCTGTTTTTGCCCGCTTATTTTGTCACCATATTTTTCTACTAATATTTGTACCATAGGATAATTGCCATTGATTACTGCAGATTGAAGAAGAGTACGATCACCGACATCCATCGATCTACTCAAAATATTCTTATCTTTATCTGTTTCAAGCAAAGCGCCAAGTAGTAACTTAGTAGTCTTCATAGCGTCATCTTCTCGATCACTACCTTGAAATTTTTGCAATGCCTCTATGGTGACACGCAACATTTTAGCAGTGGCATCTGCTCCATGGCCAATGAGCGTTTCAACTATGTCTGCCTTGCCATATTCAACAGCCCGCATCAGGGCAGTTTTTTTTTCGTTATTTTGCGTATTTATGTATTCTTTTACATATTCTTTTTGACGACCAGAAGACACTTTCTCTATAATTTTATTAACAAAATCTATATTGCGCCAAGCAGCATACATCAACACCGTATTGTCGCCCCTATCTTTTTTTGTTACATCTTGGCCTTGAGCCGCTAATAATGCGTCTATAAATTTATTTGCACCACGTTTATCAATTGCATGCATAAGAGCCGTCATGCCATTAATATCAGTGGCGTTAACATCTGCACCATGCGCAAGTAATGTATTGATGACATCAATACCACATTTTTTCATCGCATTAACCTCCCATATAAGAAGCGGCTCGCCATCAAACTTAATATCTTTGCATGTATCAGGATAAGCTTTAATCAATGCGATCCTATTGTCACATGTCTTGCCCTCGCCATAAAAATTTTTATACTCAAATGTTTTTTGCTCAAGTTTTACAGGAGCTGGTGGTGAAGATTGTTTTGTATTTGGCACCATCTCAGATTTTTGTTCTTTATGCTTTGGCGCTCCAAGTAGAGTAATAATCTTTTCATAGGCCTTATGTTTTTCAATATCCGTTTCTGGAATTATCTTTTTTGCCGCTTCGGCTATCTCTAATGCAGTTTTGTCGCTTTTGTTAGTAAAGTTTTTGTCGGCGTTATATTTTTTTGATAATATGTCGCGTACCATGTTGTAATTGCCATCGGCTGCTGCACGGGTAAGAAGAGTCTCCCCATCATTGTCCCATTCACTAAAAATAAAGTTATCTTTATTAAATAATCCCTTAAGTAGGTGGCGGATAATGGAATCAGCTATATATTCTTTATCCGTATTTTGAAAGTTTCGCCATTTTTCTACCGCCATATTCAACGTTTCAGGAGTAACATCTGCCTCACTTTTAACGAGTTCTTCAACTATGAGTGGCTGGTTCAATTCAATAGCTCTTATTAGAGCAGTTTTCCCCTCATCGTTTTGCATATTTATGTATTCATTTTTATGCTCAACATCTACTTTTTTTATAATTTCAGGAACAAGATCTATATCGATACCAGCAGCATACATCAGGGCCGTAAAGCCTCGCCTATCTTTCACCATTACGTCTTGTTTTTGAGCACTTAATAAGTGATGTACGATCCATAAACGCCTCTTATTAATTGCATGCATAAGGGGAGTCATGCCCTCAGTATCAGTTGCGTTAACATCAGCCTCAGATGCAAGTAATGTATTGATGACATCAAGACTACATCCTTCACTTTTCTTACGAAGCGCTTCCATTCTACCATATTGCTTAATCTCATTATTGTTAATACTACATGGTTCAAGGTTATTAATTTCCCATATAATAAGCGGATCGCCATGATACTTAGCATCTTTGTATGTATCAGGATCAGATTTAATCAAGGCAATCCTATCGGTATATGTCTTGCCCTCATCATAAAAATCATCATACACAAATGTTTTTTGCTCTGGTGCTTTAAATGGCTGGGTTTTTTTAGTTTGACGAAACTTACGATAAGTTTCAGTAATACTTTGCTGAGCATTAATTGCTTTAGACTTAAACGCGCTAGCAATTGCCGTAATTTTATGTTCTGCTGCACGAAACATTGTTGTAATAGTGTCCCAATAGCTCGCTGGTTTGAGTGTCATAACCGTACATAGAGAAATAACAAGCATCGCTTTTTTCATCATAATCCTATTTCTCTAATTATTTAATAATTATTATTTGAGTAAATTAATAATATTTTCATAGGCCTTGTGTTTTTCAATATCCGTTTCTGGAATTATCTTTTTTGCCGCTTCAGCTATCTCTAATGCAGTTTTATGGTTCTTGTTAGTCAAGCTTTTGTCGGCACTATAACCTTCTAGTAATAGTTTTACTAACCCTTCATTGCCTATTGTTACCATGCGCATGAGAAGGGTTTGGCCTGTATTATCATCTTTCTTATTAATAATACTCTTATCGTTGTTATGTATAGCCTTAAGTAGATCAGAAAAAATGACTACTGATCGTCCCATAGCGAATGGATCAGTTTCGTCTTTAAGTGCCGCCTCTGCAATGTCAAGTACTGTATGATTTGCCTTATTTTTAAGAGTAAAATCTATCTTATTGTTATTAAGAAGGCTCCTAATCGCTGCTGAATCGCGTCGAGACGCAGCCATCATAAGAGCTGTATCCCCATCAGTATCTTGAATATTTATGTTTATCGTTTTACTTGATAATAATGTTTTTATAAACTTATTCGCCCCTTCAACAATAATTGCATGCATAAGAGCCGTCATGCCTTTACTATCAAGTGCGTTAACATCAGCACCAAATTCTATTAATTGTTTAACGACTGCTCTGCTGCCTTGCTCCCCAGCCATTACTTCACGTATTATAAATGGCGTACCATCTTTAGTCTTGGCATCTTTATAATCGGGATGATCTTGAAGTAATTCAAGCCTCATTTTACCTGTTTTACCATGGCCATACCAATCATCAAGATTAAATTCTTCTGGATTTGATACCGCCTCAGATTTTGATCCCTCAGATAGCATGTCGCGAATTTGTTTATAAATAAAGTGATCAAAATGGATTGATGGAGCTGCAATCATTTTTGCATCAGCTATCTCTAATGCAGTTTTGTTGCTTTTATTAACCAAGTCTTTTCTCGCATTATATTTATTATTTACTAATATTTGTACCATTCTCATATTGCCTGCCTCTACAGCTCGCATGAGAAGGGTATCCCCACTATCATCCGGTGCATTAATAATAGCTGGATCATGCTTAAGCAAGGCATTAAGCAATAGCTGAACAATGGCTTCCTGTTTGGTCAAAACGGATAGCTCTTTTGATGTTTTTAAAAATGCAGCTGCAATATCCAATGCTGTTTTGCCTGCACGATTTTTAATGGCAAGATCCGCCACTATGTTCTTATATTCGATAAGTTGTTGAACTACCTGTGGATCATTTTTTGACACAGCCATCATAAGAGCTGTATCTCCATCAGCATCTTGAATATTTATGTCCGTTGCCACTCCTTCCAATAAAACCTCTATAAATCTTCTTGCACCAGAAGTTTTAATTGCATGCATGAGAGCCGTCATGCCTTTACCATCAATTGCGTTAACATCAGCATCAGATTTCATTAATTGATTAACGACTGCTCTGCTGCCTTTATCTGCAGCCATTACTTCACGTATTATAAATGGCGTACCATCTTTAGTCTTGGCATCTTTATAATCGGGATGATCTTGAAGTAATTTAAGCCTCATTTTACCTGTTTTACCATCGCCATACCAATCATCAAGATTAAATTCTTCTGACACTTTAGATTTTGACGTTTGAGATTGTTCTGGCCTTGCAACAGGCGGGACTTGTTTAGTCTGACGAAGCCTCTGGTAAGCTGCAATAATACTTTGCTGAGCACTAATTGCTTTAGACTTAAACGCGCTAGCAATTGCCGTAATTTTATGTCCCGCTGCACGAAACATTGTTGTAATAGTGTCCCAATAGCTCGCTGGTTTTAGCGTCATAACTGTACATAGAGAAATAACAAGCATTATTTTTTTCATCATAATCCTATCTTATTGAAGCATACATAAGCGCTGTTATTAATTATAATAGAATAAATACACGTCAAAACGCTAGAAATAAATTATATGTTATTATTTCTTTGGGGTATCCCACGTACCATTAGCTATACGCTGTGCTTTATTTTTCCAAAAATTATTAAGCTGCTCTATCGTCGCTTTATAATGAGATAGTACCTCTTCTGGGGATGCTTCTTTTTTAAACGAAAGCAAAGCTATGGGTGCATACTCTTCTTGTGGCGTTGTGAGAATTGGAATGCGATAAGCATTTCCTGCTACTGCAGATAATACAACAAGACCTTCATATCGCTCTGCGTCCATCGCATATGCGAAAGTAGAATACAATACACTAACAATAAAAAAAATTTTGAATATTTTCATATTTTACCATCCATATTCTGAATATACTATTCCATTAAAACTATCTATAAGAGCGGCTCTATGCGCCGGAATCATCGTATCGGGCAAGTTATCAATAGAACACCAGTCAAGCATGTCATGCTTATGCGGTTCTTTATTGAACGGCTCTTGTTCCCAGATACGTACAATAAAAAAAGAAATCAGATATTCTTCTGTTTGACCTTTGCGATGCAACAAATGCACAAATTCAAGATCATCAACATCAATAATAGCACCAACTTCTTCAAATACTTCTCGAGCGGCAGCTTGCCGTATTGTCTCATCTGCATCGACATGCCCACCAGGACAATGATATAATCCAGGAGCAAATGACGCCTGGTCATTTCTTCTAATCAATAAAATTTTGTTATCTTTAATTAAAGCAACGCTTACGGCAGGTGTTAATTTATAGCGCGTCATGATACCTAAATTCCTTTAAGTTCACGACGAGTTTGTCGTGCTATGTCACGTTCTTTAATAACTTCTTTACGTTCATGTGCTTTTTTATGCTTAGCAATGCCAAGATCAACCTTAACTCTTCCACGTTCATTAAAATACAGCTTGAGCGGCACAAGCGTTATCCCCTTGCGAGCAATATCACCCACAAGTTTATTAAGTTGCTTTTTATGAACTAATAATTTTCTTGTTCTGCGTGTAAGATCTTCATCTTTGTTATATGCATGAGAATAGGGAGAAATATGACAGTTTATCAGCGTCAATTCTCCATCATGAATTACAGCAAATGCACCGGTCAAATTAGCATGCCCAGCTCGCAATGCTTTAACTTCATTACCGGTCAGTACCATGCCAGCTTCAAGATGATCTAATATTTCATATTCAAAAAAAGCTTTTTTGTTGTTCGCAATAATTTTCATGATTTAGTCGCTCTTTTAGATGCAATACGTGTGAATAACATGAGAGCGCACGGATACGTAACTAATGCCACAATAGTTGATAAAATAAGCCCGCCGATGACAAAGTTCCAAAAGGCCAATTCACAAATACCAAGATATTTGATCAAATAAACACCTATTTTATTATTTATCCAATACATAAATGAAGGATTGTAAGGCATCAAGTCTGTATGTAAAATACAACGAGCAAACCAATCGCCCACATAATAATCAAACGCGGCTATGGGTATCATAGTCCAGGGATTATTGATGAGGTATAATATAGTTATAGATATAGTGGGATTCAATTTAAAGATCCAACTTATAGGAAAAAGAAGCCACGTTTGCAAGCCCCAAAAAGGAGACGCGGCTGTTGACGCACCAAAAGTTACCGCAAGGGCTAATTTATGCGGCGATGACTCTGCGCTAAATATTTTTTTTAAAAATTTTTTCATAATTTTGAAAAGAAGCTATTTTTTATGTAATCTTATACAATAATGTATGTATTATACTAAACTTTCGATAATTTACCAATGAAAAAGCCTTTCATGAAAAATAGCGTACTGAAAATAGTTGTATATGTTTTTTTGTATTCTTTATGTGGAGCATATTATCATGCACGCGCATATAATAATACACAGAAAACAACTTACTCATATATTCTTAAACTGCAACTACCGCAACATCTCCTGGGTGCCTCTGGCCCGTGGATAAGTTATAAAGGAAACCCTCTCAGTCTAGACGCTCACTGGTGCGTTATTCCCGAAAGACAAGAAATTGTAACATGTTCTGTTATTATTTCACAAAATATAAAATATAAATCTGAGGGAAACAACGTTCAATATTTATACCGTGATGAAAATGATCCATGTGCATGGTATGACCTCACCTTGCAAACACATATAGCAAGTCCACGAAAAAAAGAATCTTTTCCATTATGGCGCATTGAAGAACGATTATTAACCGAAGTCCCGGTAAGAATCCCAGAAAATGCTATTATAGTACTTATTAACCCTAGATTTGTTGATCACTTAGAAGAACATAAAGAAAAAAACGAGCACAAAAAAACGACGGTGCGACTACCGGACATTGTCATTAAACAAGATGTTCCGCTTAAAGATTGGAACAATGCTATACATTATTCCAATCTGGCATTTATCGATCTCAAAGCGATCTTAAATAAAGAACGACAAGAAATATATCAATCTTCTGAGGCCTCTATAACACTTCAACGGCACCCTAATGAAATACGTATTGCTGGGAATTGAGTCATCATGCGATGAGACTGCTGCAGCAGTTTATACAACGGATAATAGACTTCTTTCCAATGTCATTTACTCTCAAACAGACCTACATAAACAATTTGGTGGCGTGGTCCCAGAAATTGCATCACGAGCTCATATAGAAAAAATCTCTCATATTGTTGCTTCAGCTTTAGAACAAGCCAATATCTCATTACGTCAAGTTGATGTAATAGCTGTAACAAATAAGCCGGGTCTGCCCGGTTCTTTATTAACAGGCGTATGCTTTGCCAAAGGGCTTGCTTACGGACAAAATAAAAAAATTATCGGTGTAAATCATTTAGAAGGGCATGGTTTTTCTTCGTTCTTAGAACACAACGTACCATTTCCACATCTTTGTTTAACTGCTTCTGGCGGCCATACTTCATTATATTTGGTAAAAGATTTTGGCGATTATGATATTATTGGCATCACTAAAGACGATGCAGCGGGTGAAGCATTTGATAAAATAGCAAAATTAATTCAATTGCCTTATCCTGGAGGCCCTTACATAGAAAAATTGGCAGCAGAAGTTGATTTTATAGATTTTTTTAAATATTCACGGCTTAAAGATAAAAATCTCAATTTTAGCTTTTCAGGATTAAAAACAGCAGTACTGTACAATTTAGTCTCGCAGGGAGCTTATGATCTTTCTGAAAAAAGTTTTTTAAAACCAGATGATTATACGCTCAAACAACAAGTTGCAAGTTCATTGTTAGTATGTATAACGGACATTTTCGAGCAACGATTAAAATTAGCGTTACAACAATATCCAGAGGTGCAAGCAATCACGTTTGTTGGCGGCGTTGCCTGTAATAAATACATTAAAGCCCGTATCGAAACACTGGCCCATTCTTATCACAAACAATTCTTTTCACCGTCAGCCCAATTTTGTACCGATAATGCCGCTATGATAGCGTTTGTTGGTCACTACAAAGCTCAACAAAATAAATTTTCTGATTACGCTTTAGACATTTATTAATGAGCGTATGCAACTCTTAGTTTGATTGTATTTATTTTTCAAAGAATCATGTATAGCCTGTGGATTATCCATAGGAACACTCTGTGTTGCCGTTAAAACAAGTTTTCCATATCTGCGTTGCATATATTGCATTTCTAAAATTGCTTTATAACGATCATTTCCGTGTTTATACGCTCTTATTATTTGGTATATTACCCCATTTTGCCGCCACAGGGATTCTTTTAAATAGCCAGTAAAGTGATTTTCTGCATCAGAATCAACAAACAGCACACTATCATCGGGTACACATGAAGGCTTTTCTGGAAAAATTTCTTTGTTGTACTTTCGCAATAACCATGCAAATAAAAAATTTGCTTGATAATCCAAATTAATATTTTTGTAAAAAGTTTGACCTGCTAATGCGCCATAACCATTTATATCGAGCGAAGCAGTACGCCCATACGTATCAGGAGATAGACTGATTCTTAATTTTCTATGAATAACGGCACCATCACTCAAAATAAACGATGGCAACGAACAAAAAATTAAATCATCACCAGTATTACTATGATTAGATCTAGTTATTTCATATGCCGCGTCATCTTGCGATAATACTTTGATACTTTCATCACCCCTTATCATATAAACGTTTTCCATGGCATGGGTAAAAACCATGATGTGAAGCAAACAAAAAACAACTTGCTGTAACAATTTCATACGAATTCCTTTTTTTCATATAACATAAAAATTATAGCGGACATGAAAGCCCGCTATATAGTATCACAGGCAAAAAAAATTATGCATTGCTACCAGCAGTGCTACAAGAACCATTCTTTTTATTCATGGACTCTAAAAACTCTTCATTGGTTTTGCATTTTTTCATTTTATCAATGAGAACTTCCATTCCTTCGATAGTATTCATGGTTGATAAAAATTTACGCAAGATACGAACCCTATTCAATTCAGATTCCGGCAACAATAATTCTTCGCGCCTGGTGCCAGAAAGTAATAAATCAAACGCAGGGAATATTCTCAAATTAGATAACTTACGGCTCATATGAATTTCCATATTACCCGTACCTTTAAATTCTTCAAAAATAACTTCATCCATGCGAGATCCGGTCTCAACCAAAGCTGATGCAATGATAGTTAAAGATCCACCTTCTTCAGTATTGCGAGCTGCGCCAAAAAAACGCTTTGGTCTTTGCAGAGCATTAGCATCAATACCACCAGTAAGAATTTTTCCAGAAGCCGGCGCTACCGTGTTATAGGCGCGAGCAAGCCGAGTAATAGAATCTAATACAATCACAACATGCTGACCCACTTCGACTAAACGCTTTGCTTTTTCAAGCACAATTTCTGCAACCGCCACGTGACGCTCTGCCGGTTCATCAAAAGTTGAACTAATAACCTCTGCGTTCTTACCACGCACTCCGCGCCTCATATCAGCAACTTCTTCAGGTCGTTCATCAATGAGCAATAAAATCAAATTAATATCAGGATGATTGTTAACAATAGTTTGAGCTATTTCTTTTAACAATACCGTTTTACCTGTTTTTGGTGGCGCAACAATTAAACCACGTTGCCCCATACCAATGGGAGAAAAAAGATCCATAATACGCGTAGAAACAAATGCTGGATCAGATTCTAAATTAAATTTTACATCGGGATGCAATGGCGAAAGTCGATCAAAAAATGAACGGTCTGCTAAAACAGCCGGATCGAGCCCATTGACTTTATTAACCTTCAATAAAGCAAAATATTTTTCCCCATCCTTCGGTTTTCTGATAACACCAGAAACCATGTCGCCCGTTCTCAAATTAAATCGCCTAATCTGCGAAGGAGAAACATAGATATCATCTATACTAGAAACATAATCAAATTGAGCCGATCGCAAGAAACCAAATCCATCAGGAAGCTTTTCTAAAACACCCTCAACATCAAGTTCTTTATCGGGATGCTCTTCTAAATCAATAATTCTCTTAATAAGATTTTCTTTAGACATAAGACTTGCGCCCGTTACGCCTAATCGACGAGCCAATATATTCAGGTCAATTAAACCCATTTCACGTAATGCTTGATCTCTCATGCATGAATCTCCTTGTGACAAAAAAGAAAAAATAAAAACTTATATATGAAGCCCTAGCAAAAGACCTCAACATATTCAAATATACTCTAAAAATATCTTAGATTGATTTTCAATAAATATCGTCTATTTGCGACATGCCATCATACATAGTTATTATTATTTACATGCATTAATCAAGAATTATTGTTCTTTGTAAAAAAGAAGCATTACAGGACTTGCAATAAAAATAGAAGAATATGTACCAAAAACAATGCCTACAAATAAAGCTAACGCGAGCGTTTTTAATACTTCGCCGCCAAAAATAAGAAGCGCCACAACCACCAATGTAGTCGCAAAGCTCGTTAAAAGAGTACGACGCAATGTTTCATTAGTACTTATGTTCACAACCTGCTCAATAGGAACACCTCTCATTTTTTGTACATTTTCTCTAATGCGAGAAAAAATAACAATCGTATCATTGATAGAATAACCAAGAACGGCTAAAATCGCACCAATAACGTTTAATGAGATTTCATAATCAAACAACAAGAAAAATGTTAAAATAACAATGGCATCATGAAATAACGAAATCACGTTACCAATGGCATAAGAAAATGCCCAAAAACGCCACCAGATGTACAGTAACATCAAAAAAAGCGCGACCACAATAGCTTGGATAGACTTCCAGCGCATAGAAGCGCCAACACCAGCCCCAACACTATCTGTTTGCTTAATTTCAACTTTAAGTCCAGGAACAGCCTGCTCCAAAACTTGTTGCATGCGTTCAGAAAGACCCTTGGCATCGTTTTCAAACGCCCTTACACGAACCAATATTTCTTTATTTGAAAATTCGCGAGTTGAAGCCCCATGCCAACCATTGCTTTCTAGGACAGAAATTACCTGTGCGCTCGTTATTGGCTGAGAAAATTCCAAAAGAACTTGCGTCCCCCCAGTAAAATCAACACTATAAACAAACGCTTCCCCTCGAGTCGACTGCTTATAAAAAAACGCCCCCGCGAAAACTATAAAAATAGCAATTGAAAAAACGGTACTTATCGTACGATATTTTAAAAAATCAACCATGGTGCTTCTCTCCAAATCTTCTTACAATACAGAAACGTGCTTACGACCTTTATACCCAAAATGAAATTTGATTTGACCAGCTGCAACCGCAAAAATAGTGTCGTCGCCGCCGATATCAACGTTTTTACCTGGGTGAATACGGGTTCCGCGCTGACGAACGATAATTTCGCCACCACTTACTCGTTGACCGTCAAACAATTTGACGCCAAGACGTTTGCTTATACTATCGCGTCCATTTGTAGTCGAACCACCGGATTTACTCGTTGCCATGCTTGTATCCTTGTTTATTTATTAATCTAAAAGTAGAAAAAAAGATAAGATTTCTGTAATAATACAGCTATTAATATGCCATATTCGTTAAAAAAGTCAACGGAAAACCAATTAATTTTATTGTATTATCAAGGCGCATTTATCAATTTTAATTTTTAGAAACAAGTAAGTCAGTAAATGCTGCTGCATGACGTTCTTCTACCGGCTGCATATCAACAATTTTGCATTTTTCTCTAAATGCAGCCATAGAAAATGGAAAATGTTCTTCCGCTATCTTAAGCAATGCATGGGCATAGACTCTTATTTCAAATTGGGCACCTTCATGGGTTCGCAGACGTATAAAATGCATAAGCGAATGCAAATTACAGGTAAAAATAAACTCTGTATACGTACACAATGGCAAAATACCTCGCGCTTGCTCACGCCCAACACCTGCATCCAAAAGCTGTTCATATGTGTTTTTCATATGCTCTAGCGTAGCATTAAATGCCTCATAAAGCTTGGGATCAGATAACTGACCGCTTGAACTCTGCTTATTTTTAGTATCTTGAATTCTCCAAAATGGCGGGACATAAAACTCGAGCGGGGCCTTAACGTATCTATAGCTGATTTCATTGTACGAATTCATTCGATGGCGCATCCATTGACGAACAACGTATAGCGGAGCTTTTATCCTAAAAGAAAGCTGATTATGCTCAAAGGGACTCGTATGATCATGCTCGATTAAAAATTTAATAAGCGCAGCATCACGCGGAGTAATTTCTGTACTTACCTTGCCATAAGAAACACGTGCCGCATTTACAATATCAATATCTGATCCAGAAACCCGCACAAGCTCTATAGAACTAATGCCGTCAGACAAAGGATCAATTTTATTTTTATCAGCAGCAATATAGGTATCTTGAAAATGCATTGTCTGGTTTTCCATATTTTCTATTATTTCGGTTACGCATTGTACAATTTTTCTTAAAAAACAGGAGCGGCCCGATAGCCACCCCTGTTTTAACACTATAATATATTTTAATGTATTTTTTAATTAATACATTTCTGGCATACCACCCATACCACGACCGTGGCCTGGATGCGCAGCTTCCTTCTTTTCTTCTGGAATATCTACGACCAATACTTCTGTTGTCAGCAAAAGCCCGGCAATTGAAACAGCATTTTGCAATGCAAAACGCACTACTTTTGCAGGATCAATAATACCAGCATCAATCATATCAACAAATTCACCATTTTTAGCATCAAATCCATAGTTACCGGATTGAGCACGAACTTGATTAACAATAACTGACGATTCATACCCAGCATTAGAAATAATAATTCTCATCGGTTCTTCTAGCGCCCTAATAACAATTTGTGCGCCGAGCTTTTCATCACCTTCAAGGACAAGTTTTCTAACCGCTTCTTGTGCGCGCAATAAGGCAACACCACCGCCTGGAACAATACCTTCTTCAACGGCTGCGCGCGTTGCATGCAATGCATCTTCAATACGATCTTTTCTTTCCTTCATTTCTGTTTCAGTGAAAGCACCAACCTTAATGACAGCTACACCGCCAGAAAGTTTTGCAAGACGCTCTTGAAGCTTTTCTTTGTCATAATCAGACGTTGTATTTTCAATCTGAGCCTTAATTTGGAGAATGCGGCCTTTAATAGCTTGTTCAGAACCAAAACCTTCGATTATCGTACACGTTTCTTTTGTGACAACAATCTTTTTTGCTCTACCAAGATCAGCCAATGTGAGGCTTTCTAATTTAATACCAAGATCTTCTGATACCAATTTTCCGCCCGTTAAAATAGCAATATCTTCCAACATTGCTTTACGACGGTCGCCAAAACCAGGCGCTTTAACAGCCACAACCTGAAGTGTTCCGCGTAATCTATTAACTACCAATGTCGCAAGCGCTTCACCCTCAACATCTTCTGCGATAATTAAGAATGGCTTACCAGCCTTAGCAACCTGTTCAAGCACAGGAAGAAGGCTTTTCATGGTAGAAATTTTCTTTTCAAAGACAAGAATTACTGCATCATGCAAGACAGCTTCCATTTTTTCAGAATCGGTCGTGAAATAAGGAGACAAATAACCACGATCAAACTGCATTCCCTCTACAACATCCAATTCGCTTTCCATGCCCTTGGCTTCTTCAACAGTGATGACACCATCACGGCCAACACGGTCCATAGCTTCAGCGATTTGGCCACCAATAACGGTGTCTGAATTTGCAGAAATAGTAGCAACTTGCTCAATTTCTTTTTTGCTACTTACTTTTTTAGAACGGGCTTTAACATCTTCAACTACAGCGGCAACCGCTTTGTCCATACCGCGTTTTAAATCAGTAGGCTTTGCGCCCGCGGTAACATATTTATTACCTTCATGAAATAATGCCTGAGCAAGCACCGTTGCCGTGGTCGTTCCGTCGCCAGCAACATCTGCTGTTTTACTTGCAACTTCACGCACCATCTGGGCGCCCATATTTTCTAAATTGTCAGCAAGTTCAATTTCTTTAGCTACAGAAACGCCATCTTTTGTGATAGTGGGCGATCCGAATGCTTTTGAAAGAGCAGCATTACGGCCGTTGGGCCCGAGAGTCACTTTAACTGCATTTGCTAGTATATCAACGCCATTTGCAAGTTTTTGACGCGCATCAGCGCCAAATAGTATCTTTTTCCCTGCCATGTTCACTCCTTAAAATTTCTTACAATCTACTATTAATTTATTCAACAATACCGAGAATTTCATCTTCACGAATAATCAACTGATCTTTGCCCGCTTCTGTTCCAGAGTATT
Organism: Candidatus Babeliaceae bacterium; assembly: GCA_041660765.1. NCBI lineage: Bacteria > Candidatus Babeliae > Candidatus Babeliales > Candidatus Babeliaceae > Candidatus Babeliaceae bacterium. Next base: position 18,486 of record JBAZVR010000003.1, on the reverse strand, counting down.
TACCAAAAAACACACAGTCGCCGGTTTTAACTTGCATAGGTATAACCTTGCCTTCTGCTGAAAACTTACCCATTCCAACGGCCAAAACCTTACCTAAGCGAGGCTTTTCCTTTGCAGCATCTGGTATAATGATGCCACCAATGGTCACTTCTTCATTATTTTCGACGAGCTCTATAAGAACGCGATCAAATAATGGACGAATTTTGTAATTCATAGTTCTCCTCGTAACATTACAGCATTGTTTATTGTTAAATTTGTCCCACAAAATAAGTATATCTCAAAGAAAAAAGAGTTCAATAGTTACATTAGAAGACTCATATTTTTTCAAAATTACGTACATGCTTTTTTGAGCCGTTGACAAAACTTATTATCTTTACGTATCATAACATCATGGCACACATATATCCATCACTGATATCCGCTCCACCACTCAAACTACAGGCAACAATAACGTCGCTCGAGCCTTACTGTAGCGGGTTTCACCTTGATGTCATGGATTTTCACTTCGTTCAAAATCTCACGTGGGGCCCTGCTGTAATCAATGCAATCAGACAGGCAACATCTCACAACATTTGGGTTCACCTGATGGTCGATGACCCACAAAAATATATGAGTGTTCTTGAGTTAACAACGAGAGATATTCTTTCTGTTCATCTTGAAGCAATATCATCACCGGAAATCATCGCCACTATTAAAAATAAAGGCTGGCGTGCAAGTGTTGCCATCAACCCAGAAACGCCCCTAGAAGCCCTAGAACCATATTTTTCTCTCGTCGATGATATCTTGATCATGTCAGTAAGACCTGGCTTTTCTGGACAATCTTTTATACCGCATACGCTTGATAAACTTAAAGAACTCAAAAAAATACAAGACGCAGAAAAATACACATTTACCATAAGTATGGACGGCGGCATAAATCTCAGCAATATAGCAACCGTGATTAATAACGGTGCAACTAACATCGCTCTCGGCTCCGCCCTCTTTAATGGGGACCCAGTAAAAAATATACAAAAAATACTTGGAGTTTTATGAAAAAAATAGTTATTTTGCTCACTCTTTTCTCAATTACAAATACTATACTTGCAGACCCCTTTACCACCCGCGGCGTAATAATACTATTAGATACCGAAGAAAAACTTGAATCAGATATATTAGGCGGCTTATCAGACTCTTTTGGAGCTTTATCACAAACGCTTCTCCCCGCAATTGATCAAAAAGCTGCACCCATTATTGTCTCATCGTCACTTTTTAAAAATTTTATTATCCATAAAGAAATATTTACTGATTTTTCTCATAAAAGCGATCAAGAGCTTGCCGATAAATACAGCGAGCTCGAGCCATTCAAAAATCCGGGCACACGTGGAAAAATTAAAGAATACATGACACAAATAGCTCATGTGCTTGAGGACACACAAAATAAGCTCAAAAATAGTCCCGATATTCTCACAACAATCGATGAATTGGTGAAAGCGCATCCTTCCCAAAATTATTATCGACAACTTAAGCCATTTTTTAATAGTTATTTAGTGTCATTTGAGCCTACTGAATGGATATGCAGAAAAATAAGTGACTTTTTATATTTACTTATTCCAAAAAACTATGTACCCACGCCTACTGACAATACCCCTATACGTTTACTTATTCCAAAAAAATATAAACTCGTGCCTGATGATACCTCTTCAGAATATGATATTTCACCTACTGAATTAACACTTGGTCTCAAAATTGATCACCTAGATCCAATAGAAAATATATTATCATTCACACAACATAGATCCGATTATACTGCAAAAAAGTTAGCACAAGATTTTATAGAAAATATTATCAAAAAAAACCGCGTATTTGTCACGAAAAATGAATATAAAAGAGTTCCTGCCAATGCACAATATTTCGAAGCTATAGACCAATCGAAACCGCCAACAACAACCTTACAATATCCACCACAACGCTGGGCTTTCTACATGAGCGGTCATGGAGGAGAAGCAACGCCCGTTAAAACCCGCACAAAGACAATTGTAGCTGGACTTTCCATTGAACAACTCAGCGAATTTTTTGATTTTTTACATTCAAAAACAGATACAAAATTTCTTGTATTTGATACATGCTATGGTGGAGGTCAAAATCTTGCAGAAGTATATAAAAATCTAAACCAACCATCATTACAAAAAACATACCCTTTTACTATTGCTTCGATTGCAACTTCAGATAACCAAACAGCAAGTTTGCCCATGGTGACTTTTTTGCCGCCATTTTTTTATTCTAAACCGGATTATGTAGAAGAACTTACAAAAGCACGAAAAACTATTTTAGGATCATTCCTGGGCTTCAAAAATTTTTTTAATACATTAAAAAATGAACCTCCAATAAATTTCTTAGAGATCATAAAATATATCAACCCTTTTGAGCATAACATTCATAAATACACCAAGAATGAGTTCAGCAATATACCCAATATCAAATATCCAGGGCTGGAGTGGTCAAATATTATAGAAATACCGGGGAAAATAATAGAAATAACCAAAATATTAGCATCAACCTACTCAGAAAAAGTTTTGGATGTATCAAAATATTTTTCAAAAAAAATAAAAAATAAGCAACTCGTGTATCCAGAAGCCATCTTACTTTCTACCCAACGCATACCATTCACGCTCAAATTATCTTTAAATCCAGATGAATCTGGATTTAGAAACGCACCGGCTTTTATCTCTATGCTTCCGGGCAACGCCGTGCATAAAATAACAGGAATAGATGCTCCAGATTTTACCTTTTCTCAAATAGTAGAAGCATTCTTCAAAATAAGAGAACTAGCATCATCAAAAATATGTATGGTTGAAACAATCACTATCACAAATGATATTAATAATTGGCCAGGATCACAGCCAACAGATAATAATATAACATTACACAATGTCGTTATGTTTAATTACACGGGCACCCCTGATAAGGATTTTGGCAGCGGCATCTATTTTACCTACAATAACCAAACGTATAAAAGTTTATGGGATAATGGAACCCCACCTATCAGCACGGCACGACAGTTGCAACATTTTGAGAAAACAGCTGATCCATACGTAGACCCATGGAAAAAACATATTGAACTATATAGAGATGCGACAATATTTCCACCAGAAACGAGTGCGTCGATCTTTGACACCGGCCCCGCGGCGTTTAAAGAACAGTTCGAAAAATTATTAACACCAACATTACATAACCTGGAAGCCGATTTACGCGCATTAGTAAAAAGTTTAAGTTAAGGGCAAATACTCAATGAAAAAAATATTTATTTTTGCCTGCATATTTTTAATAAGCCATATCCAGGCCGACGAAGCCAACATCCGCGGCATGACTATATTTTTGGACGCAAGCGAGGGGTTTTCGGCAGAACCCTTCGCACAATTTGTATCAGCATATCTCTTTGAGGCATTAAATCAGCAAACAGCACCAATTATCGCCTCATCGCATGTACTAAAAAATATTGCCGCACATATCAAACCTCAAAATTGGATAGTAAAAAAAATAAGCGAAAAACTATATCTCTTAATCCCCAGCAATTTGCTGCAACTTACCGTAAAAACAGATATAGAATTAGCACTCGGACTCAAAATAAATAGTCTAATAAGCGTAGAGCCCAATCGCATCAATAATCCAGCGACATATGCGGCTCAAAACAACCCACAAGTGCTTTCTCAGGAATTCATACAAAAAATTATTATAGAGCAGGCTGTTTTTATTCCCAATGCTGAATATTACAAAAACAAACAAGAAAATAACATACCAGAATGGGTATTTTTTATGGCCGGTCATGGCAGCCAAACGGTAAGCGCTTATAATGACGTTGATAGTGCAATACGTAATTTTTTAAAACAAAATTACCCTGCCAAAGCGGCATCAATCACAGACGCTGTAAAACAAAAAGCGGATGTACTCGCAATAAATGGTATGATTCAACAATTTTATAATAAATTTGAACAACTGTATGGACCTCTTGATAAACTTACAAAAACGTCGGCTAGCCCCATATACACAATAATTGCTGGGTTAACTATAAAAGATATGCAAACATTTCTTGATTTTTTAGACAAAAAAATTCACACCAAATTTTTTATGTTTACGTCCTGCTATTCCGGTGGAGAAAATCTTGCAGCTCTATATAAATCTGGAAATGAACAAAGCTTCTTACAAAAAACCTACTCATATACCATAGCATCCGCAGCGACAACTGATGCGAAAGTCACCGTCAAGAGACTACGCATAATAGAAAACAATAAAACTATTACAGAACAAACACTCAAACTTCCTCAATTTTTTAATGCATTCAAAGTTGGACCGCCCTATAATTTTTTAGAAATTACTCAATACGTAAATCCTTTCGAAGATAAAATAATACCAAATAAAACAAATATAACTCTGTTTACCAATATTCCCTCAATCAAATTACCCGGCATTGAATGGACGAATATTATTGATATACCAGGTAAAATAGTTTCTATAGGCAAAACGCTTGCGCGCGCGCGAGGGACAAAGTCTCTTGATATATCAACTTTTTTTGCACGGACAAAAGAAAAAATATACCCACAAGCGCTTATGCTCTATGCGCCCCTTATCAAATTCCCTATCAAACTAACACTCAACCCTGATACCTCTGACAAAGCTTTTAAAAATCCACCTGCTTTTATTTCTATGATTATCGGTAATGCAGTACATGAAATTGCCGAAATTCAGGCACCAGAATTTAGTTTTTCAAGTATCTTTGATGCATTTTTTACCTTAAAAGCCCTATCAACTCAAAAAATATTTTTTATTAAAAAAATAACAGCTCTTAATAATATTAATCTACCAGGACAACCAGCAAATAAGCCCATACTGCTGACTGATGTATATATTTTTAATCGCCTAGAAGACCCACTACAAAAGGGCACGTTATGCAATGGGATATACTTTACATATAACGATAAATTTTACACAAAGACATGGACCGATCTTGATCAGATTCCGGCTGCTGGATCATTACAAAACTTTGCAACAACGCCAGCGTATAATGTTGCCCTACAAAGCTATATAGCTAAAAATCGAGGTAATGGCACCTTTGCACAACTGCCTGGAGAATCTTTACTTGATGTTAATCTTGACGAATTTGCACAACAATTACAAACCACATTATTAACAACAAACTTGTATAGGCTGGAAGCTGATTTACGCGCGTTAGCAAAAAGCTTGAGATAGTAGCTCGCTATGGTTCGATACACCGACTACGTCGACACTCACCATGAGCGAGACTCGCTCGTCTTGAGTGAAATTTCGAAGAAATTTTGTATCGAAAGACAGCATGATTTGTTTATCTTGACTAATCACCGAACGCGTGCAAAAGTAGGCATATTTAATTCACCGTAACATAAGAGAGAGTATGGAGCACAGTTCGAAAATTTATATTGCGGGGCATCAGGGACTTGTCGGCTCAGCACTGTATCGATTATTAACAGCTCAAAATTTTAATAATTTAGTAGTAAAAACCCAAGAAGAATTAGATTTACGACGACAACAAGACGTAGAAGATTTTTTTGCCACAGAAAAACCTGAATATGTTTTTTTAGCCGCAGCTCGTGTTGGTGGCATAAAAGCAAATATAGAACGGCCTGCCGATTTTATTTATGATAACATAGCCATCGCAACGCACGTTATTCACGCAGCATATACACATAACGTTAAAAAATTACTTTTTTTTGGATCATCATGCATTTATCCGCGCAACTGTCCACAACCGATCTCAGAAGAATATTTAATGACTGGGTTACTAGAACAAACCAATGAGCCATATGCGCTTGCCAAAATAGCCGGTATAAAACTATGTCATGCCTATAATAGGCAATATGGCACCAAATTTATTACGTGCATGCCAACCAATCTATACGGTATACATGATACATTTGATGTACACAATGGGCATGTTATTCCAGCGCTTATTGCAAAGATATCTCAGGCAGATCAAGAAGGATATCCCTGTGTTGATATATGGGGAAGCGGCCAAGCTGTTCGCGAATTTTTATATGTAGACGACCTTGCACAAGCGGCATTATTTCTTATGCGTGAATACCAAGATTATGCCCACATCATTAATATTGGCACAGGCCATGGACACACTATTATGATGCTCGCATACGCTATAGCCGATATAATTGGCTACAACGGCAGACTTTTTTTTGATACCAATCAACCAGAAGGCGTAGGACACAAAGTACTTGATGTAGAGCGCATGAAAGCCTTAGGATGGCACGCTCATACAACATTATTAGAAGGCTTACAAAAAACCATTTCGTGGTATCAAACACAACATGCTCTCTTTACACGCTACTGTGAATATGAAAAACATATTTAGTCTGATATGCCTTTGTATTGCACTCGGTGCACTTGTTTATTATATAACTCACTATAAAAAACCGGTTAACTTTGACACATCACTTCAAGTAAAAAAATACAAAAATCACCTTAATGATCAATGGAGTCGCTATGCGTTACCCATTTTTCAAAAATTATATGAGCAAAATAATCTTGCATCTATTAAAAAAAATTCTGTCATCAAAATCCCTAAAAAAATTCATCAAATATGGCTCGGCAGCTCATTCCCCGAAAAATACCGTGCCTGGCAACACAGCTGGATACATCACCATCCAGATTGGGAGTATATATTATGGACCGAAGAATCTTTAAAAGATCTACCCATGTTTAACAGAGAAATGTATGAAGCGGCATGCAACTATGGAGAAAAGTCCGATATAGCACGGTACGAAATTTTAAATATGTATGGAGGTTTATATGTAGACACGGACTTTGAATGTTTACAGTCGTGCGATATTTTTAGTTACTATGATTTTTATATTGGGATTCAGCCACTTGATACAAACATGCTACAACTTGGTACGGGCCTTATAGCCTGCGCTCCAGGCCATGCTCTTATTCGGGCATTAATAGAATATTTACCACAACAAAAACACATACAACAAATTATTGCAAAAACGGGCCCCTTATACGCAACGCGTGTTTTTTGTGCACGCGCATTACAATCTCCAGGAAAAATTTGCGCTTTTCCCCCAACCTTTTTTTATCCATGCGGGTATAATCAAAATACTCGTGATAAAAAATCTTGGATCAAACCAGAATCATATGCTATACATCATTGGGCAGGGAGTTGGTTAAGTAAAGATGCTTTTGTAAAGGAATAATAATGAAGCGCATAAGTTTAATGATTCTTTTTTTTGTTACGCATATCATAGCCCATCCAACCCCATCGCGACTACATTTTTTTGTCGTTATACCTACCTACCACAATAAAGAATATTGCCTCGAAAATATCGAAACATTGGCCAGCCAAACGTATCAAGACTGGACAGCAATTATTGTTGTTGATGGAAATCAAAAAGACGATGATGGGACCGGCGATATTGTAGAAAAATATATTAATGATCATGCATTAAACGACAAAGTTATCATTCATCGCAACCATAAGAGACGTGGCGCTTTATACAATATTTATCATGCTATTCATCGACATGCCCACGATAATTGGGTGATCGTTTTATATGATGGCGATGATTTTTTTTATACCGATACGGCACTCGAAAGAATAGCTCAAGAATATAGTGAAAGAGGTGAGCATGACACGTGGTTTACCTATGGTCAATACATTAATTATCCAGATAATACACCAGGCCATTGCCATGAATTTCCTCAAAAAATTATACGCACCAATAATTTTAGATCTTATCCATGGATAGCATCACATCCCATTACTTTTTACGCGTGGCTTTTTAAAAAAATACATAAAAAAGACTTACAACATGATGGAAAATTTTTTAAGGTTGCATGGGATGTCGCATTTATGCCAATGCTAGAAATGGCATCCGGTAAACATATGCGTTTTATACCGGACATTTTATATGCCTATCGGCATCATGAAAGAAATGATTACAATCTCCATTATTCAAGCATTCCAAAAACAGTAAAAATAATTCTCGGTAAAAAAAGATATAAACCACTTATAGATATAAACTAAAAGGCGCTTATGAAAAAAATACTCTCTGTATGCTTACTTCTCGTCAGCTCGTTACTAGTGAATGCCGAGGTTACCAAAAAATATGCGCGAGACAATATTCATTTTTTGATAGTCGTACCGACCTATCACAATCAACGTTACTGCATCAAAAATATAGAAAAAATAGCATCGCAAACCTACACCAATTGGACCATGTGCGTTATCGTTGATGGTGAAATTGCGCAGGATGATGGAACAGGAGATTTGATAGAAGAATATGTAGCTACTCATAACTTACACAACAAAATTATAGTAAAAAGAAATGATGCTCGTTTTTTGGCACTCAAAAATATTTATGACGCGATACATACCTATGCCGATGACCGGTCAGTTGTTGTACTCGTAGATGGGGATGATTGGCTATACGATAATCATGTTCTAGAAAAGCTTAACGCTATTTATTCACGCTATAATGTTTTTTTAACATATGGCCAATTTCAAGAATATCCAAGTGGTAATCGTGGATTTTGCACACCGTTCCCTCAAAAATTTGTAAAAAGCAATATGTTTCGGCGCTACGTTCATTTGCCATCGCACCTACGTACTTTTTATGCCTGGCTTTTCAAAAAAATAGACCGAAAAGACTTACTCTTTAATGGGAATTTTTTTGAAATGACGTGGGATCAGGCTATCATGTACCCCATGATCGAAATGGCCGGCGAACGGCATGCATTTATTGATGATATTTTGTATGTATATAACTGTGAAAATGAAATTAATGATTTTAAAGTTAATGCGCCTTTACAAAGCTATCTTGCGGGCATTATTAGAGCAAAAAGCCGCTATCAAAGACTTGACAATGAGGTAACGCAGCAATTTGCCAAGCGACCACTCTTTAAACAGATATCAAAAAAATAGGCATAATAACATGGAAAATAACCATAATTTTTTTTTATTATGCGCTGCTATTTTTTTTACAGCGCATACATCGCACAACTATGCTGCTCGACAACCTGATAAACCACCACAAAAAATAGCTTTATGCATTATGGCAACAGGGAAATATATAGAGTTTGCAGAAAATTTGATAAGCTCTGCGCGCAGTTTTTTTTGTAGAAAGCATCACGTTACATATTTTGTATTCACTGATGGTATCTTAAAAAATAAAAAAGATGATATAGTCACCGTTTACCAAAAAAGACTAGGATGGCCACAAGATACCCTCATGCGCTTTCATACTTATTATCGCGCAAGAGACTTATTGGAGCCATTTGATTATATTTTTGCAATAGACGCTGATATGCAATTCGCCGACAGCATTAATGATGAAATTTTGAGCCCGCTCGTTGCTACCATACATCCAGGATATCGTCATCACAGAGGCCCGTATGAATGCGATAATATTTCACAAGCATATGTCAGCGATAAAGAGGGCACACATTATTTTGCTGGCGGATTTTACGGTGGCCGCCGCCAAGAATTTTTTAAGCTCTTAGAGACCGTTATACACAATGTAGATACAGATTTAGCGCGTAATTATATTGCTGTATGGCATGATGAAAGCCACCTCAATCGCTACTTTATTGATAACGAACCTACCGTAAAGTTGCCCATTATCTATTGCTGGCCAGAAAACTGGAAAATAACTGAAAGAAAGAAGATTATAGCGCTTAGCAAAAATCATGCTGAGGCTAGGGCGTAGCCTCAGCATTAATACCGTTGGCTATGATTCCTGCCTCGATTAAACATCGTATAGCTAAAGCTAATTCAAAATACTTGCGTCCATCATTAGAGTCTAATCTGTCAATATAATAATCAAAAAGCGTTGCTCCAAAAGCCGTCAATAAGCCACTTGTTAAGATTGCATCACCTATACCAACTGCTTTATCAAGATCACTTTCTTTTTTTGGTTCTTCGGTCAACTTTCCTTGCCTGAGTAAATCATATGCATCTTTAAACTTATTTAAAGCAAGCATGACTGTTCTCAGAGTTAATACTGAGCCAAATGGTAGATGATGATACCCAGCCAACGGGCTAATATATTTATCTCTTCGAGCAAAATATGAATGCTGGACTACAAATAATAGTCCTGTTCCTAAGAAAATAGAGTCAGCGATCTTTATATTTTTCTTTGTGAATATTTTTTCCGCCGTCGCTGTCGTATTGCTATTGTGCAGCATTAAGCCAGCAATAACGTAGACAAAAATAAGATTTTTTTTCGTTATCATAATTCTTTTGTTGTTTAATATCCAGTTGCTTGATGTGTGATCTAGATGCTCAAATATACACGATATATATTTATAAAATTTAATTATACTGAGCGGAATGTAATTTTATTTAAAAAATGCGCATCACATGAAAAAATTTATCATTTATCCTCTCTTATTCAGCTGTCTATCCCTTATTGCGATGGATCACACAGTACAAACGATTTCTTTTGCAAAATTATTTGGCGATACTATTCCAGAAGAATGTATTACCGTAGTACAAGATGAAAATGGTGTTTTTATTAATAAAATTGACCTTTCAGCTGATACATTATCTCAAAAATATGGTAAAAAATTGAATGGGTTTTTGAAAATAGCCCCTCGCTACAGAGCTAATAAATATGATTTTAGCATCGATCTGAGCAATAACGAGCTTAAAGAGGTTATTGTATGCGCAAGCTATAATATCAGCTACTTGAATCTAAAAAATAATTGCTTAAAAAAAGTAACTTTAAGGGTCGATGCTTTTTCCTCAATAAAAAAAATTGATTTAAGTAATAATAATCTTGAACAATTTCCGACAACATATCATGAAGCGTATATTAAGAGCCTATCATTAAAAAGTAGATTAATTTTGGCTACAAAAAAATTTCTAGAAGCTTGCCAAGAAAAGTCTTATGTCTGTTCATCAGGAGTTTCAGCATTTTTTTATTGGCTTAGTCGAAGGGCTTCAAATACATCTAATTATTATGTTGGCCTTGCTGGAGATAAAATTGCGACCTATGAAAAATTAGCTGTGCATTCCAAAGAGCTCAGGGACTTTATGAATACTTCTTCATTGCGCATGAGCTCTTATAATCCATTGGCAGAATATTATTTAGATGATGCTCAATATTATACTAGATTAAAATGGGGACTTGGCATGATAGGTATTGGTATCGGTATTGTGGCAGCATATTATGCCATATATCAAGCTAAAGAATCTTACAATAGTGCCGTCTGGTGGCGGAAGAACCGTAGATTGCCAAGCGCCAACAATATCAAGGTTCTTAATTTGAGTAACAATAATATCAGTAAAATTCCTCATTATATTGGTGAATTTAAGCTAAGATCGCTTAATCTTGCAGGCAATAATATTGAACAATTACCCTATGAACTGACAAAACTAACTAATCTTCAAGAGTTAAATTTGCTTGGAAATCCTCTTGGCCAAAATATGCATAAAAATTATCTTAAAAAAAACAAAATCCATGAAGCACCTTGCGGTTCTATAAATTATGCTTGCCTTCAACCAGTCCCGGGATTCAGTTTTATATGGAATTTATTTGGAAAAAATATAAAAGAACAAAAAGCAAAAGAATCTGCTGAATTATATAGATACATTTCTAAGCTTAGGCTTGAGAGAAAGTTTATCGATACACGTCAAATCAATATCGTAAAGAATGATGATGGAATATTAACTGGTTATCTTAATACTAAGCCTTTAAAACCAAGCGATCCTGTTCATGAGCTAAGAAAACTAGCAAAACATATGCCTTATCATGTTATTCAACATATTAATAGTTATATTTATCATCCGCAGAAATAGGTCCGAAAACAATATTGCCCTTTATTCTGCTTCTTTATATTTTTCGGTGATATAACTACTTGCTGCCAAGGTTGCCTGATTTAATTTAGTTTTTATGTATGTTAATGTTTCTTCAGGATATGTCGTTGCGCCTACTAAATACTTCAAGATATCCTTAAATATTTCTTCTTCAATGGCAATGCCTAAATCACCAACAGTTTTTGCATAATTTACTAATGCATCACATACTAGTTTGGCTGAAAGTGCTTGATTTAATTTATGTTCGCCTACTAATTTTCTGGCGTTATTATTAATTATAACTGCTTGTTTTAACAACTGTTGAACTTCTAGCCGCGCAAGATTAACAGACCCCATGTTATTGAGCGAGTTTATCAGCTCGCCATAAACATGTAATTGAACCCGGTTACCCTCAAACTCTATTAAACAGGTTTCTGGAACTTTGGCGCCTAAATTTTCAAGAACATTATATGTTTGATCGTTTAAAGAAAATACCTCTTTATGAAGGGCTCCGAATTCTTGAATGTGTTGTTGCACAGATCGAATAAGCGCGGAGTTTTTTGCATCTTTCGAAAGTTCTACATTCTGCTCTCCTTTATAGATTCTCTGGGCAATATCGCCAAAACTTTCCTGCTCTCGCTGGCTAATAATATACTTACAGTTGACTATTGTTTCTTTAATAACTTTATACTCGCTAAGTTTTTCTTTTTTAGATATTTCTGCTGCATGTAGTGCTTTTTGATTGGCGGTATCTTTACATGTCTGTATTTCTTGGCAACAGTTTTTTAGTTCTCGCTCAACTTGCTTTTTTCGCCTTTCAAGTTTGCCTAAAGACTCTTTGCATTCACTTAATGATTGAAATGCAAGTTTATTTTTCTCGCGATAAGTATTAATTATTTGCATATATTCATCGCCCATAACAGCAGTGCGACCAAGAGCTTGTGTCGTATATTCCGCATCTTTTTGCACTTCAGCGTTATAGTGGTTTTCAGCAAAACAAAACCTATCAAATATATTTTTTATATAATCATAGGCCTCTTCAGGATGTGCCAGAGCATAGAGTAGACCTGTTGCGCAAGGATAACTTATATCACTCGGCATAACCAATACAAGTGTATTTTCTTCGATCGTTTCTTTTAATCCTAAATCCTCAATAGTTTTTACATAATCTATTAAGGCATCGCATGCTAATTTTGCTGAAAGCGCTTGATCTAATCTATGTTCACAAACTAAGGTTCTTCCAGAATCATTAAACAGAACCGCTTGTTTTAGTAGCTGCCGAGTGCTCAGGAGAGTATTAGGAATATCCCCAATTTTATTGAGAGAATCTACAAGCTCGCCATAAACATATAGTTGCCCACGATTTCCTTCATATTGTATTTCACGAATTTTTGGAACTTGAACACTAAAATTTTTAAGAGCCGCATATGTTTTCTCGTTTAAGGAAAATGTCGCTGTATGCACGGTTCCACATTCTTGAACGTGTTGTTGAACAGCTTGAATAAGCGGAGAGTTTTTTGCATCTTCCGTAAGTTCTACATTCTTTTCACCCTTATATATTCTCTGCGCAAAAGTGCAAAAATTCTCCTGCTCACGCTGCTTAATTAAATCTCTGCAATAAACTATCGCTTCTTCAATAATTTTAAGCTCCCTCTTTTTTGCTTTATACGAAGCTCTTGTATCGAAATAAATTTCTTTAGCCTGATTTTTCTTTGCTCGTAATGCTTCACACCAAGAGGATTTAAATGACCAAGAGTCAAAAAAATTAACAATTCTTGCTAAATACGTCTGTAATATTTGTTCAATTTCTGCAAGTACTTCTTTATTCTTTTGATGCTCTTGCGCATAATAAAGTTTATCTTTCTCTATACACTTTTTTCTATCAATAAGCTTTGTTAAAAAACTGTTACATTCAGATAATGATAGAAATATCATTTTATTTTTTTCGCGATAAAACCTTGTATATTCATTTTCAGGTATCTGTCCTGGTATAAAATTAAGCGGTCGTACTGGATCAATTACATCTAATCCCAACCTTTTCCGCTCTGCGATTTTTCGAAAAAATTTTTCAACATATTTATAATCATCATCACATTCAAGACTTTTGTGAAAAGAAAACATGCATAAAACATATAATAAAAGATGTACCATAAAATTAATCTCCATGAGTTAGCGAAAAATAAATACAGGAAAGATCAATGAAAGCATAACTGCATAAAAAATATTGGTAAAATGAGATTGCATTTCACAACTTTCTTCCAATTGCTTTTTCCATGCAAATATTTGGCTTGAAGCCACGCTATATTCTTGGCATAATTCAGCAACTTTTTTTTTCTCTTTTAGAGCTTCTAATGCTACTTTTGCTTTAAATAAACTTCCGTGTCTTTTATAGATTCTTGCCATATAAATTTCCCCAAAGTAATGATGTTGTTTTCGCATCATTACCCTACCTTTTTCTCCAATTGCACGTGTCCAGTTTATAGGGGTCATTATACTCATCTAATCTGGTCTATTAAAATAAGTTTTAAATTCTCTGATGCCAATACCCTTGCAAGCCTCTACAAACAATCGTGTATAAAACGCTGAATCAATCACTTGAGCGCGTTCAATAGTTTTATATTTTATATTATTGATCGGTGTAATAATTACATAAAATTTCATCAAATGAATATTTACATCATATCCCTGCCAGGAACAATCGAATGCAAAATCTTCTTTTTGCACCGCCTCTATAATTTGATTAGTTTCAATATGCTCTACGTTTTTAAAATGAGCATTTCCAGAATTAAACAAATTATTTGCTATTATCTTGAGGTAATCATAAAAAGTTTTGCCATCGTCAGAATAAGTACAGCCTAATGATGCTGCCAATGTATTTGGAATTGGTTTTGGCAGCAATTTAAAATCGTTCTCTATATCTTCTTCCACTTCAATGTATTTAATAACTAAATCCTCACATAGACCACATAATATGGTTAAGTACTGGCCGACATCTAACATGCTTTCTCCCGCCGGGCACCCAACATTAGCTTCTAGATAATTGGCAAATCTACTTATAAAAAGACTAAATTCATCATTTGTTCCATGATAAAAACCTAAGTCAACACCAGTTTCACCCCACATAAGCCGTATCTCTCTTGAAGTTTCAGATAACGTATTGGCTATAAATTCTTCAGCGGTAAAATTGTTTTTTTGCTCTGAGAAAAAATATTCAATTTCATCGAGAATAAGTGATATATTTGAAAAAAAAGTAGCGATAGTTTTTTTATTAAATTTATTTTCAAATCTAATTAATATTTGAGTGATTTTATTACTTCTATGCATATTCTTACCTTACAACTCTAATAATATTTCTAAAAAATCTACGTTGTTATTTTTTAATGCATCCTTTAATGGTTCGGGTAAAGCTTTTCCTGAAACAAAAAGAAATTTTTTACCTGCAACTTCTTCCGCTGTTATCTTATGTCTTACAATTGATCGCATTAAAGTATCCAATTTATCAGGATCTATGGCATCATGGTAAAAATTTCTGTATTTACATTCTATCAAAGTATCGCAAGTGGCCAAATCAAAATCCAAAGGATCAATTCTTTTACTAGGGATTACTCCTTTTTGATAGTATTTTGAACCAAATTCCGTGATTTTCATATCGAATTTATCTTCTAATGCTATCGCTGCTTCAACTTCAAAAGTTGTTCCCTTTGAAGAAGTAATTCGTGAAGTAAATTTTTCCATTTTTTCAATTTCTCTTTCATTTTTTAATAAACTACCAACTTTAATAATTCTTTCCAAGACAGCATCCTTTTCACCGCAGAAACCTTTTATCGAATGAAAACGATCGACCATATGCTCGAGGCGTTCCAAACTAATGGCTTCAGGGGAAACATAAGGAATTAATTCGGCTGCTTTTTGAGGAGTTGCAATTTTGATCGCATTTATTTTTTCAATAAATCCTGAAAATACTGGCAGTGGTTCGGGAATAAGTTTTGAGATTTCTTTACCAACACTTGTTCCAGTTTCTCTGGCCCTCTCAAGAAATTTAACATCTTGCTGTGCCGTTGCAATAACTTCTGATACAAGCCTTGTTGATCAATTAAAAGAACTAGTTTTGTTTCACAAAATTAAATAAATATTCTCTTAACCATGGATCATCTAAACGATCACAATCGCTAATGAATTTTACTAAATCAGATGATAATTTTGCGTCATATACAAACAATAACTCAGCTAAATTGTCTTGGATTTTTTGTAATTGATCAAAATAAATATCTGCGTCTTTCTTATTATTACAATTTTTTATTTTTAAAAATAAATTATCGATCTCTTGTGATAATAATGGAAGCAACGGTGTTATTTTATTAACTTGAACCAATTCATTTTTAAGAGACCACAAAAATTTTGATAATATTACAGAAGCTTGTATGTCGCAAATATATTGATCACGCTTAATTTTAGTAAATATTTTTAGACGCTCATTAATATCGCATAATGTATCAAAATTTATGACGAATTGTTTTAATTCATCTATGAGCAATACGTGTTCTTTATATAATAAAATTGATAAATTTAATTGAATTTTATCTAATAAATCAAAATATATTGTCGCTTCGGATATATTTTCTGAAATTTTAATTCTAAAAATCAAATAATTTATTTCATCGAATAATTGTTTCTGAAAAACTATCTGGTTATTACTAGATTTATCATTAATTTTTTGCAATAGAAGCATTATATTTTTCATAGAATCCTATAATTATTTAATTTGCTGAACATGCCAAACTTCCTTGGTAGTGGGATTATAAATCATTTCCCATCCATCAATCTCATATCTAAAAAATCCTGGTTTTTTATCAGAAATAATAATTTTAGGATTATCTAATATAGCTTGAGCAACTAATGATGGAGCTTTTCTGCCTTTTTCCCATAAGCGATTATAATAATATTCGCTGAATTTAAAACCATTTACTTCATAATATCCATTTTTTAAAATAGCCTCACAGGTTTTATTTATATCACTTAAAGAATTCGGGCTCTTAGAAATTTTTTCTTCGACCAATTTAACAAATTCTTTACCAACACTTGTTCCAGCTTCTCTGGCCTTCTCAAGAAATTTAACATCTTGCTGTGCCGTTGCAATAACTTCTGATACAAGACCCGCTGGTTTATTAATAAGCTCGGCAGTAGTTTCTATAATCTCTTGCGCTAAGGCTTTATTGGGGTGAGCAAGAATATGTTTAACAGTGCGGGCTTCGGCTACAAATTCTCCCGCTGATTTTACGAGCGCACCACCGATTCCCTCGAGCAAAACGCATTCAGTAAGGAACTTTGTTGTTGCTTTAACTTGATCACGGAAGGCTGGTCGATTTTCGAAATGATCTTCTCTTTTTTAATTCTATTGCACAAGACATCATCTTAAGCTTTTTCTTTTAATTCTAGTTCTTGGTAATACTCCATAAGACCATTATGAAAATCAAATAAAATTTCCTGTCCAATCCTTGTCAGATCACAATTCATTTTAGCTTTTGCTTTTTCTAATAAATTGATTACTATGGCAACTCCTTTAGCCGTTTTAAGGCTCTCGGATACATCGAATATTGGGTACATTGTTTCAGTGGTAAATTTCATTTCTGATAAAAAATGATTAATTTCCGGATCATTAATTGCCTGTTCTTCGCTAATTTCTTCTAAAGTGTACGTTAAACTTTCAAATAATCCCGAGGTGCATTTAAACGGCTTCTTGTTTTGAATATATATACTCATTGACATGACTGGTCCTTATTTAAATACTATTATCTAGTAGTTTGTAATTTACAAAATATATTTGCTGAATATTTTCTTTAGATAATAAATTGTTCATATGTTCTCTTAAAATGATAATATAAGCATCATTAGTATCTGTAACGTTCAGCAAAATTTTTTCTCCTTTCAAGATTTCATCTTTAATATCAAGTATAAAACTAGCATAATCAAAGTTTTTTTTGTTTTTTAAAGACAGATGTGGGGCAAATATTTTGACATCCCATTTATTACCAAAACTGTCTATAAAATCATATTCTCGTTCTATAGCTCTTGTTAATTTAGTACAAATTCCTAAATCTTCTGCGGCACAGCCCGTTAAGGCTTCTTGAACTGAATTGACAGTAACTTTGCCTTCTTGAGCCGCATCATATATGAAATTAACTCTGTGCGACTTACTTTCCACAATATATTTTATATCTTGCGAAAGTTTTTCTAATTTATTCAACATCTGAGGAACATCATTATTTATTATTTTTGTTTCACTAACTCTTAAAGCCTGCTGAGCATCTTCCAAAATTTTTGGGCCATATTTCTTAGTTAACTCAGCTGCTCCATTGTGAAATTCGCTGATCTTTGATAGATGAGCAACATTTTTAATTGAACCAGTTGAAGTGATAGTTTTTGCTTCTATTTCGGGAGCAAGTTTAACAAGTTCTTTACCAACACTTGCGCCAGTTTCTCTGGCCCTCTCAAGAAATTTAACATCCTGCTGTGCCGTTGCAATAACTTCTGATACAACACGCGCTGGTTTATTAATAAGCTCGGCAGTAGTTTCTATAATCTCTTGCGCTAAGGCTTTATTGGGGTGAGCAAGAATATGTTTAACAGTGCGGGCTTCGGCTACAAATTCTCCCGCTGATTTTACGAGC
>JBAZVR010000002.1 GCA_041660765.1 Candidatus Babeliaceae bacterium | reverse complement strand
TACAAATTCTCCCGCTGATTTTACGAGCGCACCACCGATTCCCTCGAGCAAAACGCATTCAGTAAGGAACTTTGTTGTTGCTTTAACTTGATCACGGAAGGCTGGTCGATTTTCGAAATGATCTTCCACATGTCTTTTGCTGTCTGCATCCCATTGAGCTTGCAATTTCTCAAACTCTTCTCCGCCATGCCATATTGTCGCATATGTTTTACGCACTTCGGCAATATGACCACTTACAGCTAAAACAGCCTTATCATACGTATTTTTTACATGTTCACAGGTTTCTTTAGGATAGGTCACCGCATATAACGTGCCTTGTCCCGTAGCTATCGCACCTTTTTTTATAGCGCTGCTGAAATTACCCGGCATCGCCATTACAGATGCCGTTCCTTCAACAACACCTTCTCCAACTGCCAAGCCTAAATCACCAATAGTTTTTGCATAATTTACTAATGCATCACATGCTAATTTGGCTGAAAGTGCCTGATCTATTTTATGTTCGCCTACTAATTTTCTTCCAGAATTATTAATTATAACTGCTTGTTTTAACAACTGTTGAACTTCTAGCCGCGCAAGATTAACAGACCCCATGTTATTGAGCGAGTTTATCAGCTCGCCATAAACATGTAATTGAACCCGGTTACCTTCATACTCTATTACACAGGTTTCTGGAACTTTGGCGCCTAAATTTTCAAGAACATTATATGTTTGATCGTTTAAAGAAAATACCTCTTTATGAAGGGCTCCGAATTCTTGAATGTGTTGTTGCACAGATTGAATAAGCGCGGAGTTTTTTGCATCTTTTGAAAGTTCTACATTCTGCTCTCCTTTATAGATTCTCTGAGCAAGAGTACGGAAATTTTCCTGCTCACGTTGATTAATTAACGATGTGCAATGAGTTATGGCTTCTTCAATAATCTTAAGATCATTTTCTTTTTCTTTATAAGATATGTCTGCGCTTTGGATCGCTTTTGTATGCTGATTTTGCTTTTCTTGCAGCCCTTCATAGCCGGTATACTTCCAAGCTTTATGACCAAAATGCTTAATGGATCTTGCTACGTGCGTCTGCAATGTCTTTTCAATCTTATCAACTGCTTCTATTTGCCTTTGTTGTTCTCGCGCATAATGTATTTTATCTGCTTCTATTTGTTTTTTACGATTAAGAAGCTTTGTTAAAGAAACCTTGCATTCAGACAACGATTGTCCATCAAGAGTTCCTTTCTCTGCAATAGTACTCGTAATTCTTAAATATTCTTCATTCATAGCCATCGCATGCTTAAGAACTTCAATATCATCTTTAGTTTTTTCCAAGGCTAATTGCATTTTATCAAGCGCAATTTGCGTT
Source organism: Candidatus Babeliaceae bacterium (assembly GCA_041660765.1). Lineage (NCBI taxonomy): Bacteria > Candidatus Babeliae > Candidatus Babeliales > Candidatus Babeliaceae > Candidatus Babeliaceae bacterium. Next base: position 183,335 of record JBAZVR010000002.1, on the reverse strand, counting down.
TGATAAGCATGAACTAATTCAGAACGATCAGAAATTGGCGGAAGATTCTTGAGATGTTCATTTGTAGCAATAATCTTTTGTTCTAATTGTGTTATATCACGAACCAGTTCATTACGAAGAGCTCCTTGATGTGCCGTTTCCGCTCGAAGATCGCCTTTATTACCAATGAGGGACTGTGCATAGTCATTAATACGCTCCTGAATAACGCCTTGTCGATTTGTTGCCAAATAATTGTGATATCGGGTTTGTGTTTCTTTGGCGACAGACTTTATACGTTCAACTTCCTGTTCAGTATAGCCTGTTTCTTGAGGTTGCTCTTGAACAATATATGGTTCAGGATTATGTGGTTTTATGGTCGTATAAAAATCTCCATGTGACCACGTTGCGCGTTCTAATGTAAATCCTCCTCTTCTTTGAATGGTATGGCTGTCTGATTGTTTTATATCAAAAGATACCTCAGGCTTTTTGTAGGCTTGAGCATTATATTCTGGCAATAATTCCAATAACCCTTTAGATGGATTTTGCATCGAAAAAAAATCTACATTAACCCGACCTGATTGATTAGCATCTTGTGAAGGTAGCGTAAATTGCGACGGAAGGTTGTCTTGATATGGAGTGTGCACTATTGCTACTCCAAAATCCGGAAGCGAAAGTAAAGTTGAATATTGCTGATTATGATTCTGAGTAAAAGATAGTTGGGTATTTTGTTCTATTAGTAGGGGCGAACTGTTCTTCAGCATAAATGTAGTACCATTACTGTTAATGATGCTATTATAATTCATAAGATCGTTAATGTATGATTTCTCTTGGTCATCGCACTTCCACATCGCTATTACCCCAGCATCACGAAGATGCTGAGGGATTGCATAATATTTTTCAATATCAAAAGGAGTCGGAGTATTTTCCGGTAGACTTATTCCGGTAACTTGTGAATTTCTTTGAACCGTAAGTCCCAAACCATTGTCCATAGAATGTGATAAGGGAAATATGCATAAGGCATATAGGAAAAAATATAACATAAAAGTGATCCCTATTTCTTTGGATATTTTTCGTTAATGGTTCTCGCCATGTTGATTAAAGATTCGCCAAAATCTCCTAAGGAAGCCATAGCCTTCTCAGGGTCACCCTTCATAATCATCTTCGGGTTCAGAATACCGTCTATGAACATTGGAAGCGATATTGGCCCCAAAGTTGTATGTGCGGATTTAAATGCTCCGAATGTATTTATATATGCTCCATATAATTGGAGTGATCTATCATGAAAACCAAATTGGAGCTGTTGTAATATTTCTTCTCGACGTTCCTGCTTATCCATAACACGATAAACTTCTTGTATATCTGATCGGTATTTTTGTAATTCTCGCTCTGCTTGAGCCCAATTTCTTTGATATGATTGATCGTCTTTTTTTTCAGCTTTATCGTGCGAACGATGCCATTGTCCTAAGGCAAGTTGCCCAATATTCAAAACAACATTTATAAAAGATATATATGGCTGAGAAGCTTTAACAAATCTGTCTATTTTAATTAAATAAGGTACAGCTTGCCTTTTTTGTTCTTGTCGTATGCAGTCAACTAAATCGTCTATTGATACAAGAGGTTTTGCGCTAAAATTTTTACTTTTTCTTATAGCTCGTGCAATGCCATCGTTTAATGCACTTTTTATTGACCGGCGAGAAAGCCCATTAGTTTCTTTTAAAACTATCGCGAGTGTTTTTTCCTCATCTTGAATAACCACATGCTTTAATCTATTTTCTATATACTTCTTTCGATGCGCTTGTGCCATAGCCTTGAGTTCAATATCACAAAACCTACTTAATATAGCGGAATCGAGCGCATGCTTATTGTTTGTTGCAACGAATGTAAAGAACAAAGCATCACCATCTTGCTTATCCAATTCAACCAATAACGAATCAATTGTTGTTAAAGCAGCTTCAGATTGACGATCATTACGGTGAGACGCGATACTATCAAATTCATCTAAAAATAATATTAAGGGCCTCTTGTGAGGATCACGCATATTGAATAATTCTGTTAATCTTTTCCCCGTTTCACCATAAAACTTTTCCTGAAAAGCATCAGCTTTTAGCTTTATTGAGGGCAGTTGAAATTCTTTATGTATGCATTTTGCTAAATATGACTTTCCAGTGCCCGGTTCTCCATAAAACAAAAATCTATTTCTTACTGTTTTGAGCGAACGCGCAGTTTTGTACTTTTCAGGACACTCAAAATAGTCTAAAGCATTTTGAAATGCGTCAGGAAATGCGTCAGGAAATTTTTCATAAATGTTACTTGCTTTTTTCGTTCCTTTGGTGTTGTCGGGTTCTTTTATTTTAAAAAAAGATGAATTGCTCATTGCTTGTTCCGATTTAGCATATGTCGCATTGCTCATCACCTTAGCACCGATAACTACATCTAGCTTTTGATTAATATCATCTAATTTATCCCCTAGACGCTGCATATTTTCTGAAATTTCCATAGCAAATAGAGAACTGTTTGCAATAAAAAGAATAGAGTACGTAAAAAAATTATTTAATTTCATGATATATCCCGAAGAAACGTGCTATTTATTAATGATTGATTTCTTATTAGTAGTGTAAAAAAAATGGTGCTTTGTGCGGATCAGGCGGAGCTTTTTGCCATAATATTAAGTAAATTTACCTGATTAGAGTGATGCTTAATAATGTATGCGACAATGCTGTGCATATTAAGAATTATCAAAATAGCACCATTGGTGAAATTAACGTACGGAAGATAAGAAATAACAAATTTTTTAATTTTGCTATCTAAAGATATCGCGCCATTAGTTTTATTGCGATTGATAAAGTGCAAAACATCTTTACTGGTTAAACAATCCATAGTATCTCTATGCGCAAATAGCCACGCATCTGCTGTTTGGATAGCTTCGGCTATATCACGCTTACTGAGACCTTTTGACGCATCAGATATTTCTTTTATCGCTTTTGATTTGTATTGGATCACCGTATATTTTAGTAAATTTTCCACCAGCATTGTACGCTCTGCCTGTGCCATATCTTTAAATTCAATACAACTTTGCTTAAAACGACTTAAAAATGCTTCGTCGAGCGAGTTTTTATCATTGGTTGCAACAAAAATACAAACTGATGGGTCGCCACTATGCTTTTGGATCTCCACCAATAACGAATTCAATGATGATCTATGTACGCCAGGCAGGTCAGCATTTCTTGGTTGGGCGATAGCATCCACTTCATCTATAAATATCAAGAGAACGCGGCCGTTATGATCACGTGTATTTAATAGCTGTGTTATACGTTTTGAACTTTCACCATAAAATCTATCCTCAAGATCACCGGCCTTAATGGATATTAACGGTAACTGAAAAATCTTATGAATGAGCTCAACGAAATAGGATTTACCTACACCTGGCCTACCGTATAGTAAAAATTTATTGGGTACTTTTTTATGCTCTTCAATAAATGGTTGCGGATCCATAAAGCATTGCATAGCAATTTGAAACTCAAGAGGAAATTCTTGCGGAAAGAACTGAGCAATTTCATCACAAGGAGACATGTCTCTTTCATATTCATCCGGCTCTCTAATAACAAAAAAATTGCTATCGCCATAAGAATGAGCATTGCGCGATTGCGCCACATGATTCATGATTGTTTGACCAACAATTGTATCCATTTTGTCACTTATACAGGCAACCGTATCGCACAGTTTTTGTAATTGGTCACCGTTATTGTTTTCAACAATGTCAATAGCAGATAATGATATAAAGTTAAAAATAACAATAGAGTATCTTAAGAAATTTTTTGATTTCATATGTCTGTTCGAAAAATTAAAGAATATTAATATATGATGAAAAAAATATGGGGAAAATAATAAGAATATTAGAAGACGTTCATATGATGTACTTTCATAGTTGCAATTTGGCACTGATTTTTTTTAACAACAATACCCTCATTTTTAAAAAAATCAAATAATTAGATATCTTTTTTACAACAAGTTCTGATTGAAACATTAATCAATATTTCTGGATAATGCGTGTTAATCGATTAAATCAACATATTGTTTGCACAAATTTTATGAAGACTTATAATAGTGAGCGTGTGTATTCATTATCACACAACATTCATAACATAGTTGTTATGGACTGATTTTTTTCCCCCATGAATTAACTTTCATGGGGGTTATGTATAATGCACGTATTTACAATACTGATAATATAAATTAACCGACCAAATGGCATTGCGCAGCGAGAATATTTTCATCTATATTTTTGCTAACAGTTATAAAATTATCCATTTTAAATGATATTTTTTTGCTATCTAAAGTTACAAAATTATCATGAATAATATACCCAGAAAGTCGCGCGAGAAGGCTAAATAAAGATTGATCATGACGAGCACCACCAAAACCCCAAGGCGCTGTTCCATCATCTTCAAAATTTCTAAGATCATGCGCTAATTCATACATAGGCTTTATATAAGAAGTAAGCATACTTTTTGACAGTCCCTGGAGCCCGCCCAACATGCCATAATGCTCCAATACAGAGCCACGGCCTCTCTGATTCAGATTAAATTTGTTTAAGATATATTTTGTAATAGTGGGCCTAATTTTGTGATGACATGTATAAAAAAAATAACCATCCTGCTGGATGGCTGCAAAAATAATATCTAACGGCGCTCTCACTCGCATTCCTGAATCGATATACAGAAAATAATCAAAATAATTAAGCGCTTGATAAAAAACAACAGGCTTCCATGCGTACCAGCCACGAGCAAGCCTACCATTTTTCCTTACTACAAATTTTTTACATAAATCTGGGTGCACCATTTCTATAGGCACCACTTGTATATTATTTTGTGCTTCTAGGGCTTTTACTTGTTCAGATAAAAGCCCTATGTCAAAAACAATAATATTGATTTCATGATTTTTATTATGTTTATAAATTGAAGTAAACAGCCCTGATAACCATGGATAATGCTCATAATCAGCGACGGTGACAAAGTTCATGGGTCGATCAAAATGTAGTGCACAACTGTTAATGCATATAAAAAGCAATAACCAATACATACGCTGCACCTTTATTCTTTATCATAAAACATTTTCAATAATTGCTTATGAATATAAATATCCTCAACCAACCGTCGGTCATGATATCGATTTTTTATTCTAAAGTGAAAAGCCTGTGCTGGTATTTTGCCCTGCATTGCATGCAAAACTTGTACGTTTTCCAAATCAACTCTGACATGCGGCAGTCTTTTTATACCATGCTTGATCATAAATTTCCCAATAAGAACATCCTCTGCCCATTGCTTGTTATTGATAAACTCTTTTTTATGATCAACAAGCAGTCTTACCACATCAGGTGACATAATAAAACCACACCCAGATGCATAATGGAGCCTACCATACGGAGATCCTGCATAACAGTTAGTTCTTGGAAGCGTTTCTAGATATGTTAATAGCTGCGGGAACACATAAAACGATGATAAATTTGTTCTGAGAACGTAATCAAATTCAGATAATCTTGGCAACATTGCTTCTAGAGATAATAAGGTTTTATCAATCATACCAGAACTTTCCGGAGCCCAGCCTTCAGTTGCTTTTGCCCAAATAATATCCCCTTCTATGCAATAATCTGTTGCTAAAGTAGGATCTTCCCTAATAAAATAGGCTTCGACATGTTCTGGATCATCGTGCATGTAGGATCGCCATACTTTCTGTAGCTCTGTGTAAATAGGGTACTGGTCAGATGCAATAATTAACACCAATATTTTTAACGGACCGTTATATACTTTTTTATTGGCAGCCATGCTTATGGAGTTATTTAAAAAACATGTTACAAGCATATACAGTAAAAAAAATTTTTTTATTCTTTCCAAGAAACTACCCTTATATATTAATAAAAACATATGATGCATTATAGCTATACTTACACTAGAAAATCTACAAAATTCAGTAAACATAATTTGACTTGCAAGCCTCGGTGATATTAGTTTTATATAAACTAATTTTATATAAAAATGAAAGGTAAAGATGAAGCTCAACACACTTATATTTATTGCTATATCAGTATGTACCACAATTTATTCTATTAATTTTTATGATAATAATAAGGCTTGCACTTCATACGGGGAATATTCATATAATTTTGGCATTAATGTAGCATGGGGCAACAGCGCCCATTATAAAATCGGCAAATTTTGTTCCATTGCTGGCGATGTAACATTATTTTTGGGCGGCAACCACAGAACTGATTGGATCTCCACATATCCATTTATGGCTTTTAACCAAGTATTCCCAGAAGCTCGTGATATCCAAGGCCATCCCGCAACAAAGGGAGATATTATTATAGGTAATGATGTTTGGATTGGAACGCAGGTCACTATTTTATCCGGCGTTACCATCGGCGATGGAGCCGTTATTGGCGCGCATAGCGTTGTCGCAAAAGATATCCCTCCCTATGCAATTGCAGTAGGAAACCCTGCAAAAGTCGTTCGCTATCGATTTGATGAAGAAACGATTCGACAATTACTTGCACTACAATGGTGGAATTGGCCGTTAGAAAAAATTAACAAAAATGTTCATTTATTATGTAGTGATTCTATTCAAGAATTTATTACAACCAATAACCCGTGAATATGTTGTATTTTTAAAAAACCATAATTGACTTTATGAAGCACCCATTTTAACCTCTTTGATAAATTATTTTACGTTATTTTTATAAGGAGAAAGATAGTATGAAACAATACATTTTAGCATGCACAGTTCTTGCATGTGTTGCCAACACAAAAGGTAATTTAATGGAACCGTATAGTTCCATTAAACCATTAGAATACAAAATGCAAAGTATGTTCAATGGCTATTGCGTTGATTCATTAAGACGGATAATAGCTCTACATAGGCCAAAAGTTGTTGTTGAAATTGGAACATTTACCGGAGCATCAGCAATTTTTATGGCGCAACTCATCGAACCTCAGGCAAGACTATATGCCGTCGATACATTTTTAGGCTCTGTTGAACACCACGAGGTGCCAGAATATAGAGCATTTTTACCAAATCTTTATTTACAATTTTTATCAAATTGCATGCATGCACAAGTTGCCCATAAAATTATCCCTGTTCGCATGTCATCAGAAGAAGCAGCAATAGCTTTGAATATACACCCAGACCTTATTTATATAGACGGATCACATGAAGAAAATGATGTCTTTAATGATATTATGTGGTGGCACGAAAAAATGAGCCCGAATGGAAAAATGTGCGGCGATGATTATGGTTGGACTTCTGTAACCGCCGCTGTTCACAGAGCCGCATCAGCACTCAATAAAAAAGTAAGAGTTAATGGTGGTTTTTGGGAATTTATATAACTTTTAATCAGATATATACACAAGTAATTGTGCTGGATAAATTCTTTTATCCAGCACTTTTTTTATGCCCATTCCCAATAACCAAAATTTCTTATGTACCACGGCGTACATACAGGCAAGTAATCATATAATTCTTCAAGATATATTATTTTTGCACCATTGTTATGCATTTTTAAAATCTGCAACCCGCACTGGGTTTCAAAAGAGATAGATTTTTTTATCATTTCTTCAAAATTAATATTACTGAGCGCTTCTGATAAATATTTAAGACGCATTGCAAATACGCCTGTATAAATATTATCGGCAAGCCAAGATTTAACAATCGCATCCGCACTAGGATTTTGTTCAACTAATCGTATAAACTCATCAGTTTCCAAACAATATCTGCCTGTTAATTTAATAATCATATCATCTGGATCAAAATTAAAGTGTTGAAACCCTATCATTAATGATATGCCCTCATTTACGCCCTTATTTGTTATTGAAGAATTATTATTGTGTGTGTAGCATACGTGATCACAATAATCATCAAGAAATGTTGGGCCTGATGCACAAGATTCGACAACATATGGTTCATAACCAAATTCACGTAGTTTTTTTAGGGTACGAATATATTGTAATTTTCTCGTTTCATAATCATACGGAATAAGGGCAACAGTACATACAATTCTTATAGCAGCTACACTTATCGAAGAGGCACATAATAATAGTATTATTGCCCATAATCTGAAATTTTTCATGATAATTTTCCCATACAGTTATATATTACTTTTTTTGTATAACAGCGACATATAGCCCATTCCACCAATTTTCTCGGTCTTCAGCGCATTGCGCAGGCAGCGCAGCTCCATAAAGAATTGTATAACCTAATTCGGTAAATGCCTGTTGCGTTCCGGCCCTGACTACATCATAATTCCAATTGTTAATTACAGCGATAAAAGCATCAGAAAACACACTATTATAATACGTAAAGGCTTTGCAGTGTGATTCTGCCGTATGATTGCCATCGTAAAAATAAATATCAACTGACTTAGAAAATAAATTTTTGATATCAACTTTAAATGAATCCTGTTCGTATAGTTTAAATGATTTATACGGTAGATGATGTTGTGTTTTTGCAATAAAAGTATCACGAGAATAACCATATTCTGACCAATTATCTATCGCTATGGCCTCAAAAAGAATATTGGTATTTTTGTATAATGCGGCTATGAATGTTGATCCGGGACCAGCTCCTATTTCTAAATATCCTGCGCCGGGAAGAGTGCAAAGATTATTAAGTAAATGTCGTACTTTTGAACTCGACATACCCTCTAATGATAAAACATTGGGTATTAATTTTGATGTGTGATTATAAGCATTTCCAATACTGGCTTTAACATGGTTTATCAGCATATCTGCATGATTATTACGAGCTAATATACTTAATGTTGCTAGGCACATGAGACTCGATAATTTTATAATTAACTTCATATTACTCTCTCTTCTTTAATAATTAATCCCAATTTTGTGGCAAAAGATCTTGATAATATACAAGCTCATCTTGATAAGAATGCGCCCAGCCTCTTGTATTTTTTTTCCCACCAAGAATGTCAAATGAACATCCCAAATCTACGCATGTTATGTTATATGCATTAGTCAAATCATCAACTAATACTTTGGCGCACATTCCCGCCGATATAAGCACTATTGCATCTTGTTCTATATGACTTTCTATAATTTTTTTCCATGCATTATATTCGAACGACCAGTTCCGTGGTGGAATTTCTATATAAACATCAGCTCTTAAAAAGTCTTTTATACGGGCGTTTGTACTATTACATATCAGTATTTTTTTTCTCTTTGCATGGATAATAAAATCAACAAATTTGTGCATATAATCAATCTTAAGACTTTCATCATCATTAATAACCATATGATACCAAGCCCATGGAATAGTTACCGAATTTTGTCGTGCAAATTCATCAAAAGCTTCATATACGTTTGCGTTCCACCATTTTCCTATATACGTATTTGGTTTGTGAGCTAAGCTGATCAAAGCCCTTTGCAAGCTATTGCCCAACCAGGAGTGATAAGAATCACCGTCTGCATTGCAATCCTGACGACCAACCATGCAATTGTATTCACCGTCACCATATTTGACAAAAATAACATTTTCACCGCGCGCCAATTTATTAATAATTTCAAGAACAAAGGCAGGCTGCATCGGCGAAATATCAGCTTGCGCACTGAGTAAAAAATAACTAGAAAATAACAACAACTTAAAGATTCTCTTCATAATACTTTTCCTTTTTTATGCATATAAGACATCTGTTGTGAAGTTTATGCTGCCAGTTTATGATCGTCAAGACAACGACAACGTTTTAGGAGATGGTTATGAAAAGAATATATTCTTTGTTTTGTTTTTTATTTTTGAGCTCTTCATTAGTATGTAATCAGGTTCAACTCATTATTTTTTCACGCAATAGGCCTATGCAACTCTATGCATTACTTGAGTCTATTGAAGCACATATCACAGGGCTTGAATCTATGAGTATTATATATCGCTCAGATGACCAGGAATACGAAAACGGTTATACAATAATACAAAAGAGATTTAATACAGCTCATTATATTCGCCAATCACATAATCCACATGCGGATTTCAAACCATTACTTATGAAAGAACTTACCACTCATAGCGCACCATACGTCGTCTTTGCAGTTGACGATATTGTTATAACCGACACCATCGATATGAGTGCATGCGCAGAGGCTTTAACACGTACACATGCTTACGGATTTCACCTGCGGCTTGGATTAAATATTGACCGAGAATGCTTTCCAAGAAATGACGTACCCCTCACCATTCCGGCATTATCACCTATACATTCCAATATATACACCTGGAAATTTATTACTGGGGACTCATACTGGGGATATCCGCATACCGTTGACATGGCCGTAATGCATAAAAAAGATATAATTCCTCTGTTTAATTCGTTTCATTTTGTCTCGCCAAATATGCTTGAAGGTGAATGGGCAAGACGATACGCACCAGTGCCACATAAATATGGTCTGTGCTTTGAACGATCCAAGATGATCAACATTCCCATGAATATCGTACAAGATAATCATGGGAATCCTTGCTTATATTCTTATTCAGCCGCTGATTTGATCGCATTATTTAATCAAGGTTATAAAATTGATATAAAGCCTCTATATCACATAAAAAATAGAACACCACATAGTGGATATACACCAACATTTATTGTTCGTGATGATTCTGCTGCATGCGTTCAAAAACTCGAATAATAGAAGTCTTGATATGTGGAATATGTGGAAATACGGCAAGAAGTTTATGCACATCAAGTTCGGTGTTTGATCTTAGAGCCTTGAGTACTTTACTTTGCTCTTCTACGCTAAAATTTACATACGTAAATGTTGGGTCTATATATTGTTTGTACAACTCCAATATTTCATTATGAGATATAGCTCCTGGATTAACAAAATTATAATTACCAGCAAGCTTCATTAAAGCCATTTGTGATATGAGTGGCAAAAGATCGTCTAATATCGTCATGGAATTTGGAATATTTATTATTTTTTGGTACTTACTAATTTTGGTAACAAAATTTCTTGGATGAAGATCAGAAGAAATGGGCATTCTGAATCGCAAATTAAGAACATTCGGATAGCACAAAAGTAAAATGTCTAACATTTTCTTTGTCTTAGAATAAAATGATCCTTCAAAATTTGGTGTATCTTCTTCGGTAAAGCCTATTCCACTCTTAAGCGGGTGCGCATTATCATATTCATAGATACAGCCCGTTCCTATATTGGTCATATGAATATTATACTTATGCGCTATATCAGCTAAATTGAGTGCACCGATAAGATTGCTACGGATCGTTTCTAGTTTATTATCTTCGCACCAATCTGCATTGGGTCTGCCTACAACACCGGCTGCATTAATGATAAAATCTGGTTTTAAGTTACAAATTTCTTGTTCTATATGGTGACGATCTTCCAAGCGTGATTGTGCAGCAATAGCAATATGACCTTGTTCATTAATAATCGCTACAATTTTTTGACCAATCCAGCCTGTTGTTCCACCAAATACCAAAAAAGTTTTTTGATCAGCATAGCTATACGATGCGCACAGTAACAAAATATGTAAAAAAAATAATCTTAATTTCATAAAACTTCTCCTTTAAAAAAAACTAATGCATTTCTATAATATTCTGTTTTGTAAAAATAGGAACAAGTTTCATAGATTCTCTTTTTGAACACCATTCAGGATTATTTTTGTACCACTGGACGGTTGATCGCAAGCCCTCTTCCAATGAGACAGTTGGCTGCCAATCAAGCAAATCGCGTGATTTTTTTGTGGAAGATATATGACAATCAACTTGACCGGGGCGATCAGTAATAAAGGCTATCTGCGACTCTGGCACATCAAACATGCCAAGAATGCATTGTGCAATTGCAAGCACCGAAGTTTCTTCACCAGTGCCAATATGAATAATCTGATTTTTAATTGTGTTAAAATCTCCATGATGCAAAATTTTATCAAGAGCTCTGCAGGTATCAGTAACATATAACCAATCACGCGTTTGACACCCATCGCCATGAATAGTCAAAGGAAGTCCACACATAGCACTATGTATAAAGCGTGGAATCATTTTTTCGAGATGCTGTTGCGGACCATAATTATTAAACGGGCGTATAATGACCGTTGGAATATCATAGGTACACTGATATGCATATACCAATCTATCCGCACCGGCTTTTGCAGCGGCATAAGGTGATTGTGGATTAATAGGATGCTCCTCATCCATAGGAGTAGTTTTTGCAGAACCACATACCTCTGATGTCGAAATATGTATAAAACGCTCAACATTTTTATGCTGTATCAGCGAATCTAACAACACTTTTGTACCTAGAATGTCTGTTTCAAAAAAATTAGAAGAATCATAAATACTCCGCGCAACATGTGTTTCTGCGGCAAAATGTACAACAAAATGGGCCTGCGGCATAAGCGTATCAACCAGTTGTTTATCAGTTACTGATCCATGAAAAAATGAAAAGCGAGGCGATTCTCTAATCACCTCAGGAATATTATCCAAACTGCCTGCATACGTAAGACTATCTAGCACCAAAAAGTTATAAGATGGGTACTTATCAAACATGTATTGTAAAAAATTACTACCGATAAAGCCCGCTGCGCCGGTCAAAAATACCGTTTTTTCATTCGTGTGGAGAGCCGTTATACAAAAAAATAAAATTAATAACAATATCGATTTTACGGTAAATTGCTTTAACATTGTATATCACCTTTTGTATCTATTAATAATATTAATCCAGTAATCCATAAATAGCTTTTCTTTATTGAAGTACTGTTTTTTTATTTTTTCATATTGTTCTTCCAAAAAATCTTCTGTGATTTCGTCCCAATCCTGAACAATAATAACCGGTAAATCTTTATATAACGTGTCGATCGTAGAAGTTTTAACGACAGGGATTGTCCCAACAAGAAGCGCTTCCCACGTCCTATGACAATCAAGCCCATTACCAAATGGACTGAGAATAAATTTATATTGAGACAGATCAAAAAGATAACGCACTAATGACATTCTTGCAGCACAATGCACAAATGGCTTTTCTTGAAATAACATGCATAATTTTGAACGAATAATATTGGTATCAGATGCAAAATTGATATATAATTGCGATCTTTTGTCTATATTTTTTTTATTATCTATATAATCTAACACGGCATCAAAAATAAAGGGGTTTCCATGTTTCCATATCGGATTCGCTATACCGATGGGAATGGGACAAAATTTTTCATGCGGTGCAATATCACAATTTTGCCCAAACCACATAATAATTTTGGGATCGTCGAGATATGAAGCCCACTTATTTGGCGCTGGCCAATCACCATTATGAGAAATTATTATAATTGGATGCTTAATGCGCGGAAAGATCATGGTGAAAAAATAATCGATATAATCACATTTAATATAGATGACACTTTTTGGCTCTATTTCTTCTGGATTCCATGAACATGGATAACTTTCTATGATATAGTCAGCGCATTCTCTAAATTTGGCACCGGTAATATAATTATGCATGACAGCAGCAATCTGCTGGCACAATAAAAAGATTATACTTAAACATATTTTTGCTAACATACTATATCACCTTCTCCATGATTGTAGCGTAGTTTACCGTTCAGTATATTACGGGTGTCAATAATTTTTATTAAGTTATTCTTGTACATGCATTGCTCGATTGGTAAATATTTAAACTCTTCCCACTCTGTAAGAATAACCACGAGATCAGATTTTTCTAGAGCTTGCATCATTGAAGAACAATACTCAATATGAGGAAATATTTTCTGCATATTAGCATTGGCTACCGGATCATAAGCCTTGATATGCACACGATGAGGTAACAATTTTTCTATGATTGTTATTGCTGGTGAGTCGCGGACATCATCGGTGCCTGCCTTAAATGCAAGCCCCAAAATTGTTACCGTTTTATTATCTGGATTATTACCAAGCGTATGCAATATTTTATTAACTATAGATTTTTTATGCGATTCATTAGAAGCAAAGCACGCCTTAACTATTTTTAGATCTATGTTGCATGAATCACCTATATGAGCAAGAGCAAGACAATCTTTAGGAAAACATGAACCTCCAAATCCCGGGCCCGGGTTCAAAAAACTCTTTCCAATACGCTCGTCCAACATCATACCCTGTTGTACTGCAACAATATTTGCTCCCGATACTTCGCATAAACGCGCTATTTCATTAATGTAGGCTATTTTTGTCGCCAAAAAGCCATTACATGCATATTTTATAGTCTCTGCACTCATCGGATCTGTTACCAAAAATGGAACGCTGCGTTCTATAAATGGATAATAAAGTTGCTGCATTTTTTCTTGCGCAATTAATGATTTTGTGCCGATAATAATTCTATTAGGATGCAAGAAATCATTGACCGCTTGACCTTCTCGCAAAAATTCTGGATTAAAGACAAGATCACAATTTTTATTATTGCCCAGTGTTGCAATATAATCATACAATGCATCAATTACTCCTAGAGGCACCGTGCTTTTTATACATATTACTTTATATGCATCTAAATTTTCACTTATTGTATGCATTACATTATACAGTGCAGTTACATTTGATTCCCCATCTGCATTAGCAGGAGTACCAACAGCAATAAATATAATATCGCTATTTTTTACTGCTGCAGAAATATCATCAGTAAAAGTCAAATTACCAGCACAGACTGCGCTTGCTATAAGCTCATCAAGATGTTCTTCCATAATAGGAACTATGCCATTCTGAAGGCCATTTATTTTCTTACTATCAATATCTGCGCATATCACTGAATGACCAATATGCGCTAAACATACTCCGGTGACAAGCCCAACATACCCAGTTCCAATAACTGAAACTTTTTGATAAAGATGCGTACAAAAATTATAATTACAAAAAATGATCAAGAAATAAAAGAATAGGTGCTTCATAACGTCTCTGTAGGTAAAGATTTTATCTTTATTCGCTACGATAGTTTTGAAGCACTTTAAAAATCAATGATTTGTTAAAAAAAATAAAAACGTCTTTTTAAGGCCTTCATCAAGAGGCACGCTTGGCTCAAAATTTAAAAGTGCTTTTGCCCTTGAAATATCAGGCCTTCTTATCTTTGGATCATACATATCGGGCTGTTCAATATGTATAATTTGTGGAGTATAATTACAGTATTTTGATGCAAGATCAACAACTTTGCGTGCCAACGCTTCAACGGTAAATTCTTCAGGCGTTCCAATATTAACTACACGATCAGCAATAGCAGTTTGAGGTGTTATATGTGCGCTTGTCATAAGCTTGATTATACCATCTACCGTATCATCAACATACGCAAAGCTACGTGTTTGCAAGCCGGAACCATAAATTTTTAAAGGCTTCTGTTCAAAAACCGCCTTAATAAAATTTGTTACCACACGACCATCATTAAGACTCATATGAGGTCCATATGTATTAAAAATTCTGGCTATGCGTACATCAAGATAATATTTTTTAAAATATAAAGATATTAATGTTTCTCCCCCACGCTTTGACTGATCATACTGTGCACGTTTGCCCATAGGATCAACATTTCCTGCATAATCTTCGGGCTGTGGATGTACCCGTGGATCTCCATACACTTCTGATGTTGATGTAAAAAGAAATTGTGCATTATGTTGAATAGCTATATCAAGAAGATTTTTTGTTCCATGCAATCCTGTAATAAGTGTTTCGCGCGGCTTATTATAATAATATTCGGGACTTGGTAACGATGCAGCATGAATAATATGAGTCAGCGGACTATTAAATTCGCAGGGTATACTCACATCATGATGTATAAATTTAAAATTTTTATTATTAAGGTAGGGGGTAATATTTTCTTTATTACATGTACTTAAATTATCAAGCGCAATAACACAATATCCCCTATCTAGTAACTTACCAACAAGATGGCTCCCCAAAAAACCAGCGCCGCCGCTTATCAAAACCGTTCCTAATGATGCGACTTGATCGAAATCACTATCAAAAACAACTTTATTGTTATTTTTATACTCATATTGTATTTCGCGATAATACATATGGGCATTAACGTTAATTGAAGTATCACGATCATAAAGAATTATTGTAGCACCATAATATTTCGCCCAAGTGAGAGCGCAACGAGCACCCTCAATAAAAGGGGCATCTTCAGATAAGGGAGATGTATTATGATAATATGACGGCAAAATTACATATGTAGGAATATTCTTAAGTTGTGCATCATGCAACATCTGATCAATATTAAGCGCGCTATTATGAAAATTACTCCAACCGCAATCATTATTATTCGTGATGGGCGCCAGATAATAACAAAAAGCAACCGCTTGGTTGTCTTCGTATGCAGCATAAAAGCCAGCCTTATTATCATGAATAAATAAAATTATTACTAAATAACTTAAAAAAAAGATATTATTCCGGTACATACAACTGCCTTCTTTTTTAGGAACATTTTATGAAAAAAAAATTACTATCCATACACCTGTTTATCACCATTGCCCTTGGACAGCAAGAAGACGTTATAACCAACCCGCAACAAGCTGACGGTTTTGGATCTCAATTTCAAGCTATCATATCTTCTGTCATATACGCCGAATTACATAATCTTACATACGTTTATACACCATTTCACATGATGGAACACAATTATGATAATGCTGATGATTTTATAGCAAAAAAAGAACAGCTTATTAATTTTATAGATAATTTTGAAAGCAATAAAAATTATGATGCTTACTCACAGATTAGTTACAAAGCATTTGTCGATGCAAATATAGCAGCGTGTGCTGCGAGCGAATCATTAAAAAAAATAAAAAAGATATTTAGAGCAAATAAAAATACGCATAATTATTTTAATAATCAAAATTTCAATATCGCCATTCATATAAGAAGACCCAACTCGCACGATAATCGCATATCTGGTGCCAATACACCAGATAATGCTTTTTTGTACATTATTAGACGATTAAGAACAATCTATGCCGCTAAAAATCCGTTATTCCATCTCTATTCACAGGGTGATAGTGAAAGCTTCAAAGCGTTCACTGCCCACGACACAGTTCTTCACATAAATGATCCGGTCGAAGAGACGTTTACTGCAATGGTACTTGCCGATGTTTTGGTTACAGGGGCAAGCTCATTCAGCTATGCCGCAGGCCTCTTATCAGAAGGAACCGTATATTATATTCCATTTTGGCATAACCCCCTACCCCATTGGATATCAGTAAATATGCTCTAACCCTTTTGATATATTTTCACATCATGCCGTTTAACATAATCTAAATAGCGTGGATTAAAATACGTAGGATCGCTCGTATGAGGAGAAACGTACCGTACAAAACCGATACTCTGCATATAATTCTCTATATCTTGGCATGAATTAACAGTGTTTTCATATTGTGCGTTTTCAGCCTCAAGGGTGATATAAATAACCCTTTCAGCTAAATAACTCCCGGCGCTTTTAACTATATCCAAATCAGATCCTTGGGCATCAATCTTGATATACTCAATAACTGGATGCGTATCAAAAGGGAATACATCGAAAAAATCTGACAAAGCAAAAATGGGGACATCTATAATCTGTTTAACGTCAAAATATTTAGGAGAATATATACTTGAGCAACCGCAATCATTTTCTGTGACAAAAAAATTTATCGTAGAATTACTTGATAAGCCTAACGCGCAAGGGATCAAGAAGAAGTTTTTCCCTATAAATTTTTTCTCTAAGGGATTGCCGTGATCTTTATGCCTTTTGGTTGCGCCCTGCACTATTGACGCTACAGCTTCAGGGTTAGGTTCAAATCCGAATACGAGCAAGTCATCTTCATGCGTCAGCCAATATTGCGATATTGGCGCAGAATAAGATAAACCAATATCCAATTTTATATGTTGTATATAAGCCGGAATTTCAATTTTTCCATCAGATTGCCTCATGGAAATAACATCACGCACGAGTGTTTTTAAATCTTGAGCTTTCATTATATGCACTGCAAAAAATAATAAACCTATACATTTAATTGATCGCAAAAACATGCATTACCCTCATCAATGAAAACTAAAAAATATAATAATATAACTATAAAGCACCATAGTATGGCATACACTCACCGTCAAGAACTGTCTTATTTTTTTCTTTTTAAAATTTTTTATTGCTTCGATCTTAAACAAGCTTGTATCTTAAAAAATATATTTTAACGTATATTATTTAGGGAAATACACGATGTGTTTTATCAGAAAAATAAGATATTTATTATCTATACATGCACTACTTATTTTTAATTTATTATTACCTGCACCTCATATATACATATTTGGAGATAGTCATGCTCGATGGGGCTTTAGTGATATGGGGCAATTAGAGTATGTTTTTACGTATGATGATACCATAAAAATACCTTTTTCTATTAATTGGGCCCCATCAAAAACTATGCAAGAGGTAAGCAATCATGGATTACATGTTGCTTCCTATGGAGTTAAAAAAAATGATATTGCTCTTTTTGTTTTTGGTGAAGTAGATGTGCGATATTATATTGGCAGGGAAAGAGATACACAGCATAAAGAATTGAATGATATTCTTGATGCTCGTATTACAAGTTATATTACGGCAATTAATAGCAATAAAAACCATAACAATACGCTCTGCTGTATTATTATGGAGGTAATGCCACCAGCACGACATGATACATATTATGGTACCATTGAAGACAGAGTTGCAATAACTCGCGCATTAAATAAAAAATTACGCGCAGCGTGCGAAAAAAATAATATATTATTTTTGCCGCTCCATGATATATATGCCAATCATGATGGCTCATTTAATGCTGCGCTGAGCGAAGGCACCGTTCATATTAATATGCAGCACAATTTCCATATTAGACGACGTCTCATAGAACTATTATTAGCATCAAAAATTATTTAACCTATGTAAGATCTCCAAAAACAAGCTTGTCGCCCCTGACATAATATAGTATGGTGTCGAATAAAAAGAGGGCTTTTTTATGAACAAAATATGGTTATTATCTCTTCTTGCAATCTCTATAATACATGCACGAAATTCAATTACCGTGATTGGTATAGGCAAACTAGGGTTGTGCACAGCGCTGTGTTTTGAACAAGCCGGATATGACGTACTGGGTATTGATCTCAATCAAGAATATATTGCCAGCCTTAATAACAAAACGTTCAATTCTTTAGAACCACATGTAAACACGCTCTTACACAATAGCACTCGCTTTACAGCGAGCTGTTCTTTAGACGAAGGCCTCGAATTTTCTGATATATATTATATTATGGTCGACACCCCCTCAACACCGCACAAAGAAGCCTATGATCACAAAAATTTAAATAACGTATTATCAGAAATTAATAAAAGAAAAGTAACCAATAAACATATTGTCATAGGGTGCACCGTATTTCCTGGATACATACGCACAATCGGAAAAAATCTTCTTAAAGATTGCATCAACACTACCCTCAGTTATAACCCTGAATTTATTGCCCAGGGCAATATTATACATGGATTACAACACCCCGATATTGTATTAATTGGCGAAGGATCACCAGAAGCTGGCGATACAATAGAAGCACTCTATCAAAAAACTTGTTTAAATAAACCGCGTATATGCCGCATGAGCCCTGATAGCGCAGAAATAACAAAACTTGCGGTCAACTGTTTTATTACTACCAAAATTGCCTATGCCAATATGGTAGCAGATATTGCAGACAAAACGCCTGACGCAGATAAATATGCCATTCTTAACGCGATAGGCGGCGACAATCGTATTGGACATCTATGCTTAAAGCCTGGGTATGGCTTTGGCGGTCCGTGCTTTCCACGAGACAATCGTGCTCTAGGAAGCTATGCGCAAACTCTTGGCATTGATCCTGTTATTCCCCAAGCAACCGACAGCGCAAACAAATTGCATGCCCACTTTATGACCAAGCAATTTTTAGATAAACATCAAGAAACGTACATTTTCGAAAAAGTTACTTATAAAAATGCATGCAACGTACCCATTATCGATGAATCTCAAAAATTGGTTGTAGCAGCTGCGCTTGCACAAAAGGGTAAAAAAGTTGTCATTATTGATACAGAACCAGTTATCAAAGAAGTACAAAAAGTTTTTGGTGATATGTTTGAATACCAGCTCGAGATATAACATGAAAACTGCAGCCATTAATGCACAAAGAAGTTACTCCCAACAATTAACACATCAATTTTACAAAAATATTATTCCAGTACATGCGACCAGTTTATTTATTGATGATATAGCACAATTATATGGTACCCCTGCCGTATATGACTATATAATTATACACGGCACTCTGCATAACGCAGATATACAGCAAATGCTCAACTCACTGCATAATTATATGCACGAAAAAACGCGCGTTATTATTGACTGGGACATCGCATTTTGGAAAAGTAATCGGCTATCTTTTTCTGACGTAAAAAACTTTTTAATACTCGCAGATTTTGAATATATAACCACAAGACGCTATATGTTGTGCCCCGTGTACATCCCAGGCCTATCATGGTTTTTTAATACTCTATGCGCAGCACTTCCCATAGTTAATAAACTCTGCTTACGGCAAATTATTATTGCCAAAAATAGACAAACAATTGATCAAGAACAGTCAGTTTCTGTTATTATCCCGTGCAAAAATGAACGCGGTAATATAGATCAGGCGGTTATGCGTATACCAAAAATGGGTACATCGTTAGAAATTATTTTTGTTGAGGGTAATTCACAGGATAATACGTGGGAAGAAATTATGCGCATTATTGCAATGTATCCGGACAAAAATATCACAGCGTATCAACAAACAGGTCGAGGAAAAGCTGACGCCATGCGATTGGGCTTTAGTAAAGCACAAAATGATATTCTTATGATTTTAGACGCTGATTTAACCGTAATGCCAGAAGAATTACCACATTTTTACCATGCATTGACGACTGGCAAGGGCGATTTTGTTAATGGCTGCCGACTTGTTTATCCTATGGAGGCAGGCGCGATGCAATTTTTAAATATGCTCGCCAATTATTTTTTTGGCGCAGCATTTTCTTGGATTGTGGGACAGCGTATGAAAGATACATTGTGCGGCACAAAGGTAGTATATGCGCAGGATTATCAAAAAATAGTAGAAAGCTCTGCATTATATGGTATCAAAGACCCATTTGGCGATTTTGATCTCATTTTTGGGGCCGCACGTATGCATTTAAAGATTATCGAAGTTCCCGTTCATTATAAAAAAAGATTATACGGGACAACGCAAATTAAAAGATTTTATCATGGATTATTGCTGTTGAAAATTTGTATACTTGGTTGTATACGTTTTAAAACAGGGTTAATGAAAGCGAGATAGCAATGTTTGCCTTTTTAACAAAAACACATGAAGACGAAAAAACCGTATCATACACCTGCGAAACCACAATAAGCAGAGGGACAGAAATTACCGAATCCGGAAAAAAACGGGAAGAAGGACATACTATTTCTGGACACTGTTTGTACAATAAAATCACCAAAGAATGCCATTTTGAGAACAACACAGATCCTTACTTTATCACAACAAGCCCTGAACGAGTTATGATTTTTGAAAAGTTGCAAGAAATTGCCCGCTCTGGCGAAAAATTTCCACAAACAATCTCCATACGCAACAAATAAATGAACCGAATCGCTCGCAGTATGGCGTCTTATATAGGCGCTGTATTTTTATGCAAAGGGCTCATGTTTTCCATTACCTTATACGCTCTACATAGTATATCACCACGTGATATTGGCCTTATTGCACTGCTTAATAATTTTTTTTCACTTTTTACTATAGTAATTGGCGGCAGTCTACGGCAAATTATCGCGCTAGAATTCTACCATCAGTCCAACGACGCAAACGCTGCGCTGATTAATGATATTATCATTATATATTCAACTATATTGCTGATATTTTTTGCTATTATTCTCACCATAAGCCCATATATTAATGCACTTTTTTTTGCCCATCAAGCAACAAAAAAACTTATAATAATCAGTTTTTTATATAATTTTTTGCTCTTTTTTATGGAACTTTTTGTTCAATTGTTGCTCTATAACGCACAGATAACCTATGCAATATATACACAAGTGTTAGCGGTTATAGTAACAACTCTCTGCTCTTATGGCGCCTTACATATATATGGAACCCCTGAAAGCCTTTTATTGGCTTCTACGAGTGGAACAATACTAGTATGCAGCATGGCTTTTTATGTATATGTTAGTAATAATTTTTTTGCAACATATAACATTATGCGATCTCTTAAAAAAACTCTTAATTATATAGTTATAGGCCTGCCGCTCATGCCGCCGCTTGTTATGGGGGGGATAATAGGATGGTTGAATAGAACGCTCTTAACGCATACATGCGGACTGCAAGAAGTAGGATTATACGCACTCGTAGATATGGCTAATAGTTGTTTTAACGCCGTTGTATTACATCCGGTACAATCAACATATGCTCCGTATATGCTCAAAAAATTTTCACAACAACAGCATGCGGCACACATGTATCAAGAAGACATTTATAATAAGTACATGATGTTAATGAGCATGACAGCGCTTATTCTCTGTGTGCCTATTGGATTTTTTATACTCAGATCTTATGGCACATATGTGCTTCCCGCATATTATTGCACTATTATGCCGGCACTTGCCATAACAATAATTGCCCATATTTTTCTTATGGGCACGTATTTTTTATCGCTTATTCTTCAATTTCACAAACAGATATGGTTTTTAAATACGGGAGTTATAGCGACAAGCATGATCGCATTTTTCGCAGGATATCTACTGATACCACACTACAAAATAACCGGCGCCGTCGCCGCCATCCTCTGCGCATATGTATCGTATTTTTTCATCATCATGATACTTAATAATGTATTACATAAAAAAATACGCGCTTAAAATGCTTTTATGTTGAGCGTTTTAATATTCCGCTTACATACTTAACGGCCAATTCTTTTTCTTTATCATAATCGCTCGATGGCTGATACCCCAAAGAATCGGTGTCATTTTTGCAGTGATGCTTATAATATACGGCCATAGAACTTTTTTTATTGATCACAAGTGAATAATACAAAGCTTTTTTAAACTCACTATTAGCATCAATAGTTGCTGTATCAATATTTGAATTACGAAAATCTGACCAAAAAAAATAACACTTATTTACCGTTGTTGCATCACTAAATATTGCCCCCTTAAAAGAAGACAGGGTTGCATTTATATTTTCTAAAACTGCTCCCTCTAAATGAGCGTTATCAAAAATGGTTCCAGCTGCAAATACCTTAACTAACTTTGCATCCTTAAGATTTGCTCCTGTTAAATTTGCACCATTAATATATGAACCTGTCAGATCAACGCCTTCTAAATTTGCGCCTTTAAAATTAGCTTCTCGCACATCAAGTACAAAACCTTGCTCTCTCATACTTCCAAAAAAAGCTCTTACATCTTCACCCTGAAAATTACACCCTCTACACACGGCCATCTTACCTGTTTTACCAACAATGTGCTTCCAATTATTGGTGGCAAAAGCTGAAAAAAAGCTGCCTGCAGCCATTAAGGCAAAAATTAATATTTTATGTGATAATTTCATATTTTTTTTGCCCCCGCAATAACTCAATTACTGAGAATTTCTTTTTTCTTTCAAACGACGAAGCGCATTGTTGCTTTCTGGCAACTGACTTCTAAACCATAACCATGGCTTAATCTGCTCTTCAAAATTTTTAAATGCAGTCTCTTTATCTTTGTTATAGATATCTAAAGGCATCAAAGATGTTGGAGCATGATAGGGCCATGAATATACATTTCCCATTAAGGTATCTGTAATAATAGCATCTTTATATGCTGCATCCGGCATCTCATGAGCTTCAGAACGAGATTTTTTAATAGCCATAAGAGCTTTTCCAAAGTCACTGTACGCATCAATGGTAGCTGTATGTATATTAGAATCAGAAAAATTTGCCCATGCAAAACTAGATCCAGTTATTGTCGTTTTACTATTAAATATCGCCCCTACAAAAGTGGCAAATGGCGCATTAAGCTTTAAAATAGCACCTGTTAATTGAGCTCTATCAAAAGTAGCTTCACTGGCTGTTGCATTACTTAAATTTGCGCCAGCAAGATTAGCTTCTGTTAAATTCGCACCATCTAAATACGCACCGGTTAAATTTGTATCTTGTAAATTAGCTTTTTTAAGATCACTGCCCTGCAAATTTGCATCTTCAAGATTACTGCCTCGCACATCCAAAACAAGACCTCTTACATTAAGACTTTTAACTAACTCTCTCATGTCTTTTTTCTGAAGATCACACCACGTTGTGCACGAACCAGTTTTTTCTAACGCATCAACGTGATCTTGGTTCCAGGCGAAAGCCGGAAAAGAACTGCCTGCAGCCATTAAGGCAAAAATTAATATTTTATGTGATAATTTCATAATTTTTCTCCATTAATAAGCGTATTTATATTACTTTTACTTTATCTTAATATTACATAAATAATGCAATTTGTCCAATTTTTAACAAGATAGGCGTTGGAGGAATATTTTGAGGCGGCGGTAGTCATTGTTGGTTAATAAAGAATAGGTACCCACAAAGCTTTTAACCTTATTTTCAGATAGCTGCCCCTGCAAAGATCGATTTTTAAGAACAGCCAACAAAAGCTCATCAATATTAATAACCAAGTGGCCAAAGTTGAAAATAATGGGCATATAATGCTCTTTGGCGAAAAATTGAGCTGTTTCTTCCGGAGATGCATATTGCACAAAAGCATGGATTTTTGGCGGCTGGAGCGCGCACTGGTACGACAATGTGCCGTTTTCTATAAACCCAACAGTTAAGCAATCAAACGTCGTTTTCAAAAATTCAAAGATTTGTGGCTGGTCTTTGAGCAGTTCTTGTTCTGTTTTTTGATAAGGGAAGGGGGTACGGGCAGGATCAGACGATCCCGTATTGATGCCATAAACGATGCCAAAAATCGTTTTTGACCCCTGTTTAAGGGTAACCAGTGACCCATATGATGGAAAATGGGACCATTTCCAGCTGTGAGCCTTCCAGGTATGAAGAGAGCTTTCTATGATTTCTGCGAATGGCTGAAGTATGTTTATCTCATTTATAAGCATAAGAGGCTTTCTTGAGTATCTTCTTGCCCACAATCAACAAAATGATCAATAAAGGTTACTCTATGGATCAAGCTTTGAGGGCTTTCTATAAGTATTTTTTTATGGGATGGAGTACTATACCCCTTGTGACGAGCCAAATTATACCCAGGAAAGGTGCTGTCGTGCCGCTGCATAATGGCATCCCTGGTTACTTTCGCCACAATCGAGGCTGCTGCAATAGAACTAGACTTCTTTTCGCCATAAATAAAATGAATAATATCACCTTGAAAATTGCCTAAAACAAGAGGCATGGCGTCAACCACAAATAGCTCTGGAGCGCGTGGCGCTGTCGCCAAAAGCTGATGTGCCGCGCGACGCATACAGGTTAACGTTGCCTGATATATGTTTATCTTATCTATGAGATTGTTATTAATGATAGCCGTTCCGTACCAGCTATTCTTAATAATCCAAGAATACGCTTTTTGAAGCTCTGCAGCATCCAAAAGCTTGGAATCTTTTACAAGAGGGTGTGTTTTTTTGGGCTTGAGGATAACGGCTGCAGCCACAACAGGCCCCGCCAGGCATCCACGGCCAACTTCATCGACCCCCGCAATAACGCCATTACGCGCCCAGGCAGCCTCTTCGTAACTATTTTTTTTAAAATCTGGCAATCGCTTGATCGTTACCATGTAATTGTTTCCATTTGACAAGAATCGGTAATTGAGTACAATTAGAAATAATGCAGTGTAGTAAATATACTATCATATTTTTTTGTAAAAAACTAAAGAGAGGAGCTCTATTATGTCATCAACAGCTTTACGAGTAAAAGAACTTTTACGCGAAAAAGGATGGACAACAAAAATTCTTGCCGAAAAAACAGGAATGTCCGAAAGTTACTTAACTCACATAAAAAACGGTACACGCCGTTGGAACGAAGATTCATTGCGCAAATTAGCCAATGCCTTCGAAATTACTCCGATAGATTTGTTTGCTCAACGCCGTCAAAGAACTGACGAAATCAGCAGCAGCGTTAATATGCCGGAACAATCTGATGTTCAATTACAGGTTCAAATCGTTCCTGTGGTTGCAGATATACCATCAAATCCGTCACCATATAACAATCAGCTAATGCAAGTAACCAGTGGCTGCAAAGATATATTCCTTCCAGTCTTGAACTGCAACGACGCTGCGATGTTTGCACTACAACTTAACAACAACTTACTCGCTCCAACTTTTGAAAAAGGGGATCTCTTAATCGTTTCTCCAGAAATTTGGACACGCTCAGGTGATATTGCTGCAGTGGAATTCGGCAATGATCCACACGTTAAAGCGATCATGAAAGTTACCTACACAGACGATTTTATCGTTCTTGAGTCAGTTAACTTCAAGCAAGCACCAATAGCTCTTATCCGTGGAAAAGACCACTTCAGAATTATTGGCCGAGTTATTGCTCGTCATCAAAATTTTGTTGAATAAGCTATAAAACAGCTACTTTAACAACAACTACTAGGGGTCCTCACGGACCCCTTTATATTGAGATCTCCATCAGGTGAAATACTAAACATGCTAAAAAAATTACTTATTATCACAATTACAGCCCAGCTACTATCTACATATTCATCAAAAGCAATGGTCAAAGGAAAATCTTATTCTATAATTTTGCCAGGACTAGGAGAGACGCCTGGACGCGGGGGATTTGCATTCGAAAATTATCATATCGTCAATACATCAAAAGATGCAACCGTTAGATTTACAACACTTGCAAGCCCTTGGTATAAAATTGATCTTGGACAGGATAATTGCATTCAAGATTTCGAAAAACAATTACATGAACCTCCCTATAAAAACAACAAACATTATTTTTATGGCATATCGCAAGGCACCGCAACACTTTTTAACTGGCTCGGCAAAATGTCACATGAGGAGCAAGAAAAAAATGCTCACTGCCTTGTTTTAGAATCAGTATTAGGATCAGGAGACAGTGCCATATTACACACAATCGAATCAGCAGCATCTCTAAAAAATGAACAAATGCCTTATACAGTACGCTTTATTCTATCACTAGCAACAAGTACCACATATTTCCCCTTTGCACGCGCCTGGTTGCCATTGGCTGCAAAAATAGCATTTCCAACCTATAATCCATTTGGGAAACAAGCCGTTACATCTGCAAAAAAAATATCGCCCAACATTCCTGTTATCATAATGCATAATCACGCTGATCCTCAACTTTCAATCAATGATGCGCGGGAAGTATATTGCTCTCTCCGAGAAAATGGACACAAAGGTGCATACTTATTTGAGATTGAATGCACTGAACCAGCACACGTAAGTATCCTTCATTATGATAAAAATATAGAGAAGAGCATCCTTTCGCTGCAAGCGATTTATCGCAAACACAAATTGCCTTATAGAGAAATAGAGGGCATAGACAAAATTGAGCTCGAAGGCTTTAAACCTTCGGCACAAGAAGTCAGAAAAAAAATTTATGACAGCACATGGAAAAAGCGATGGATACGCAACACAATAGACATAACAGCAACAGGCATGCTTGTAGGCTATTTGGCATATCGTTATAAAAACTAATAATCATGTAATTACAAGTAAATAATCACACAGGGGTCCTCACGGACCCCTTATTAGTTAAAAAGACAACCTTACTATTACGATCTAACGCACCTAATCTATCTTTACAAAAAAACGTTACAATGCAATTATAAGCGGCTGACAAAGCACAAGGGCCCAAAGAAGGCATTCTTAATACTATTAACCAATTAAAGAAAGACTAAACATGCTAAAAAAATTATTTATTATCATCATTACAGCTCAGTTGTTAACTTCATATACATCAAAGGCAATGGTGAACAGCGCTGAATCTTTCTCTATTATTCTTCCGGGGCAAAATGGACTTGGCGGAGATTCATTTGAACAAAATCAAATCGTCAATACACCATCACATGCGACCATTAGGTTTACCACACTTAAGAACCCTATGTATATTGATCTTGGGCAAGGTAATTGCATTCAAGATTTCGAAAAACAATTACATGAACCTCCCTATAAAAACAACAAACATTATTTTTATGGTATATCGCAAGGCACAGCAACGCTTCTTAACTGGCTCGGTAAAATGTCACATGAGGAACAAGAAAAAAATGTCCACAGCCTTGTTTTAGAATCAGTATTGGGATCAGGAGATAGCGCCATATTACACACAATCGAATCAACAATATTGACCAAAATAATAACATATCTTCCTTTTACACGCGCCTGGTTGCCATTGGCTGCAAAAATAGTCGCATTTCCAACTTATAATCCATTTGGAAAACAAGCCGTTACATCTGCAAAAAAAATATCGCCCAACATTCCTGTTATTATCATGCACAATCACGCTGATCCCCAACTTTCAATCAATGATGCACGAGAAGTATATTGCTCTCTCGTAGAAAATGGACACAACAGTGCATATTTATTAGAAGTTGATAGTCAGCATCAAGCTCATCTAGATATTCTTGATTATGACATAGAGCGATTTAAAAAGATTGCAGCAATACAAGCTATTTATCGCAAACACAACTTGCCTTATAGCAAAAAAATTAATATAACTGGAATCGATCTTGCAAAATTTCAACCTTCCGCAAAAAACATCAGAGAAAAAATTAATAATAGCACAGGAACTAATCGACTCATACGCAATACAATAGACATAACCGCAACAGGCATGCTTGTAGGATATTTAAGTTATCTATTATAATAAATCGCTAATATGTAATTACAAGTAAACAACCACAAAGGGGGTCCGTGAGGATCCCCTTTTTATTTATTACTAAAAAAACATTTTTACATAAACACAGTTTTAATAAAGCTGATAAAAAAACAGCAACATTTACATATTTATAATTTTTACTCAAAATATTTAAATACTATTAAAGTTACTATTATTTTTTTTATATATTTTAAAAACAAAACACAAAAAAATATTATTTACGATAAGAATCAATGCGGCGCATGCAAAAATATGCTTGAAACATCGACTGAATCAACCCTTTAAAGGGTATAAACTTGTCTTTACAAAAAAAAATTATATGGCATCATAAAACAGCTGATAACAGCTATGGATCGGCATTGCCATCTTATAATTACACCACCTCACAAGACAGCAGGTTAATACTCTATGATTCACAAAAAACAAACACATTTAGCATGTTTAATGTTAGCACTCTTATTACATCATAATGCCAGCGCAATGGAAACGACCGATATGGCGGCCAATGCCCCACTACATCTTGATGATTTGCCCGAAGAAGTAAGGTATCACATTGCTAGCTATTTATTCGCAGGATTCAGAGAAACTAGAAAAGACTTTGAAGAGCGCTGCAAAGATTTATCACGGCAAAAACCCGTTGAAAAGATTACAAAAAACGGGCACAACATACAGCACAGTATGTCATATGCACATCCATCAGGAACTATTATAAAAACACGAAGTATTATGGTTACTGACCCAAACTCAGATTCAGATGAAGATGAAGAAACTCCAGTATCATGCCTGGATACACAAGCCATAACCTATATACCAACAGCACAAGCAGCAAGCAGACTACCTGTTAAACTTTGTAGCGCTCAGTGTTCTTTTAAAAAAATAAATGGAAACATCACGGATAGGAAGCCGGCGTCGTTCTTCGTATCACCAGATTATTCAAAAATTTTAGCCTGCGTGCGTTTTCTGGACAATAATCCAGCCAATGAATATATGCGAGTTTTTGATACATCAAAGAATGAAGCTATAAAGCACCATTTTATACCATATGAGTCATATGAATTAATGGGCATTGCTTCAAATGGGGATAAATATGCTTTTGTCACAACAAAAAAATATACTCAAAATGTTTTTATTCTAAAAAAAAGAAATCATGCTAAACCAGCCAAGAAACGGCGTAAAAAACATACAACAACTAAAGAATTTATGATTATCAGCTCTTTTGCTTCCGGTCACGCAGAGTTACAACGCACAGAAAGAGCAAAAAATTTTAAAGCTCAACAGATACAATTCAATCAACAAGGCACAGCTGTAGCTCTTGTAGGAGAATATGATTCAGAAAACAAGGTTACAGATATTGAAACGTTCGAATTAACTCCACCAGAAAATCCAAACAACGATATGTCACTTGATGCGTACTTTAGAATGAATTTTGTACGCGCGAAAAAGCCAATTACAAATTAGATATCTTTGATAAATAGTATTTTCACAAAACAACAGGTTAATACACTATGATTCACAAAAAACAAACACATTTAGCGTGTTTAATGTTAGCACTCTTATTACATTATAATACCGGCACAATGGAAACAGACATTACTCAAAGCAATATTTTTCCCATTACGCATCTTCCTACTGATATACAAAATGAGATTGCTAGCTATTTATTCGTGAGCAAGAACAGCAGAGAAAGTATTCCTCAATTTGAACAACGATGCATCGCATCATTATTACAACAAAAAACTATACAACAAGATGCATTCCCTAGAACGCTAGAGTGTAAATTTCCATCAGGAAAAATCATAAAATCGATATCTACGGCGGATAAAACTTCAAGCAGTGACCCATCTCAAACATGCTATTTAGAAGAAATAGGCTTCATACCATCTGGTTCAAAATACTACCTACGCCTTTTAAGCCACAAATACAGCTGCTCCGACGCTCCTCACAACCAAAATCGATTATCCTTTAGTATGTCTCCAGATTATTTAAAGGTAACAATCATGTGTCAATATATAAAGGGAGACATACTGCGCCTCAATAGAAACACGGAACAAACACAACAGGAACACAGCATCATACAGCTCGCTGACCTATCGAACCCCGCAAATATCATCTTGAAGTTTGAATTTTTTGGAGAGAAAAAGGATTCAAATGCACTAGCAGTAAATTCACACGGCAATGCATTTGCTGTGATCAAAAAAAAACTAACCTTAGCAAAAAGAAAATCACATCAAGACTCACAACTAAAAGAACATATAGATATAATTTCAAAAACATCTTGGAAGAAACATGCTGGCGCATTCATGTACAAAACATCAATATCAACACCAAGAGTAAAACTTTTTGCGGTGCAACATATGTATTTCAACAAGCAGGGAACACATATATGCCTGTTGGGATCAAATTGCACAGAGATAGAAACTCTCCAAGTATCAGAAGCTGGTCATATACAAAAAGATGCGCGTAAAAGCGACGTATCACTTGCTGAATTTTTCCATATAAGAGGCATATGTAAAAATACGAATTATACCAAGATAGTAGGGGGAACGCTTAAGAAAGAGAAAGCGAAATTAAAATAACAAGTACTTCTGAAAAAAATATTTACAAAAATCAACCCAACCCTTAACAATTAAGCATCACCAAAAAAACAGGTTAATACACTATGATTCACACAAAACAAACACATTTAGCATGTTTAATTTTAGCACTCTTATTACACTATAATACCAGCGCAATGGAAACAGGCATTACTCAAAACGATATTTTCCCCATTACGCATCTTCCTACTGATATACAAAATGAGATTGCTAGCTATTTATTTGCGGGAAAAAACAGCAGAGAAAGCATCCCTGAATTTGAACAACGATGCAAAAGTTTATCACAAGAAAAACCCTCAATAAAGGATCAACAGACTCAAAACAATAAGACCGCAAAATGGTTAGCGCGCCCATGTCCGCCAGGAACAATCTGTAAAATAAGAAAAATAGAGGTTATAAACCCAAACAATCCTTCATCAGAGATAAAAAATGAAGAAGAAATACATTACTTCCCTCACAATACAAATGGCATAATAGTACTTAAAAATGAGTACACATCTAAAAATCCACATGAACAGGACAAGTTATTTTTTGCAATATCACCAGATTATTCAAAAATAGTATGCCTGACTAAATCCGTGGATAATTTTAAAACGGTTGATGCAGTAGACATTTTTAATGTGGGAGAAAATGTAAAAAACCTAGGTCGATGTCATATGCAACAAAGCAAGTCCAACGTAATAGCAGTTAATTCAAAGGGGACCATGTACGCTGTTATCCGCGAAAAAAAAAGTGAAGAATATATAGATATAATAGTTAAAAAGCAAAATAATATAGACAAAAGCATAGCGAAGATATACAGAACAGCATCTTTTAAGCCTCAACATATGTATTTCAACAAGCAGGGAACACATATATGCCTGTTGGGATCAAACTGCACAGAGATAGAAACTCTCCAAGTATCAAAAGCTGGTCATATACAAAAAGATGCGCGTAAAAGCGACGTATCACTTGCTGAATTTTTTCATATAAGAGGCATATGTAAAAATACGAATTATACCAAGATAGTAGGGGGAATGCTTAAAAAGAGAAAGCGAAATTAAAATAACAAGTACTTCTGAAAAAAATATTTACAAAAAACATTAATATGCGATCATAAGCAAACAACTTTAGGGGCTCCTCATGGGGCCCCTAATACTTACAACATAATTAAGGCATACACATGCGCAACAAAAAACACATAAAACTATTTCCACTTTTTAGCATAATAACGCTCATATTAACATCTAATATGAACGCGATGCATATTGGACAGCTTCCAAAAGACATGCATAATGAAATAGCCCAATATTTACCATTCAATGGCAAAGAAAATGATCAAGAATGCATAAACCGATGCACAAAATTATCAAAAATCAAACATACCCCCCACAAACCCATACAATTCACATGCAAAACGGGGACACTCGCCTATGAAAATTACAACAGCTTGGGTCAATTTGGGGCAGAACAGCGCCAACAGCTCGTATATCGTAGCAATGCAACGGGCAAATCGATTGTACTTGAAAATACCATGACAAAAGGCGTCATTTCTAATAGATTATCTTGCGCATTATCTTTAGACCACTCCAAAGTACTGTGCATAAAAATAAGCAATAACAGATTTTATGCTGCACCATATTTTACTATTTATGACCTTACAGAAAATAATGGCCATAAAAAATTGTGCAGTTTTAATATATCGCAAGAAACTCAAAAAGGGGCGATCACTTCTGATGGCACAACTCTCGCATTCAGCACATCAAATGACCATCAATTAGAAATACACCATATCCCACAGTATGATATAACAAAATTGACCACAGAAACAGTAACTCCCCCTTTTAAAGCAGAACATCTTCATTTTAATAAACAAGGAACCTGCTTATTCGCTATGGGAAAAGATGACAGTGAATTTTTTATACATAAATTTGCATCACAAGAAGAACATGAAAACAAAAGTAAAAAAACGCTTGAAACTTATTTTGCAATAAAAGGCGTGTGCAAAAAAATATGCCCTGCTCTTATAAAAACAAGAGCCCTCGAATAAGTAAGGCGTTCAGTAGAACAATAATAATTCCAATACTATAAACAACAAAAGTAAGTATGCGCGAGTTTGCAAATCCATCCATTATTCGCTTATCGCTCGTTGCACGAATAAGCGGAAAAATAGCAAAAGGCAACTGCAAGCTTAAAATAATTTGACTAAAAATCATCATCTGAGATAAACAATGTTCGCCGTAAAAAACAATACCAAATAATGCGGGGATAATAGCAATACAACGGCCTAATAAACGCCGAAGCCATGCGGGCATAGAAAAATTGGTAAAACCTTCCATAATAATCTGCCCTGCAAGCGTACCAGTTAATGTAGAATTTTGACCAGAAATAAGCAGTGCTATAGCAAACACAAAGCTTGCAAGCCCTGTATGCAGCAACGGCGTAAATAAGGCGTATGCATCCTGTATTTCTGCAACTTGATGCATACCGTTATAATAAAAAACAGACGCAGCTACTATTAAAATTGCCGCATTAACAAAAAAGGCACACGTCAGCGCAATACACAAATCTATGGTGTAATAAAAAATGGACTCTTTTTTTGTTGTATTATTATAATCATGATTATCACCGTCTTTCACTAACGCGGAATGCAAATACAAGTTATGTGGCATAACCGTTGCACCCAAAATGCCGATTGCAAGATAGAGCATATCAGGATTTTTTATAATGGCAGTTGATGGAACAAGCCCCTGCACCACAGCAAACCAGTCTGGATGCGCAAGATATATAATAGTGGCAAAACATCCAAAAATGATCGCTATCAATGCGGCCACTATTACTTCGACAGTTCTTTTGTGGCGGTGTGCAAGCGCTAACAGCAATAACACATCACCTGCCGTTATACAAACGCCCCATATGAGAGGGATGCCAAAAAGAAGCTGCAGGCCCAGAGCAGAACCTATAACCTCTGCAAGATCCGTCGCTATAACCGCAAGCTCCGCCAAAAGCCATAATACAATCCCCGTTATACGAGAATAACGGTCACGACATATACGAGCAAGATTTTTACCGGTAACAACACCCAGCTTTAAGGCACAGTATTGCAAGAGTATAGCCATGATATTAGAAATAAAAATTACTGATAAAAGCGTATACCCATAACGCGACCCACCAGCCAGTCCCGTCACCCAATTTCCCGGATCCATATAGCCAACGGCAACAAGATAACCAGGGCCAACAAAGGCTAAAAACCGCCTACAATAAGACAAAAATGTAATGTACCGTGCTTTAAAAGCATATAAAGTGTTCATGTTGCTAGTATACTCCCTATTTTCAAAAATGTGCCACGGCTTTTTTTATCGTATTTATAGACAAATAGAAAAATATATATATAATAAAATATACTTAATATATAAAAAATAAAAACAAAAGATATTTCATGAAAATTGTACATGTAGCATTATTAGCGCTTATAGCTATTAAAACAAGCTCAATAGTATGCGAAAGCAATGCACAAGATGGCATACAAAATAAAAAGCTTAATTATTACAAAAAAACTGTATCGGGGACGAAAAACATTGCCCTGGGTTATTCAGTCGTACGAATAGGTAATTTATGTCATGAGCTTGGTCGTTACATTCCAGCTCGCGCATTTGGCCATACAACAACAATGTCTTTGCCACTCAACCCACGAAATCAATCCCGAGTATATTTTAGTGAAGAAGTATTTAACGCCTTAAAAACTAAAATAATTCCCCTAGCCGGCGGCCCACTCAGTGGCATTATCGGTAATTATTGCATCTTAAAATTGGCAAATATATTTCATGAATATAGAAATAATCATACTATTGAACATGCGATTCATGCAGGCCTTAATAAACCAGCCATTAATAGAGATCATAATACAGGCCTTTTAGCGGCCGCTTTATACAATACCGTAGAAGATATTGCCAACCTGATCCTCACCAAAGATGCCCATGGCAAATCTAACGGCAGTCATACCATAGACAGCCTTATCAAAAATCATAGTGAAATAAAAAAACAACTATATTATGCATGTTTTAAGGGGTTCGTTATGATAGCCACCGGTGCCAGCATCCCTTATTTTGCCTATAAAACCTACGCAGCGCACCAGAATAGCACCCCTATTCCCGCCATACCACCAACACGCTAAATTTCATCAAAAACGTTGATCCCAGGGCATATTTGAGGCCCATTTTTGCCCCTCTAAAGCTCATAAATAACAACCTGCATTTGTTGACAAATAGAATTAATCGCGTATAATTAGACTTAAGTAAGTATAATTAACAAACAAACAATGGAGATTTTATGAAAATGTATAATTTATTAACCACAGCCCTCTTAATTGGATCATCTTTGCAAGCAATGGATCTAAAGAATACTGATGCCAAAGTTTCGGCACAAGAAACGAGAGCAACAGTTGCCAGAAGAGCATTACTCGCTCCTTTCAAAATTTATGGCGGGCTTCTTTTTAAGCTAGGCTCTCACGCAATTGAGGTTGGAACAGTATACGCATGCCTCAACACAACATGGCAAATAGCTCATGCCGTCACAAACCAATCAATGGAAGATACTGCAAAGGGTGTAGTGACTGCAGCAGTTCTATCGCCCTTGATAATTGGCGGAATCCTTACAACAGGCACTATCGCTCATAAATGTAATAGCGTAGGCACGTCGTTAACGAACAATGGCCTAAACGATATAAAACGGACCTTTTCCGCCAGAAGCAGTAATCGAGGGTTACAAGATGCGTTAGATAAAAAATCTTAATTAAAACTAATTGTTCCTTAATTTTACCAATAGAGGCAATGGTATAAAACACTACCATCGCCTCTATTGCCACGTATAAAAACACACAACACAAAAAACGCTGGTCCTGGGGCCCATTTTACCCCTCTAAAGCCCATAAATAGCAGCCCATCCTGACGCTGTATATTTATTGACAAATATAATTAATAATATATATTTATAATTAAGTATAATTAATAATAAAAATGGAGATTTTATGAAAATATTTTATAACATATTAGCAGCATCAATACTCATTGGTTCATATACGCAGGCTATAGAACAAGCGCCAAAAAAAATACAGGCCGTTTTTACCAAAGAAGATATTTTTAATCAGCAATATCCCAATATAGCAAAACGCTTTGCTGCTCAAAAAATGAGCCTAGAGGCTGAAAAACTTAATTTAGAACTAGAGATCGCTTTAGGCGGAAAGCTTAATTTGAGCACAAGGACCATTACAGCCGTACCTAAAATTTGCTTAGGGTTATATGCATTGGTGCATGCCCATGCTTTATTACTACGAAATATTTCATCTGCGGCAGAAACAACACTATCTATTTTGACAACTCAGCAAAGCCCGCTTGAATGTTTCTATTCAGGAACTGCGACAATTTTTGGCATGGCTTTGACAACTGTCGTTTATTCATTTTTAACGTCTATTGGACACAACCTTGCAAGCGGCGGACTCGACAATATACAGCATAGCTTTGACTATAAATCTTATAATAAAAGATTGTTAAACAATGTTGTAAAAAAACTAGAAGCCCTCAAATTAGAAAAACAGCATTGCATAGATGAACTCGAAGAAATAAACTGTTTGACAAATAGCATTAATAATTTACAATAATATTATAGTTATATATTATTAAAAAACAGGAATATTATATGAAAATAAAACAAATAATAGCAACAGCAGCATTTCTTGTATTGGCAACTCAAATACAAGCCCAAGATACTCAGGTAGCAACAAACGATACCCTTAAGAATGCGGGTCTTTTTGCCACCTATAGCGCAGGAGCAACTGGAGCCGGACTAACTGGATTATTCTTTGGAAAACTAGCCATGAGTGAATTTTCTAAGAATATGGCGCCTGATATAAAGAACGCAGTACATACTATTCAAAATTATAAGGCTGCTTACAAAATCTGGACAGATCTACATATTGCTCAGACAAAGTGCAATCAAATAATACATACAGAGCAATCCAAGAAATATCTTTTTGATTCGATAGAAGAACACAAAGATTATATGAAACAGCTTGAAGCAAGCCAACAAACAATAAGCCGTTATACCAAAAAGGCATTATCAGAATTACAAGGGCATGCTCTCAATAAAATAGAGACCCAAAAAGCAGTCAGACGGTCATCTGCCCGCGCAGCAGCCCTTGGACTCGCGACTTTTGGCAGCGTATATGCTTCATATCAATTGGCAAAAAAAGCTTATAATGAGACACCTGCATCACGTTCTACCAAGTAAACTTATAAAAATCGAAAAAAATGCTATGAAAATATTTTATAACACATTAATAGCATCCATATTAGTGGCAACATCTCTACAAGCGCATAATAAAGCCGTCGGCTTTGCATATATCATGAGACAGTTTGAAGATGGGTCTCGTTCACATGAAAACAAGATTCAAGCGACGAGAGACAGCCTTACAAAGACAAGAGCCATACTTGATAAAGAACGAACAACATGGACCAATAAGAACAAAAAATTTAAATTCGACAAGACAACAGCAATCGCCCCTTTAAAAACTTATACAGGATTAGCCCTAATAACATTCGGCACAAAAAAAAGCATTAACACCATTATAAGCATACCATCCCTATGCAATATCGCTTATAATGCAAGCCGCACAGATCCAAATTCAACTTATCAGACTATAACGACAGTTGGCTTAGTATTTTGCGGCGCAACAGCCATAAGCTTCTGTTATTTATATTGCGGCATAAACATGGCACGTCAGGGCCTGGAAGACATGCGCCGGGGAATCGACTATCCGAACTATCTCACTAAAGAAATAGCTAAAATTGACGAGCAGCAATTAGAGCTCGCTACTCAAGCTCCGGCAAGCTAATTCCATCAACCCATATTGGCCTCCAGAAAACAGGGTTGATTAAGAGTATTTCAAAAAAAAGACAGACGCCCTCTGCTAAAAAACGCGCCCCCTAAGGCATTTTAGAGTGCTATTTTACACCCTTAAACCCCACAAATGGCTGCTTATTTTACCCTGCTTGATTTTATTGACAAATAGGATTAATGATGTATAATTATAACTAAATACAATGAAAAACAAATGGAGATTTTATGAAAATAAAACAAAAAAATGTATATTTATTAGCAACGTTATTATCCATCAGCTCTTATAGCTATAGCATGATGTTTGCAAAAAAAATAATGGGCCTGTCGGCTACCACGACAGCGATTGCAGCTGGATATTGCACATGGTCTAATATCAATTATGCAAAACGTGCGCGCGCCGAGCAAATGCCCGACAATCACAGTAAGACTAAGTGGGTAAGGCCTGATTGGGCTCTTAAAAACAATTTACCTAATGGCGTGCCACAAGAAATTGCCGATTTGGTTGATTTCTTAAAAAATCCCAAAAAATATACTGATCTCGGCGCAGACATGCCAAAGGGATTATTATTATACGGTCCCTCTGGAACAGGAAAAACGACGATAGCACGAGCGATTACTCAAGCAGCGGGCTATGGCTTTATTGCCATAGCAGGATCTGATCTTATGGCCAGGTATCAGGGGGAATCAGCAGCACTGATCGAAAGCATATTTAATGAGGCTCGTTCAGTCAAAAAAGCTGTCATTTTTATTGACGAAATAGAAGTCGCAGCAAGAAAACGTGCTGGTGAAAAAGCTTCCGGAACCGATGAACAAGTAACGCAACTATTAAAAGAACTTGATGGCTTTCACAAAGATTCATCTATATTTCTTATAGCCGCTACCAATATAAGAGAGGCAATTGATCCCGCGCTATTAAGACCAGGCAGACTCGACTACCACGTTTTAATACCCCTTCCAGATAATGCTGGACGCGAAGATATTATCAAGCATTATCTAACAACAAAGGTTTATAAAGGGAAAAATATATCATCAATACTTGCTGCTCAAACCGAAGGATGTAGCGGCGCCGACTTAAAATTCTTAATTAATAATGCTGCCATTATAGCCGCTCGAGAAAATGCAAAGGCAGTCACTGAAAAGCATTTATTAGCAAGTCTTGAGGCATATAAAAATAAAAAAAGCGAACTATAAGATATAGGGCGAAATTAAGAGTATTTCAAAAAAAAAGATAGACGCCCTCTATCTTTTTTTTATTTTACTGCTAGAATTTATAATTAATAAAGCATATGTTGCTAAATACAAAAAATAGTTTTTTTGTATAGTGTTTATTCACTTCCATTTAGTATTAAAGGATCATTTTATGCTTCGATACGAAGTTCTACTTTTAACGGTTCCAGAGATAACCGCCGATGAAACAACCGGGATAGAGTCATATCTATCAAAAACTCTGACCGACAAAGGCGCACAGCCAACATCATTTGACCGTTGGGGCAAATATTATTTAGCCTACCCAGTCAGAAAAAATGACTACGGCGTATACTTTTTAATGCGCTTTGAATGTTCAGATGAACGCCACAAAGAGATTATTGATGCCGTTCGCGTAGCCTGCGCTGTCAAATTTGCTGATCTCGTCATGAGACACATGATTGTTCACCTTGAAGAACGTGATTCTCTTGAATATCAACGCCCAGAATCTTTAGAAGAAACTCCATCTCGCGATGTTGATTCATTCTTAAAAGAAAATAAAATGACCGGCCTTATGGGTAAACCTGGCCGCAGCCGTCACAATAATGACGCGCTTGGTGATATAGAATCTGGTAGCAAAAACTTTGAAGGGTTATAATTATGGCAAAAAAAGTAAAATTAAAAATAAGCGCTCGTTTATTGAGAAAAAAAGCACGTAGAAGTTCATTTGGCGTGTCAAAACATTGCCGCTTCTGTTCCAACAAAGAACAAGCAGCACTTCTTGACTACAAAAATGCTTCCCTCCTCAAGCACTTTTTGACTGAACGAGGCAAAATTTTAGCATCTAGAATTTCTGGCAATTGCGCGTTACATCAACGCGACTTGACCGGAGAAATTAAAAAAGCTCGCGTTATGGTTTTATTACCATATTCGGCGTCCAATTAATGGCATAAAGTGAAGTACCATAAAAAGGGCCCGTGATGGGCCCTTTTTATATAAAATAGGATTGTTTATGAAAAACACAAAACTCTTTTTTTGCTTAAGTCTCTGTTTAATGTCATCTGTAATTCGTTGCGATGATCAAGAGAATGAACTCAACGCTGCTTATCAAAAAGCTGGTATTACACCGGAACAAATGCAAGCATACCAAGAACTTGAAGCAAAAATAAACATTAGTCAGCAAGCTGAGCTCCGAATGAAAAAAATGAGCGAAAGCATGCGATCTCGCGTAAGAAACGCTCTTACCATGCTCTTAGCCGGCATACTTTTTGATACCATCACAAGGGACGGATCAGCAGTCAAAGCTCGTTGGCTATTTTCAAACCCATACAGCAAATGGACGCTCATTACAGCAGGTGCACTTGTCATACTGCAAGATTTAATCGCTCTTGGTTTTGATTACAAAGATCTTATTGCTTACGCTCAGATTAAAATACAAGCCGACCAAGAATTCGAACATATAAAGCAAATCTTACTGCTCGGCAAAAAAAATAGTTCACCATCAGTGTCGTCAATACAAGAATAATAAAGAAAAAAATTATGAATAAAGAACGTTCAAATTTAAGAAATATTGCGATTATCGCACACGTTGACCATGGTAAAACAACTTTGGTCGATACACTTTTACGCCAATCTGGTACAGTCGACACGCTCGTTGGAGAGCGCGTTATGGATTCAAATGATCTTGAACGTGAACGCGGTATCACTATTTTGGCAAAAAATACTGGTATTCGTTACAATGGTTACGAAATCAATATCGTTGATACTCCTGGCCACAGTGATTTTGGCGGTGAAGTAGAACGTACTCTGCAAATGGTCGAAGGATTTTTGTTGCTGGTTGATGCAGCAGAAGGTGTATTACCAGGAACACGATTCGTTTTATTTAAAGCATTACAACTTAATCTAAAACCTATAGTATTTATTAATAAAATTGATCGTAAAGATGCAGATATTAAGAGAACCGAAGAACTTATCCACGATCTCTTTTTAGATTTGGCAACGCATGAAAATCAATTAGATTTCCCTATTTTGTACGGCTCATCTCGCCTTGGATTTGCAACTGACAATCCTGATGTGCAAACACAAGATATGTCATTATTATTTGATGCAATTATCAAAAATATCCCTGCACCCGTTGAAAAAGAAAACGGATTACAGATGCTCACAACAAGCTTGGATCACTCAGACTTTTTAGGGCCAATAGCAATTGGTCGTGTTTTTAGTGGATCTATGCAAGTAGGTGGTCAAGTTGTTTGCTGCAGAGATTCTCTGGTGAGCAAGCCAATAAAGATAACAAAAATATATAAATTTGTTGGGTTATCCAAAGTTGAAGCACAAGAAGCTCAATTTGGTGACATTGTTGCGGTAACCGGCTTTAATGAACCTGTCGCTATTGGTACAACATTATGTGATGTCGGCAATCCATTGCCATATCCATATGTTAAAATTGACGAACCAACGCTCTCTATGTATATTTCCGTTAATGATTCGCCTTTTAACGGACGCGAAGGCAAATTATTAACATCACGTCAAATTAAAGAGCGTTTAGAAAAAGAGTTGAAGACAAATGTGGCACTTCGTGTTGAGCCAACCGATTCTCCTGACATTTTTAAAGTATCAGGTCGTGGTCAGTTACACCTTGGCATCTTGGTAGAAAACATGCGCCGTGAAGGCTTTGAGCTGCAACTTTCTGCGCCAGAAGTTATTTATAAGATGATCGATGGCGTAAAATGCGAACCGATTGAATATCTTGTTATTGACGTTCAATCTGAGCATCAAGGCATCGTCATGGAATCTCTGGGCAGAAAACGCGCTGAGATGAAAAACATGGTTCACTATGATAACGGTCGCGTAAGAATAGAATTCGAAGTTCCATCTCGTGGATTGTTAGGATTTAGAAATCAGTTCTTAACAGATACACGCGGTAGTGGTATTGCGACATTCAGTTATCATGGATATCAGCCATACAAAGGCGAAATTACCATGCGTACCAAAGGTGCATTAGTTTCTATGGAAAATGGTCCTGCGACCAACTTTGCACTCAATACGTTGCAAGAACGCGGTACATTATTCATCAAACCTACTGACGCTATCTATGAAGGCCTCATTATCGGTGAAAACAGCCGCGATGATGACATGGACGTTAACCCATGTAGACAAAAAAAACTTACCAATATGCGTGCCTCTGGTTCTGACGATTTAGTCAAAATTGAACCACCGCGTATGATGGGATTAGAAGTTTGCATGGAATGGATTATGCCTGATGAACTTATCGAGGTAACTCCACTCAGTATCAGACTGCGCAAGAAAATTCTTCGTGCATCTCTCAGAAAATAAAACACTTGTATATAAATAAGGGCGGGTTTTAACCCGCCCTTATTGCGTCAAAATAAACAAAGCAAAAATTATGAAAAAAATAATACTTTTATTAAACACAATTTTGTGCGTATCGCACGTATCAGCAGCAGAATCAGTCAAAGATTTCCCTTACTTTATGCATAAACCAACAGAACTTCAAGTAATAGAAGTCATGAATCACCCGTTATGCGTAGCACTCATAGATAAAACAAAAGATGAAAATGAATATGGCGATAAAGTAATTAATCGTGAAAAATTAGAAAATTTTAGAAAGCTTGCCGTTCTCAAGGATGCTGGAGAACATATAGATTGGATAGATCAATCCATGGCTGCTTTTTTTGAAGATAATAAAGCAATGGCAATTTATAATTGTGCTACTATATATTTAGATTTTGTACGTCTTGTAGAAAATCATGAAATATTAGTTCCAACGCTCATTGCAAAAGAATCACTGTAAACGCATTTTCGTTATTTTTTATCCCAATAACTGCATAGTCTTTGACATTGTAAATATTGCTTGTAACATTGTGTAGAATGTTTTTTGTAGTATAAAAAATTAGGATAAAAAATACATGAAAAAAATACTTTTATTATCATGTTTAGCGCTTTATATATCAGCAGAAGAAGATAGCAATACGGTAGATCAGCTTCTACAATCAACAAATCCAGGAACGACCGAAAATACCGCAGAAAGCGCATTTCAAACAGCGCCCGTCAAAAAGCCCAAAAAACTTTCTCCATTTGAACAAATAGATCCCACTGATTTTCCATATGTTTGGCGCTATGCAAATGATATCGAAGAAAAACCTCAAGCCATTCCTGAACCTACCGATCAAGATTCTTCTCAACCTATTATTCAAGCTGTTCCTAAAAAACGTACACCAAATAAAGTTGAGATAATTAAAATAACGAATCACGCATTATGCCAATCAATAGCAGAAAAAGCTCAAGATAAAGATGGAAAACTTGATCGCGAACAATTAGAAACAGTTAAAGCGTCTGCTCATGGTACCGCTCTAGAGAAACCTGAAAGAACCTGGGGACAGTTTTTTTCATGGGATAGAGCAACATATTCTGACAAAGATTTGCGCGATCAAAATGACAGAGCAATGGCTATATACAATTGCGCAGAAATATATTTATATCACAGATCGTTTTTAGAAGACCAAGAATTTCTTAATAATTTTTTAAAAAAAGAACCAAAAGAGCCCAAAGAATCTCATGATACAGCACAATAAAAAATATATTCTTATAGCTCTCATATGCTCAGTGTCGCCTACTATTATTCTTAAAGCGCAATATGCGCGAACTTCTGAGCAACCAAAAATTGCTATAGCAAATGGGGTAAAAAAATGGGCGATTGCTGAAAATGGTATAAAGACAATTATTTATACTGATATGGAAAGTTCTATAAAAGCAAGCAAAGAAAAAACCGCTGGAAGCCAAGCGAGTTACGCTATAAGAACCCCAGTGCTCCCCGCCAATCCTATATCTGCATATGAGCTATTTATAAGCTTGAAGAAAAAATTCAAAGAAAGTGCATAATAAGCAAAATAAGATATAATAAAAAAATACAGGGAAATATTATGTCGTATTACAAACTTATTATCGCATATTCGGGAACAGCGTATCATGGATGGCAGCAACAAAAAGATGCTGTATCTGTGGCCGGCATGCTGCAGGCGCGTTTTAAAAAAACGTTCGGTCATGATATTACACTTGTTGGGGCTTCACGAACTGATGCAGGTGTGCATGCCATGGGTCAGGTTGCTGTTTTTAAAACAGAAATTACGATAGAACCTACGATTATGATGCGCGCCTGGAATGGGTGCCTTCCACCGGATATTCTTATAAGATCGCTCGATTTTGCACCAGAGATATTTCATCCGCAACGCAACGTTCTTGAAAAGACATATTATTATCACATTTTTACGCAACGACCATTACCATGGTTTGCGCCATATGGCTTATATTATTATCGCCCTCTCGATAATCAAAAATTACATGACGCTTTGCAAGTATTTGCCGGCACGCATGATTTTCGCTCATTTTGCACAGGCGATGATATGGAATGCACCATAAGAACGGTAAATTCTTTAACGT
Organism: Candidatus Babeliaceae bacterium; assembly: GCA_041660765.1. Taxonomy (NCBI): domain Bacteria; class Candidatus Babeliae; order Candidatus Babeliales; family Candidatus Babeliaceae; species Candidatus Babeliaceae bacterium. The sequence goes on along the minus strand of JBAZVR010000002.1, from coordinate 138,370 downwards.
TTTCTTACATGAAAAGATATTCTATGTATCGTATTATAGTTAAAGGTCCCGGTTTTTTGCGTTACATGATTCGTCGAATGGTAGGAGCCGCAATTAATGTTGCTTCCACCGATATTCCCGTAGAAAAAGTTACAGAAGTACTTGAACAAAAACATCCTCTTCATACGCTCCCTACTGCACCGGCACATGGGCTTATGTTAAGAAAAATTATATACACAATGGACACTCATGAATAAAAAACTTGTCTGGACTGGAATAATAGGTCTCAGTTTTACTCTCGCCATACTGATCGGCAATTATTATTATACCCACACAGCTCACGATGGTATTTGTACGTATAACCCCACCAGTGACCGCGCATTTATTTTACAACTGTTTAAAAAAAATTGGCACTGGCTGGTGAGCGAATACTCTACTGATTTTTCTGCGGAATACATGCTTGATAATAAAGCATCATCACAAAGCCCTGAACATAACAATAATTTATCGCTCATGGTCTACCGAGTCGATAATAAGCCTGTTGGATTTACTGCGTATTATCAAAAATCTTTTTATATGGGTTTTATTCTTTTTCTTGTTGTTGATGAAGAACATAGAAAATCTGGTTATGCATCCAAGCTTCTTGATTATGGCATACAGGATCTGTTTAATCGTGGCTGCACGGTCATTCAACTTATCACACGCGTTTCTAACATACGAGCTCAATCGCTCTACAAAAAACACGGTTTTGTAGAAATTTGGCGCGACGAAGAATTTGTTCGCTTCGAAAAAACTCGATAAGCGCTCATCAGTGATGCGTTAATAAATATCTTCTGCACGCCTGAGTGTTGTTGTCTACGCCACCAATGGTGCATAAGCTGCCAGGAGCAACATTGTTATTGCCACCAACAATTACATCAGAAACGTTCGATGCTGGTGGGCATAAGTGCCTATATTTTGAATCTTTTTCAAACAAATAAATTCTTTTTGCATCACCATCAATGCAAGACTCGGTGCCATCAATTACTTCACGGAATCTTGGACCATAGTGAGCATAATAACTTCGCGAATTTCTCAAAAAACCATCGAAATATCTTGGTCGATAAAAAAATATTGTTCCACCGAGTATATTCTTGTCACAAACAGGTTTATTGCATCGAATCCATCCCCACAGCAACATGCCCGTAAAATGATTATAGGCTTCGATCACCGCACGAATACTATCAACAACACCGGCCGACCTTTCTTTTTGAAGTAGCTCAGTAATGTCATCACATTTAAGATAGGGGAGTAATGCAACAATATCTTTTTCTGTTACTGGTATAACACCTTTATGTGCTGCGCATGTCATATCGGCGTTATCAAGTATATTATTTACAATATCCATAACAGGGTCACCGGTTTTCAACTTAAGTTTTCGTTTGAGCAGTGCTGCAATTAAATAGTGTTCTTTGCGCTGAGCTCTATTACTAGGCTGAAATAAGCTTGTACGCAACGCACCGCCAATTCTATTGTTATTGGCCCTATCAACTATTTTAAAAAATAATTCTTTATCGACAGGAATAAGATCAATATCATCAGCTGCATCAATTATTTCTTGCGGCATATGATGATATTGTTGATTATAAAAACGAACGAGTGATGCCCCATAAAAAGATACTGGGGTCAGCGCTGCTGCCAATGAAACTGCTCGGGCGCTATATGAATTTGAAGCAAAATAACAAATCACAGAAATTGGAACAAGGGGAAGCATAACTATATTGTGAGAAAAACTATGATGCGTTGGAAGCTTTTCTATCACCATCCACGCATCACGATATTGTTCGGAAGATGGACATCTAAAATTACGACTTACATGTTCCCTTGGTATATCTTTACAAAAACCATACCCACCGCATAGAAGACTACAAGAATATATATATAAAAAAAATATTATTATATTTTGCTTATAGCTCATACCCATTCTACTCTCGATTTTAGTTAAAAATCATACTTCGTGAATTATTTTTTTCCTATTGTAATAATCAGTTAAAACCCTGACATTCCGCCCATGGTCTACTGTGGGGGAAAAAAAATCATGAGACAATTCTGTAGATTGACCATTATATTTTGTATCATTGTAAAAACAATAGGCTTTCATAATTTCTTGTTCTTCAGAAGTCTGGTAATGACCACTGAATTGAAATGGTGGACCAAAAGATTTATAAAAAATATTATACTTGGGGTGAGTAAAGCCAAAAAACCTAGGTCTGTAAATATTATTATTGGTACTAATATTATCACACGTAATGTACTTCTTTTTTAATAGATCATCATAATAAGTATAAGCTTCAATTATATCACCAATATTTGCCCTTCGAACGTCACTACGTTTATCTGCTTCCACATGTTGCGGGGATGGCGCAAATGCATCCAAAAGAGTGTTAACTGTTCGTATTGGGGGTTCCGGCAGCTGGGCTTCTTGTTGTGATAGTTCTAAGATTTCATGATGTTTAAGATAAGGAAGAAATTGCACGACATCTTTTTCAGTTATGTATACTAGTCTATCTGGTAAAGGTTTTATATCTGCCTGATACAGCGTTTCTTTGATAACATCGAGTACAGGGGTACGCTTATCAACAAGCTTTTTACTCAGCATTGATATTACTAAGTTGGATTTTTTTGCGCTTGTATCGGCTGCATCACTTAACGTAAAAAGATCCTCTCTGTATACGCCTAAACGCTCGCTACTTTCACATGCTTTTTGTTTCATCTTCTCAAACAATGCTTTATCAACAGGAACAAGACAAGTGGCTTCTGCCGCATCAACAATTTTTTGCGATATATCGTGATATAATACTTGGTACTTAGAAAAATAATTAACCACAGGAAATGCGTAATAATGCAACCATGTATTTACTAAAGCTCCACCTAAAAAATATTGTTTTACATCTGCAGAAGGACTAAAGGTCAGGGCAGCAATTGCAGAAAGCCCTAATGCAGAACAAATTATAAATTTAGGAGAAAAAATTGCATTAATTTTTGCTTCTAATATTGTTTGCTTATAACGATACGTTTCAAAAAAAGAACGCTCTCCAGAACCATATAAAATATTGCCGCCTGTACATACAAATAAAAGAATTATTACTTTTTTATAGTACATACAAAATTACTCTATAGAATAAAGGCCCATGGAACATTGATTTTCGCTCAGCAATGTAATTTTGCATCCATATGTTTTTTCCAAATCTAAAATAGAATTATACTCAACCGATGTAATATACTCTAATATTTTTGAATGAACAGAAAGAGTAATATCATCGCCGATTTTATTTTCTACCAAATCGCGCTTCAACGTGCGCAATATTTCATAAGATTCTGTTTTTACCGACTTAACATAGCCCAACCCACGGCATTCTGCGCATGTTTCCATCATCTGCTGCGTTAATGTTTTTCCAGATCGCTTACGTGTCATTTGCACAAGACCGAATTCTGAAACACGTAAAACAACTGACTGGAATTTATCACGCTCTTTAAGTGTTTTTTCTATAAATCTAAATAGTTTTTGTTTATTGTGGCCACTTGCCATATCAATAAAGTCGATAACAATGAGCCCGCCAATATTACGGAGCCGCAATTGTCTGACAATTTCCTCTGCCGCCTCTAAATTAGTCTTTAAAATAGTTTCTTCTAAATTAGTTGCACCAATATATCGACCAGTATTAACGTCAATAACGGTCATCGCCTCAGTAGCTTCTATTACTAATGATCCACCAGACTTGAGAATAACTTTTTTCTGCAATGCCTGCTTAATCTGTTTTTCTATATCATATTTTTCGAACAGCGGCGACTGTCCTTCATATAGTCGGATTTTTTGAGTATGTTCCGGCGCTATACTCTTAACAAATTTATAAATACGATTTTGAGTATCGGCCTTATCACACACAACAAGCTCAACGTCATTATCAAGATGGTCTCTTACTGCTTGCAAAACTAAATCTATATCTTCATGCAAGACTTCGCATGGTTTAGCTTGTTTGAATTTTTGCTGCAAATTTTCCCAAACACCCGTAAGATATTCAACGTCTTGCAAAATTTCTTTGGCCCCCTGATTTTCAGAAGTTGTTCTAATAATTGCTCCCATGCCTTCTGGTAAATTATTCAACAAGAGCTCTCGCAATCGTTGGCGCTCTTCGCGCTCTTCTATCTTTTTAGAGATGCCTATTCTTGGAATGTTGGGCATGAGTACAATAAATCTTCCAGGAAGCGTAAAGCAGGTTGTCAGTTTGGCCCCTTTTTCATAAACAGGCTCCTTGCTGACTTGTACAAGAATTTCTTCGCCTTCGCTCAGAATTTTACTAATATCAAGCTCTTTGCGCGTAAATTCCCCGCGTTCTTGAGAATCATCTTCTTCTATATCCTCTAATTGATCAGGACCAGCCATGCGCTGTATCGCCAGCTCACGATCGATTTCAGAGATATGTAAAAACCCAGACCGCTCCTGTCCGATATCCACAAAGGCTGTCTGAATCCCCGGTAATATTTTGGTGACAATCCCCTTTATATAGCTTCGCTCCAAAGTATGCGTCGCATGGGCACCGAAATAGATATTTTGCAAGAGATCATCGCGAGTTATAGCGATCCTCGTTTGCCACAAACTGTCATTGATAAGAATTTTTTTCATAATAAGTCCAAATATTTTTTAAGCCTTTAAGCTATTATATTTTTTTAGTATAACACAATGTAGCCCTTCTGCGATAATTAAGTGGAACATTTGCAAAAAATGTGCTACTATTCATGCGTTTTAGTAGGCCCAAACGGAGATATTTTATGAAAAATGGATTATTTTTTTTGACAATTGTCCTTTTCTTGCTTCCCTCATGCGGATTAAAAAAGAAAAAATCATGCATATCTGAAAATAAAACATGCGAGATTAAAGTTGACTATCAGGATGGAGACGGCAAGAGCCTTTTTGTCGATGATATTGATGCTTTTGTTTTTGAAGAAGAGGTTGATCCATATTCTTCATATATTCAAGAGGGCGGAGATCTAAAATTTTCTGATATAGCAGACAATAGTTTGTTAGAAAATGACAATCATATTTTAAAAACAATATATTTTGATTTTGACCAATATGTTATTCGTCAAGATCAACAATCAGCACTTTCCTATAATCTTGAAAACATTCGCTCCATTGCGGCAGAAGGTAAAATTATAGTGATCGAGGGGCATGCATGTGATTCTGCAGGTTCTCCAGCATACAATATGGCACTTTCACACAAACGAGCTCAGCATTTATATAATTACTTAATCAAGCATGGCATTCCTGCCAATAAACTTAAAGTTGTTGGTCGCGGCAATGAAATGTGCGTTGTTCAAGGTGGAACGCGTGAACAGCAGGCTCCAAACCGCCGTGTTGAAATGCACGTTCTTAGTCCAAAAGTTTAAAAAACATTAGATATTTAATTAATAAGGGCTCAGCCATAAGGACTGGGCCTTTTGCGTGGTGGTTAAACAACCTATCATAAGCTCATCACGTTCTTTCATAATCTCTTTAATGGCGTTTGGTATTGCCTCCGGAGAACACTCACTGTTATTCTTGTCTACGATTTTATATGCATCATTAATTCGATAGTCAAATATTGGAGCCAGAACACCAAGAACTTGCACCAATGGATGCATGCTTTGAATATCTTTACGCAATGTTTCATTCTGTAATTCGCAACATTTTTTGAGACGACATGACTGCTCAAGTAACAACTCTTTGTTTATGAGATCTTGGTGTATCTTACTTTTTTCTTTATGCACCAGCACGTTTTTATCTCTTTCTTGCTCAAGTAACTGCGCTAAAGCTCTATTATGTGATTGCTGATCAGCCATCAACCGAGCATGCTTTTCTTCCAATTTTCGCCGTGTATATCCAGCATACCAACGAAAAATTAATCCCGTAGTAGCAGCTCCAAAAAAATAACCCGCCACAACATGGATTCCTATAGGAAAATCCCATCGCTGGCCCGATTCTATATGTTGTGACAACAATAAACAACTCATTATTATTATGACATGCACTTTTTTCATCGTAATCCCTCATATCTTTGTAATTTGAATACAGGTATAGAATGCGCATAATACTATAATCAAGATTTTATAAAAAAATAAAATTATTGCCTAATTGAACTATTTTATGATATATTTTTAAATATAATAATTACGATAGGGGCATATATGAATTACAAAAAAAAATATAAAAAAAGAATTGGTTATATAGCCTATATAGCTATTGGAACGTGCTCATCGCTCCTTATGAGTGATGACTCAAGCCGATTAATATCTGTAGAGACTAAAATTGATGCCGTGGTGAATGACCTTCAAAAAATAAAAAATGAACTCATTAGTATGAATAGATCACATGAAACCGCTCTAGATAATATACTTAAACACGTAACAGGCCTAGCTATATCAGTAAATAAAATAACGGGACAAAAAGAGCCGGTCTTAGCAAGTAGCGTGTTAATGGCTCCAACTAGTAATATAACACCGCAATTACTCCAGCCAATTGCAACTCTCAAGCCGGCAATGCCCATTAAATAAACTCGATACTCCATCAAGATAAGTTTTATAATAGAAATTTTATTGATTTTTTTAACGCATTCATGATACTATTAATATTAGATAGGCGCTACAACTAAAGAGGTTGATATGAATTATAAGCTAAAGGCTTTTTATGTGGCTTTTGTGACTGTTGTATATGTTGGCGTGGTTCATACCGCGCATAAGCAAAAGGTACCGCATGTAACTCTTCATGAGCGCCTTGAAAAGATTGATAGTCGCGTATCAGCTCTGGAAGAGAAATATCAGAAGCTTTCAAAAAAAGTTAGCGACATGCAAGATATCTTAGAAAGTTCAGAAGATTAATAAATAAAAGGGGGAATGGTATGTGTACAAAAAATTTTGATAATGATCGTCAGGAAAAAGTAAATCGACATTTGCATAAAGATATTATGTTGCTCAAAGAGCAACTTGAAGAATTAGCAGAGATTATGTCCGAGTTTCACTCATGTGAGTGTGCTGAAGAGCACGAGCATGAGGAAGATGAAGATGAAGATATTGAATGTTGCGAATATTTTGATAAATAAGGGTATGGCTATGAAAAAAATTATAATAATGCTCGTATTTTTAATGGGCGCCCGCGTGTGTGCGACATCAGTAGTAAAAGTTTGTAAATCACTTGATAAACAAGAATGTATGATGTGTTGTTCGCAGACGGTATCGGCATCTGATGAAATGGGCCGACGAAAATGTTTAGAAAGATGCGGTTATATCAATGAGCCGTTCACAACGGCCGATGTTAATATATAGGTTTTGATATGCAAAAAAAACCAAAAAAATATATTAATATGGTACTGCTATTGGTGAGCGTAGCGTGCGCTTCTGCTTATTCAAAACCAGAAAATTATCAAGAAGAACAACAATGCAGAGCGATATGTAAATTAAAATACCCATTGTCAGAAATGTGGCAACGACGGTGCGATATCGATCAATGCGGTTTTACTGATCAGCCTAATAGAGTTAACGTAGATACGTAAAAGCAGGCCTGTACAAATATACAGGCCTGCTTTAATTTTTAATCCCACTTAAGAGAACCGGCCGTTTGGTACTCAGTAACACGCGTTTCAAAGAAATTCTTTTCTTTAGTTAAATCAGTTTGCTGACTCATCCAAGGGAATGGATTTTCTTTAAAATACAATTTATCAAGGCCAATGCGCTCTAATCTACGGTCTGCTATATACTCAACATAGTCGGAAAATTGCTGCGCATTAATACCCAAAAAACCTTGCGGGCAAGCATCATAGGCATACATTTGTTCCAAGACAACAGCTTTTTTAATTAAAAGACTAATTTCTGCCTTAAACGCCTCTGTCCATATTTCTGGATTTTCTGAGGTGATAGCATTAATCAGATCACATCCAAATGCTAAATGAATACTTTCATCCCGCATAATATACTCAAATTGTTGCCCAATACCGGTCATTTTATTTTGTCTTTTAAGCGCAAGCATCATGGCAAATCCCGCATAAAAGAAAATGCCTTCCATGATCACATAATAACCAATAAGATCGTGCACAAAACGTTGGACATTCTGGATAGTGTCTGTCGTAAATAGTGGATCAAAAATAGATTTAGTTAGATTAACAACAAACTCATCTTTTTCTTTAATAGATGGAATGGTCAAATACATAGTATAAATTTCTTCTGGATCCAAACCTAATGTATCACAACAATAAATAAACGTGTCAGTATGAACCGCTTCTTCAAATGCTTGCCTCAGTAAATACTGACGGCATTCTGGATTGGTAACATGTCTATATACCGCAAGTACCAAATTATTCGCAGTTAAAGATTCCGCTGTGGCAAAAAATCCTAAATTCCACAAAATCATACGACGTTCTGATGCACTTAATACGGTTGATGATTTCCATTGCTCAACATCAAGTTGCATAGGTATTTCTTCAGGAGTCCAATTATTTGCAACTCCATCTTTATAATGCTGCCGCGCCCAAAGATATTTCATAGGTAAAATTTTATTGGGATCGGTTTTAGAATCATTAATAATTCCATTTTTTGTATACATCATACGTGACATAATAAAGGCTCCTTAATTTGTTATTGGCATGACTCGCAATCTGTATTTTCTATAGAACATGCAGATGCAGCAACCGTTGTACCGGAATCATAATTTCTTTTTTGAGTATATCCAAATGTTTTTGCATCCAACGTTGATTTTTCTATCTGCGTTGCACCTAACGTACGCAAGTAATAAGTTGTTTTAAGGCCACTCTTCCACGCCGTCATATATACATCGTGCAATTTTTGCCCAGAAACGCCCTTCAAAAAAACATTATGTGATTGCGATTGATCAATCCACTTACCCTTAACAGCAGTAAGCGCGATCAACCATTGCGCATCTAATTCGAAAGCGGTTTTATATCTTTCTTTAAGATCATCTGGGATTCCTACTATTGCTCCAATATCGCCATCATGATATTTGATTTGGTTCAGCATATCCTGATTCCACAAATTCAATTCTTTAAGATCTTTCACAAGATAGGTATTAATGTTAGTAAATTCGCCCGTTACGTTCGCTTTTACATACATATTTTTAAAAATTGGTTCAATACATGGATAGCAACCAACAATAGTAGAAATACTTGCCGTTGGAGCAATAGCCATTATATTTGAATTTCTCATTCCATGCTGCCTAACGTAATTCTTTAAAAAATCCCAATCGAGACGTTTTAATCGTGAAACAGTTATAGGCAGACCGCGCTCACGCTCCAATAAATCAATAGTATCAAGCGGGAAAATACCACGATCCCATTTTGAACCATAATAGGATGAATAAACACCACGTTCTTGAGCAAGACACGACGATGCATAAATAGCATAATAAGAAATTTTCTCCATCACTGAATCAGCAAAATCTAATGCAGCTTGTGAGGAGAATGGGATTTTTGCTTTAAAGAGAGCGTCTTGAAAACCCATAAGCCCAAGACCAACAGGACGGTGACGCGTATTAGAATTTTGCGCTTCTTCAATAGGATAAAAATTTAAATCAATAACATTATCAAGCATACGTAATGCAGTAGAAATGGTGCGATGTAATTTTTCTTCGTCCAGCTGCCCATTAATCATATGTTCAGATAAATTGATGGATCCCAAATTACATACAGCCGTTTCATCAGATGATGTATTAAGAGTAATTTCTGTACATAAATTTGAACAATGAACAACGCCAACATGATCCTGCGGAGAGCGTATATTACACGCGTCTTTAAATGTTATCCAAGGATGTCCTGTTTCAAAAAGACGTGTTAACATTTTACGCCATAACTGCTTTGCCGACATGACACGATATTGCTTTATACGTCCTTCGGTAGCCTCGCGTTCATAAAATTCATAACGCGCTTCAAATGCATGTCCGTATAAATCATGTAAATCAGGAACTTCATGGGGTGAAAATAGCGTCCATACACCATCATGAATAACACGTTTCATAAAAAGATCCGGGATCCAATGAGCAGTGTTCATATCATGTGTACGACGCCTATCGTCGCCCGTATTTCTTCTTAAATCCAAGAAATCTTCGATATCAATGTGCCATGTTTCAAGATACGCACAACTTCCACCACGCCTAATACCGCTGCGTGTAATTGCAACGACTATATCATTGGCTATCTTAAGATAAGGAATAACGCCTTGGCTTGTTGCTTTAATACTTTTAATATAAGAACCGGTGCCACGAATGTTTGTCCAATCCGTACCAATGCCACCAGCCCACTTTGATAGTTGCGCATTATCACCCATGCATTTAAATATTTTGCTCAAGTCGTCATCAACAACATTAAGATAACAAGAACTTAACTGCGCAACAGGAAATCCGGCATGAAACAGCGTTGGAGTCGATGGCGTATATGACAATGTTGAAAGTACTTCATAAAATTGTAACGCTCGTTCATTCTTATCTTTTTCCAATAACGCAAGACCCATTGCTATACGCATCCAAAAGGTCTGCGGAACTTCTAATCTGCGACCTTCATGCTTAAGAAGATAGCGTTCATACAAGGTAAACATGCCTGTGTACACAAACATATTATCGCGATCAGGCACAAGATGAGCGGCAAGTCTATCAAGATCAAATGTTGCCATACGTTGATCAAAATAATTATTTTTTACCCCACACTGAATAGCATCAATAAATGATTGTCTATACATTTTTTCACGCTGAGCATGTGGATATTTTTTACCCACAACTTCACGCACTAATCGTTGCAATAATAATTGTGTAGCAACATGATCATAGCTCGGATCAACCTCAATAAACGTACACGCCGCCATACAATAGGCTTTTTCAAGTTCTTGAGTAGTTATTCCATCAAAAATAAGTTTATAAAGTTCCTTTATTAACAAATCTATATTGATATCCTGCTCATGCCCAGAAGATGCTCTCATAAATGCCGTTCTCATTTTAGCATCGCTGAGTTCTACCGTAAGCCCATCTCGTTTTATAACATAAAAAAGTGGTTGCTGCTTATCATATAATGGAATTGAAGCGTTAGAACCCCTTAAAGAATTTTGTAATTCCATAGTAATTATTCCTTATAATAAGTTTTGTATCTCAAAAATATAATGTTTTTTTTACAACCACAACGATTCCCCCGCTACAAATCGTGTAAATTTATGCTCGACTATTCAGGAGTTATACATTTTTTAAATAATACATGAAATGCATTGAGCATTAAATTAATGTAACAGGTTAACCCCCGAGAATCAACAAAAGTCGCATTTTTTTATAAAACGCTTTTTGAATTTTTTTATTATTAAATATATGAAAAAAATATTATTATTAAAAAAAATAAATAACTTGACAAGAGATGTACGCGCGATGCTAGTGTAGATGTGAATAATTTTGAATGCTCATTTCTGTGCATAATTAAGGAGTATATATGATTTTTTTGCATTCGTTTTTGTCTTTTTTGATTATAGCATCAGTTCTTACAAGTACCGATAGTCTTGCAACTCGCAAGCAAAAAGCGCCAACAGCAACTGCTTATACGCTCATAAAAACTACACAGGAATATGATCGGGCACTTGCATCAAAAAAACCAACCGTAGTAATGTTTTCGGCTACATGGTGTGGTGCTTGTAAAATGATGGGGCCTGTTTTTGAAAAATCTGCGCACAAATTTACAGACAAAGTCCAATTTTTAAAAATTGATGTTGATACAAAAGCACTTGATCATATCAGTGATAAATATGCCAAAGATGGCATACCAACCATTATATTTTTAAAAGACGGTGTTGTTGTTGACACCCAAGTTGGTGCTGAATCACAAGAAAAATTTGAAAAAAACGTAGAACGTCTTTTAGATAAAAAGGCTCCAAAAAAAATTGAAAAAAAACAAGAAGTTAAAAAAGACAACAAAAAAAGAGATCATGGGGTGCGAGAAGTTGCAACAATGCAAGAATATAAAAAACTGATCGCTGGGAAAAAACCGGTCATTATAAAATTATGGGCAACATGGTGTGGCGCATGTACGATGTTCACCCCAGCATTTGAAGCGGTTGCTCAAGAATATAAACATCAAGCAGAATTTGTAACAATAAATATAGAAAATAAAGAATTTATCGAATTCGCACGCAAACATGCCCCAGATGGTATACCTGCAACGCTTTTTGTAAAAAATGGTGACATTAAGCTGAAAAAAACAGGCGCATATCCACAAAGCGCATTCAAAAAAATTGTAGAAGATTTTATAAAAGATTCTGCAACTCATAAAAAACATGTTGCAAAAAAATGTAGTAATTAACCACAAAAAAGGGAGATCCTATGAAGAAAATATTTTTACTGTTACTGATGCCAGCGTTAATGGCGCGAGCAGACAACTCTTATCAGCTGGATGCTGATGTCAAAGATAATTTTAATAAACTGCGTGAACTTGTGCGGGAATACAATTATAATGCGCCTGCGCTAGAAAAAGTTTTTAAACACCTTAAAAATTCTGACCAACCAGTCAGCGAAAAATTGTTAGAAAAAGCAGTAAAAGAAGCGCTCGATTTTTTACATAACAACAAAGTTCCTGCTCACCACACAGAATTGCTCTCAACATTCTCAGACTATGATGCAGAAATAAATAAAGTTGACCAAGAAGCAACTCGTGCAACAAAAAAAACATTCAATAACGTTATTGTCAAAAACAGACTCATCACATCAAATTTAACCGTTCTTGATGATGCTCATTTTCTTGGCCTCTTAACCGCAAGCAATATGCTCGTTGAAGACAACGTTATTATTGACGGCAACTTAACCGTAAACGGCTTTTTAAATGCGGCAAACTCTAATTTATCACTTAATAATACGGGTCCAACAGGCGCGACAGGCGCAACTGGTCCTGCAGGCAGTGCTGCAAATATTAATCCCGGCAATAATTTTGAAATAGCTCGCTATACAGGCAATAGTAGCAATGTTATAGAAAATTCTCGTATGACGCTTTCTGAATTTACTACCAGCCCACAAAATTATATTGCCTTAAAAGTAGAAGATGATAATACCTCTTTTGTTATTTCTCCATCAGGCACCGGCGGTCTTATTGGCAATGTTCCCGATAGTACTGCTGTTGGTGGTAACGCCCGTGGCGCAAATGCAGTTGATTGGCAAACAACAAGAACGGACGCTGCACAAGTTGCCTCTGGATCGCGCACTGTCATCAGTGGCGGCCAAAACAATACTGCCAATGGCGTTGCTACCGCAATAGGCGGCGGTATTTCTAATACTGGATCAGGTGATGCGAGCGTCATCAGTGGTGGACAAGGTAATCTTATAACAGCTGGCGGAGATAGAAGTACTATCAGCGGCGGACAAAATAATACTATCTCTCAAACATTCAGTTTTATTGGCGCTGGCACAAACAATAATATTACTAATACGGGCTCAGTTGTTGGCGGTGGTTCTAATAACACCGGTGCAGGTAATTTTAGCTTCGTCGGTGGTGGTGAAATTAATAATACATTAAGCACTGATACAGTCATAGGTGGCGGTACTCATAACTTAATAAATGCAGTGTCTGATGCAGCATTTATTGGTGGCGGGGATACCAATATAATTACCGGAAGAGCCGCTGTAATTAGTGGTGGTGCTACCAATGCGTCATCAGCCGATCACACCTTTATTGGTGGCGGACAAATCAATACCGTTTCTGGCCTTGAGTCAGTTATAGGTGGTGGCAACAGTAATATTGTAACTGCTGCAAACGCAGTAGTTGTCGGCGGTCTCAATAATACCGGAGCTGGTACGTACAGCGTTGTCGGTGGCGGTCTCAATAATGATGCCTCAACTATCGGTTCATTTATTGGTGGCGGTGGCAATAATATCGTTTCTGGCAATACTGGTGCTATAGTTGGTGGCCAAAGTAATACCGGTTCTGGATTGCTCAGCTTTATAGGTGGCGGAGTCCGTAATATTGCTTCTGGTACGTACAGCGTTGTTGGTGGCGGGCAAAACAATGATGCCTCAACTATCGGTTCATTTATTGGTGGCGGTGGCAGCAATATCGTTTCTGGCAATACCGGTGCTATAGCTGGTGGCCAAAGCAATACCGGTTCTGGAGCGTTTAGCTTTGTTGGCGGCGGGCAAAACAATATTGCATCGGGCCTACACAGCGCTGTTCTTGGTGGCCTCAGCAACAAAGCATCTGGCCCAAGTTCTGTTGCTATAGGTGAAACTGCTATCGCAACTAACACTCGTCAATTCGTTATTTCAGATGGCAGTTCCTCACTCTCAGTAGGAGCAGATGTAGGAAATAGCTTCAGTGTAATAGCCTCAAATGGCATTTTCATGAAAACATTACCAGCTGCTGCAGGAACGACAGTAACTTATGACACAACAACAAACCAACTGACCTTACTTCCATCTACTCAAGACCTGAAGGAAAACGTAAAAGGGCTTCCTGATAGTTCTTGGATATATAAGCTCAACGGCAAACAATATAACTACATAAATACTGATCCGGTAGAAAATGTTTCTTTTGGTTGGTTAGCTGAAGATGTTGCAAAAATAAATGACGATCTCGTTATTTATCATGAAAATAAGCCTTATGCACTGCAACATACCGAATTTTTACCATTCATTGTGGAAGAAATGAAGAAGCATGAAAATACTATAAAAAACTTGCAGCAGTCACGAGTGCAAGATATGCAACGCTTGGAAGGCTTGATACAAAAAGTCAAAGCTCTTGAAAGCAAAATTAAATAATTGTTAGGGTATTAACAACAATAAAGAGGGGATGGGAAACCATCCCCTCTTTATCTTTTTATCGCAAAAAACATAGTCACCATACGGGAGATTTAATGAAAAAAAAATTATTAATCTTATCGCTCTCTGCATTAATGGTGCGCGCGGATAGCTCTTATCAACTGGATGCTGATGTTAAAGATAATTTTAATACACTGCGTGAGCTTGTGCGAGAATACAACTATAATGCGCCTGCTCTAGAAAAATTTTTTAAACATCTTAACAATTCTGACCAACCAGTCAGCGAAAAACTCTTACAACAAGCAGTAAAAGAAGCGCTCGATTTTTTGCATAACAACAAAGTTCCTGATCAATACACGGACCTGCTTTCAATATTCTCAGACTATGATGCTGAAACAACTCGGGCAACAAAAAAAACATTCAATAACGTTATTGTAAAAAATAGACTTATAACATCAAACTTGACCGTACTTGATGATGCTCATTTTCTTGGCCTCTTAACCGCAAGCAATATGCTCGTTGAAGACAACGTTATTATTGGCGGCAATTTAACCGTAGACGGTTTTTTCAACGCACCAAACTCTAATTTATCACTTAATAATACTGGGCCAACAGGCGCGACGGGTGCAATAGGCGCGACAGGACCAACAGGTGCAACGGGCGCGACAGGTGGTACTACAAATATTAATCCCGGCAATAATTTTGAAATAGCGCGTTATACCGGCACCAATAGTGATATTATAGAAAACTCTCGCATGACACTTTCTGAGTTTACAACAACTCCACAACGTTATATTGCCATACAAGTAGAAGACACTGACACTTCTTTGGTTCTTTCTCGGTCAGGCACTGGAGCTCTTATAGGCAATATTCCCGATGGTACTGCTGCTGGTGGTAATGCCCGCGGCGCAAACGCTGTTGATTGGCAAACGTCAAGAATTGACTCAACACAAGTTGCTTCTGGTGCGTTAAGTGTTATTGGTGGCGGCGATAATAATACCGCAAGCGGATCTCAAAGTTTTGTTGGTGGTGGCGCATTAAATAGGGCTTTAGATCAAGAAACTGTCGTTGTTGGTGGCGGGAGCAATACTGCCTCAGATCAGAATGCTTTTGTTGGCGGCGGCTTTGGGAATACTGCGAGCAATATTGAAGCTGTCATTTGCGGAGGAGACAATAATACAAGCTCTGGCCAGCAAAGCTTTGTTGGTGGTGGCTTAAGTAATACTGCAAGCGGCGATAATGCCACGGTTGTTGGCGGATCCTCTAATACTGGCTCAGGCTCATTAAGCTTTGTTGGTAGTGGCAACAATAATATTGCATCAAACTTTCGAGCAACTATTATAGGTGGCCTTCAAAACACAGCTAGTGGTCCAAATTCATTTATCGGCGGTGGTTTAAATAATAACGCCATTGGCGCTGGCTCAGTAATTATCGGGGGTCAAAACAATACTGGAAGCGCAACTCTCAGCTTTATCGGTAGCGGGCAAAATAATATTGCATCTGGTAACGAATCAGCTATCGTCAGCGGAACAAATAATACGGCGCAAGGCACAAATTCTTTTATTGGTGGTGGTTTAAACAATACGGGCGTTGGATCTCTCAGTTTTATCGGCGCTGGAACTAATAATAGCGCATCCGTTAGTGAAGCATCCATCGTCGGCGGAACCAATAATACTGTCGGAGGTACTAACTCTTTTATTGGTGCCGGAACAAATAATACAATTAGTGGTGCAAGCGCGGTCATCGGTGGTGGAGCATCAAATACTGGATCAGGAAACTTCAGTTTTATCGGTGCCGGCCAACATAATATTGCCTCTGGATTAAACGCAACTATTGCTGGTGGTAATAACAATATCGCATCAGGACAAAATTCTACTATTGGGGGCGGATCTTTTAACATTGTTGATAATATAAATGGAACAATTGTTGGAGGTTCTTCAAATACCGGCTCTAACGCTTCAATTTTTATAGCTGGCAATGGCAACATCGCGTCAGAAAGTCAAGCTATTGCTATTGGAACAAATAATATAGCAGGAGCTGCTAATTCTATAGCAATAGGTCAAGGAAATATCGCTTTGGGTGTAAGTTCTTTTGCCTTAGGGCAAAATGCTGCCACTGCCCGTTCAAATATGTTTGTTTGGTGCGATGGCTCTCTTAATGATTTTGCAGCAAATCCTGCAAATAGTTTTAATATTTTAGCTTCGGGCGGTATATTTATGCGATCGCTAACAGGCGCTGTAGGCGGAGCGACGGTGGCTTATAATGCAGCAACTTCTCAACTAGGCCTTCTTCTTTCTAGTGCAGAGTTTAAAGAAAACGTTAAAGAACTTCCTGATAGCTCTTGGATATACCAGCTAGAAGGCAAACAATACAATTACATAAATACTGATCCGGTAGAAGATGTTTCTTTTGGTTGGTTTGCGGAAGATGTCGAAAAAATCAATGATAATCTCGTTATTTATCATGATGGCAAACCATTTGCATTACAACATGTTGAATTTTTGCCATTTATTGTCGAAGAGATGAAAAAACACCAGATAACGCTTGAAGAACTTAAAAAGAATCAAGAATTGTGCAAACAATTACAACAAGATATGCAAAATTATCAAAATAAACTTAATGATCTTAAACAAGAGCAAGCAAAAGAAATACAAACTTTAGTACAAAAAATCAAATCTCTTGAAAGCAAGATTAAATAGTTTCTAAGATTACTAACACTTAAAAGAGGGCGCATAATATGCACCCTCTTTTAAGAAGAAACTATCTCACGCAAAAAACGAACGTAGGAGATTCTATGAAAAAAATATTTTTACTGTTATTGCTGCCAGCGTTAATGGCGCGCGCGGATAATGCTTACCAGCTGGATGCTGATGTCAAAGATAATTTTAATACACTGCGTGAACTTGTGCGGGACTACAACTATAATGCGCCTGCGCTAGAAAAAGTTTTCAAACATCTTAAAAATTCTGACCAACCAGTCAGCGAAAAACTCTTACAAAAAGCAGTAAAAGAAGCGCTCGATTTTTTACATAACAACAAAGTTCCTGATCACCATACAGAATTGCTTTCAGTATTTTCAGACTATGACGCCGAAATAAATAAAGTTGACCAAGAAGCAACTCGTGCAACAAAAAAAACATTCAACAATGTTATTGTCAAAAATAGACTTATAACATCAAACTTGACCGTACTTGATGATGCCCATTTTCTTGGCCTGTTAACCGCAAGCAATATCTTGGTCGAAGATAATGTTATTATTGACGGCAACTTAACCGTAAACGGTTTTTTAAACGCACCAAACTCTAATGTATCACTTAATAATACTGGACCAACAGGCGCAACGGGTTCTACAGGAGCAACAGGAGCGACGGGCACAACGGGTGCAACAGGCCCTACAGGAGCAACAGGAGCGACGGGCGCAACGGGTGCAACAGGCCCTGCCAATAATATTATTCCCGGCAATAATTTTGAAATAGCACGTTACACGGGTAATAGTAGCGTAATTATAGAAAATTCTCGCATAACCCTTTCTGAGTTTACTACCAGCCCGCAACGCTATGTAGCCTTAACAGTTGAAGATACTGATACTTCCTTGGTTCTTTCTCAGTCAGGAACTGGGGCTCTTATAGGCAATGTTCCAGATAATCTCATATCTGGCGGTAACGTTCGTGGAGCAAACGCTGTTGACTGGCAGACAACAAGAACTGACCCAACACAAGTTGCTTCTGGAATAAATTCTGTTATTAGTGGCGGCGATAATAATACCGCAAGCGGATCTCAAAGTTTTGTTGGTGGTGGTGTTGATAATCAGGCGATTGGCGTAAGTTCCACTGTTGGTGGCGGCAATTCAAACATTGCTAGCAACTTAAGCTCCACTATTAGTGGTGGCGATAATAATGTCGCATCAAATGTGTATGCTACTATTGGTGGCGGCACTAGCAATCAAGCTTTTGGCTTAGCTTCTGTTATTGGTGGCGGCAATGGCAATAATGCAGTAGGCGCGAATTCCGCAATTGTTGGAGGTGTCACTAACACAGCTTCCGGAAGCTTGTCTTTTATTGGCGGCGGCGATACAAACCAAGCCACCGCAACAAATGCTATTATTGTTGGAGGTCTTAATAACTCTGCCACAAGTATCGGTAATTTTATCGGCGGCGGCGACAATAACACCGCCTCTGGTAATACAGGCACGATTGGTGGTGGCTCAACAAATACCGTATCTGGATTAGACTCTACTATTGGCGGTGGACAAAATAATACCGGCTCAGGCAACTTCAGCTTTGTTGGTGGTGGAGTACATAATATTGCATCAAGTGGTAATGCCACTGTTGCTGGCGGCTCAACCAATACCGCATCTGGAACAAACTCTACTATTGGAGGTGGTACACTTAATAATGCTACCAACACAAATGCTACCATTGCTGGCGGTTCTTCCAATACCGGCTCAAGTACCTCGATTTTTATAGGTGGTGGTAACAACAATATTGCCTCCGCTAATGAAGCGGTAATTGTTGGTGGATTAGCTAATACTGCTTCAGGTGCACAATCTTTTATCGGTGGCGGTCAAATCAACAATGCGATTGGCGCAACCGCGTTTATTGGTGGTGGAACAAACAACACAGGGTCCGGATCACTCAGCGTTATCGGTGGCGGAACACATAATATTGCATCTGTTAGTGAAGCATCTATCGTCGGCGGTACTAATAATACTGTCGGAGGGACCAATGCGTTTATTGGTGCCGGAACAAATAATCAAATTAGCGGTGCGAGTTCGGTGATTGGTGGCGGAGCCTCAAATACTGGATCCGGAACCCTTAGTTTTATTGGTGCCGGACAACATAACATTGCATCAGGTACTTTCAGCTCTATTCCTGGGGGTCTCAATAATACTGCTGCTGGTGCAAACTCTTTTGCTGCAGGAACTAACGCTACTGCCGATGTAGATGGTGCATTTGTATGGGCAGCTGGCGTAGCAGCATCTAGCAATGGTA
The DNA here is from genome assembly GCA_041660765.1 of Candidatus Babeliaceae bacterium. NCBI lineage: Bacteria > Candidatus Babeliae > Candidatus Babeliales > Candidatus Babeliaceae > Candidatus Babeliaceae bacterium. Next base: position 118,612 of record JBAZVR010000002.1, on the reverse strand, counting down.
TTAATACATTCAACGTCAATGCCACGGGCGGTATATTTATGCAAAGTATTCCAGTAGGTGTTGGGACTGCATTGAGTATAAGCGGTGCACAATTTGTTACCGTCCCATCTTCACGAAACTATAAAGAAAATATTACTGGCCTCTCCGATAGTTCTTGGATTTATAAACTTGATGGCAAGCAATTTAACTTTAAAGGTCAAGATCCCAAAGAACATATATCATTCGGATGGATTTCTGAAGACGTTGATAAATTAAATCGCGATATGGTTATATATCAAGATGGACAACCTTATTCACTACTGTATAGCGAATTTTTACCATTCATCGTCGAAGAAATGAAAAAACATGAAAATACTATAAAAAGCTTACAGCAGTTACGAGTACAAGACATACAAAATTATCAGCATAAACTTAACGATCTTAAGCAATCTCAAACAAAAGAAATACAAACTTTAATGCAAAAAATCAAGGCTCTTGAAAGCAAAATTAAATAATTGTTAGAGTAGTAACGACAACAAAGAGGGGATGGTTGACCATCCCCTCTTTGTTGCAAAAAAACATCGTCACTATACAGGAGATTTAATGAAAAAAAAATTATTAATCTTACTACTTCATGCATTAATGGCGCGGGCGGATAATTTTTATCAATTAAATACTGATGTTCAAGACAATTTTAATACACTGCGTGAACTCGTCCGAGCAGACAATTATAATGCACCTGCTCTAGAAAAAATTTTCAAACATCTTAAAAATTCTGACCAACCAATCAGCGAAAAGCTCTTACAAAAGGCAGTTAAAGAAGCGCTCGATTTTTTACATAACAACAAAGCCCCTAATCAATACGCAGAATTACTCCCAATGTTCTCAGACTATGATGCAGAAATACATGCAGTAGATCAAGACGCAACTCGTGCAACAAAAAAAACATTCAACAATGTTATTGTCAAAAATAGACTCATCACATCACATCTAACAGTGCTTGATGATGCTCATTTTCTCGGTCTCTTAACCGCAAGCAATATACTTGTTGAAGACAATGTTATTATTGACGGCAACTTAACCGTAAACGGTTTTTTAAATGCGGCAAACTCTAATTTATCACTTAATAATACGGGTCCAACAGGCGCGACGGGCGCAACTGGTCCTGCAGGCAGTGCTGCAAATATTAATCCCGGCAATAATTTTGAAATAGCTCGTTACACAGGCAACAATAGCGATGTTATAGAAAACTCTCGCATGACACTTTCTGACTTTACTACCAGCCCACAAAATTATATTGCCTTAAAAGTAGAAGATGATAATACTTTTTTTGTTATTTCTCCATCAGGAACCGGCGGCCTTATTGGCAATATCCCAGATAATGGTAGTGCCGGCGGCAATATTCGTGGCAATAACGCCGTTGATTGGCAAACAACAAGAACGGACGCTGCACAAGTTGCCTCTGGATCGCGCACTGTCATCAGTGGCGGCCAAAACAATACTGCTAATGGCGTTGCTACCGCAATAGGCGGAGGCATTTCTAATACTGGATCAGGTGATGCGAGCGTCATCAGTGGTGGACAAGGTAATCTTATAACAGCTGGCGGAGATAGAAGTACTATCAGCGGCGGACAAAATAATACTATCTCTCAAACATTCAGTTTTATTGGCGCTGGCACAAATAATAATATTACCAATACGGGATCAGTTGTTGGCGGTGGTTCGAACAACACCGGCGCAGGTAATTTTAGCTTCGTCGGCGGTGGTGAAATTAATAATACATTAAGCGCAGATACTGTCATAGGTGGCGGTACTCATAACTTAATAAATGCAGTTTCTGATGCAGCATTTATTGGTGGCGGAGATACCAATATCATTACCGGAAGAGCCGCTGTAATTAGTGGTGGTGCTACCAATGCATCATCAGCCGATCACACCTTTATTGGTGGCGGACAAAATAATATCGCCTCTGGTCTTGAGTCAGTTGTAGGCGGTGGCAACAGTAATATTGTAACTGCCGCAAATTCAGTAGTTGTCGGCGGTCTCAATAATACCGGAGCTGGTACATACAGCGTTGTCGGTGGCGGTCTCAATAATGATGCCTCAACTATCGGTTCATTTATTGGTGGCGGTGGCAACAATATCGTTTCTGGCAATACTGGCGCTATAGTTGGCGGTCAAGGCAATACTAGCTCCGGAACATTCAGCTCTGTTGGTGGCGGAGCAAACAATAGTGCTAGCGGTACAAGTTCTACCATAGGTGGCGGCGTTACAAACACAGCTTCTGGTAATACAAGCACTATTGCCGGTGGACAAAACAACACATCCTCTGGCGATTATTCTGTTATTAGTGGTGGTAACAATAATACAGCTTTAGGATCACTCAGTATTATCGGTGGTGGGGAAATTAACTCAATAAGTCTAGGCACAAGATACGCAGTTTTAGGTGGTGGTCAACACAACCAAGTAGCGAATGCTTACAGCGTTATTGGCGGCGGGGGTGACAATTTTATCAACAGCCGCTTTGCAACAATCTCTGGCGGTGATAGTAATTTCACGAGCGGCAATGGTTCTGTTATCGGCGGTGGTGGCAATAATGCGGTTTCTGGCAATACTGGCACCATTGGTGGCGGTCAAGGCAATACTAGTTCCGGGACATTCAGCTTTGTTGGTGGCGGAGCAAACAATAGTGCTAGCGGTACAAATTCTACCATAGGTGGCGGTACTAATAATACAGGGTCTGGTGATTATAGTTTTATAGGAGGCGGATCATCAAATATTGCATCAGGCATTCAATCTGTTGTTCCTGGCGGGCTCAAAAATACTGCTGCTGGTGCAAACTCTTTTGCTGCGGGAACTAATGCTACTGCCGATCTAGATGGCGCATTTGTGTGGGCAGCTGGCATAGCGGCATCTAGCAATGGTATTAATACATTCAATGTAAATGCCACGGGCGGTATATTTATGCAAAGTATTCCGGTAGGTGTTGGGACCGCACTAAGTATAAGCGGTGCACAACTTGTTACCGTCCCATCTTCACGAAACTACAAAGAAAATATTACTGGCTTATCCGATAGCTCTTGGATTTATAAACTTGATGGCAAGCAATTTAATTTTATTGGTCAAGATCCAAAAGAACATATATCATTCGGCTGGATTTCTGAAGACGTCGATAAGTTAAATCCCGACATGGTTGTATATCAAGATGAAAAGCCTTACTCATTGCTGTATAGCGAATTTTTACCATTCATCGTGGAAGAAATGAAAAAACATGAAAAGAAAATAGAGTATTTAACACAAAAAATTAAATATCTTGAAAGTAAGATTAAATAATTTCTAAGATTGATCGCAATAACAAAATAGGGGACATGAATGCATGTCCCCTATTTTGTTTAAAACAATCTAGGAGTTTATAGATGAACGTCAAAAAAATAATATTTCTACTCATGTTGTGGCAATTTACGGTTCTTCCCAATCACGAACATTTTGCAGAACTATGTAAGATTATGGAGAAATATCATTACGCCATACCAAACTCTTTGAATATACTTTTAAATAATCAAAAAATTAACAATCAAAAAATACTAGAACAAGCATTTGAAGATGCGTTTATTTTTTTTGAAACAACAGATTCTACCGACAGCGACTTTAATGATCTTAAAAAAAATTTTATCGATCTTTATTCTGATTTTAAAACAACACTACATGTTACCAAAGGAACAAAGAAAGTTATTCCCAATTTAATCGTTCAAAATGATCTCACCACATTTGACCTTATTGTCCAAGATCAAACACGATTAATGGGTCTTTTAACCGCAAATAATATACTCGTCAATGACAATGTTATTGTTGACGGTAACTTAACGGTAGATGGGAATTTAAGCGTTGGAGGCAATTCAATTGTAGGCTTCGGCGCAACGGGACCAACCGGTCCTACCGGAGCAACGGGAGCAACAGGCCCTGCAGGAGGACCTTCTGGTCCCACTGGGCCAACTGGACCGACGGGTATAACTGGTCCTACTGGGCCTACGGGAGCAACTGGTACAGGCGCTACCGGGCCAACTGGCCCTACTGGTGCAACAGGATCAACTGGTAATACGGGAAATACTGGACCTACTGGCAGCGGAGCTACTGGTCCTACAGGTAACACAGGCGCTACTGGTGCCACCGGGCCTACAGGCGTTACCGGTGACCCTGGCCATCTTGGACCCCAGGGCGATACGGGCCCTACAGGGCCTACAGGGCCTACGGGACCTACTGGTGCAACCGGTGCAACTGGTACAGGCACTACTGGTGTAACTGGATCTACCGGCTCTACGGGAGCAACCGGTCCAACTGGTGATGTTGGTCCTACCGGCGTGACTGGTGTAACTGGTACAACTGGATCTACCGGTCCTACGGGACCTACTGGTGCAACCGGTGCAACTGGTACAGGCACTACTGGCCCTACGGGGCCTACGGGAGCTACTGGAGATACCGGACCTACCGGCTCTACGGGGGCAACCGGTCCAACTGGTGATGTTGGTCCTACCGGCGTGACTGGTGTAACTGGTACAACTGGATCTACCGGTCCGACGGGACCTACTGGTGTAACTGGTGATGTTGGTCCTACCGGTGCTACTGGCGCTACTGGTACAACTGGATCTACTGGTCCTACGGGACCTACTGGTGCAACCGGTGCAACTGGTGATGTTGGTCCTACCGGTGCAACTGGCGTGGCTGGTGTAACTGGTGCAACCGGACCTACTGGTGCAACAGGTGCAACGGGAGCAACTGGTGCCACTGGTGGTTCAAGTGGAACAATTTTGCCGGGAAATAATTTTGAAGTAGTTCGTTATACAGGCAACAATAGCAATACTATAGAAAATTCACGTATAACACTTTCTGAATTTACAACAACACCACAAAATTATGTCGCCTTAAAAGTAGAAGACAATAACACATCTTTTGTTATTTCCCCATCTGGAACCGGTGGACTTATCGGCAATGCTCCAGATAGCACTTCTGTTGGTGGTAATGCTCGTGGAACAAATGCTGTAGATTGGCAAACATCAAGATCTGACGCTGCACAAGTTGCTTCTGGTTCTAGCTCTGTTATAAGCGGCGGCACAAATAACACTGCATCAGGCGTTCAATCCACTATTGGTGGTGGAACTTTTAATATTGTAAGTGGCATTAATGCAGCAATTGTGGGCGGATCTTCTAACACAGGATCCGGCAACTCTAGCTTTATTGGCGGTGGTGGCGGCAATATTGCATCAAATAATGCCGCAACCATCGGTGGCGGAATAAGTAATGCTGCGACCGGAGCACAGTCTTTTATTGGTGGCGGTCAAATTAATGCGGCTAGTGAACAATATAGCGTTGTCGCTGGCGGTCTCAATAATGTAAGCGCTGGAGCATACGCCTTTATTGGCGGCGGTCTCAACAATATTGCAAACGGACAACAAAGTGTTATTGGCGGTGGCTCCTCTAACAGTGCTTCTGGAGACAATTCTACTATAGGTGGCGGTAATAATAATAGTGCATCTAATACGTTTTCTACTATTGGTGGCGGATTTTCAAATGCAGCAACCGCGCCTGATTCAACAGTTGGCGGCGGTTTTTTAAATACTGCTAACGCCCAATATGCAACTATTGGTGGCGGGCAAAATAATGGGATAAGCGGAACAGGAGCCGGCATCTTTGGCGGTATAACAAATTCTGCTGCGGGGATAGGCTCTTTTGTCGGCGGCGGCAATAATAATACTGCTTCTGGCAACACCGGCGTTATCGGCGGCGGTGCAAACAATACGGGCTCTGGCACATTAAGCTTTATCGGCGGCGGTAAAAGTAATATTGCATCAGCGCTTAATACAACTATTGGCGGTGGCCAAAATAATACAGCTGGCGCTATAGGTTCTTTTATCGGCGGCGGCAATAATAATACTGTTTCTGGCAACACCGGTACTATCAGTGGTGGTACCAGTAATACGGGTTCTGGTACGTTAAGTGCTATAGGCGGCGGAAACTTTAATATTGCTTCGGGAACCAATTCTACCGTAGCCGGCGGCAATAAAAATACGGCATCCAATACCAATACTACAGTTAGTGGTGGATCAACTAATACTGCATCCGGCATTCAATCAACTGTTGGTGGCGGCGTAAATAATGCGGCTAGCAATACAAATACATTTATTGGCGGAGGAGCTAATAATGTAGGCTCCGGAGATACCAGCGCCATTGTTGGCGGCATTGGGAATACAGCTTCCGGCTTACTTAGTATTGTCGGCGGTGGACAAAGTAATAGCGCCGGTGGCACGGGTGCTAGTGTCTTTGGCGGTACGACAAACTCTGCTCCTGGTATAGGTTCTTTTATTGGTGGCGGCAGTAATAATACAGCTTCTGGCAATACAGGCGCTATTGCAGGCGGGCAAAACAACACAGCATCTGGCGCATTAAGCTTTATTGGTGGTGGTAGAAATAATATTGCATCAGGAAGTTTTTCTATGATCGGTGGCGGCGTCAGCAATACGGCAAGTGCCGACGATGCTACTGTTGCTGGCGGTGAAAGCAACACTGCCAGTGGTATAGAAACATTTATAGGTGCCGGTTCAACTAATACCGCTTCTGGGAACACGGGTGTTATTGGTGGTGGCGCTAACAATACAGGATCTGGTAGCTTTTACTTTATTGGTGGTGGCAACTTTAATATTGCTTCGGGAACCAATTCTACCGTAGCCGGTGGCAATAAAAATACGGCGTCCAATACCAATGCTACTATTGGTGGCGGAGGTTTAAATACTGCCAGCGGAGCAAATGCAACCATTGCTGGCGGCTCTTCAAATACTAGCTCTGGGAATTCTAGCTTTATCGGTGGCGGTGGCAATAATATCGCATCGACCAACAATTCTGCCGTTGCCGGTGGGAACACAAATTCTGCTACCGGTATTAGTGCCTTTGTAGGAGGTGGCAGCAATAATACTGCATCAATCGATAATGCGACAGTTGCAGGCGGCAATACCAATGTTGCCAGTGGAACAAATTCTACCGTTGCTGGTGGAGTTTTGAATACCGCTTCTGGTAGTTCTAGTACTATTGGTGGCGGTGGAAGCAATACTGCATCAAATACCCATGCAACAGTTGCCGGCGGTAACAATAATAACGCCATCGGACTCACTTCTACCATTGGCGGCGGCGCTTCCAATACCGGCTCTGGTAACGTAAGCTTTATTGGTGGTGGCAACTTTAATATTGCATCAAATACCAATACAACTGTTGGCGGTGGTACTAAAAATATTGCATCAAACACAAATGCTGTTGTTGCAGGCGGCTCTTCTAATACCGCTAGCGGATCAAACTCAACTGTTTCTGGCGGAGCTGGGAATACAAGTTCTGGGGATTCAAGCGTTGTTGGTGGCGGTGCCGGCAATAATGCATCCGCATTTAATGCTGCAGTTGGTGGCGGTAATAATAATACTGCCGGTGCAACGGGCGCTGGTGTATTTGGCGGCACGAGCAACTCTGCCACGGGCATAGGTTCTTTTGTTGGCGGCGGCGGTAATAATGCAGCTCTTGGAAACACTGGTACTATTGCTGGCGGACAAAGCAATACAGCATCTGGAACATTAAGCTTTATTGGTGGCGGACAAGGCAATATTGCATCGGGAATTCAATCTACCATTAGTAGTGGCGCCCTTAACGTAGTGAGCGGCACAAATTCAACAATAGGTGGCGGGTCTTCAAATATCAACTCTGGAAACTCAAGCTTTATCGGTGGTGGCGGCGGCAATAATACGTCAGGCAGCACATCAACTATTGGCGGGGGACAAAGCAATACCGGATCTGGCGATTTTAGTTTTATCGGCGGCGGCAACTTTAATATTGCTTCCGGAACCAATTCTACCGTAGCTGGCGGCAATAGAAATACGGCATCCAATGTCAACTCTACGGTCAGTGGTGGAAGCTTAAATATTGCCAGCGGCGTAAATACGATAGTTGCTGGTGGATCTTCTAATACCGGCTCTGGCGACTCTAGCTTTATCGGTGGTGGCGGCGGTAATATTGCATCAAACAGCACATCAACCATAGCCGGAGGTACAAATAACTCTGCTACAGCAATAGGTTCTTTTATCGGTGGCGGTAATAATAATACTGTTTCTGGCAACACCGGTACTATCAGTGGTGGTACCAGTAATACGGGTTCTGGTACGTTAAGTGCTATAGGCGGCGGAAACTTTAATATTGCTTCGGGAACCAATTCTACCGTAGCCGGCGGCAATAAAAATACAGCATCCAATACCAATGCTACCGTTGGCGGCGGATCAACTAATACCGCATCTGGCATTCAATCAACTGTTGGTGGCGGATCAGCCAATACAGCAAATACTACTAATGCTACAATTGGCGGCGGATCAACTAATACCGCATCCGGCGTTCAATCAACTGTTGGTGGCGGCGTAAACAATGCGGCTAGCAATACAAATACATTTATTGGTGGAGGAGCTAATAATATAGGTTCCGGAGATACCAGCGCCATTGTTGGCGGCATTGGGAATGCAGCTTCCGGCTTACTTAGTATTGTCGGCGGTGGACAAAGTAATAGTGCCGGCGGAACGAGTGCTAGTGTCTTTGGTGGCACGACAAACTCTGCTCCTAGCATAGGTTCTTTTGTCGGCGGCGGTAGCAACAATACAGCTTCTGGAAATACAGGCGCTATTGCCGGCGGACAAAACAACACAGCATCTGGCGCATTAAGCTTTATCGGCGGCGGGCAAGGCAATATAGCCTCCGCACTTAATACAACTATTGGTGGTGGCCAAAATAATACAGCTGGTGCTACAGGCGCCGGTGTCTTTGGTGGTACAACAAACTCTGCTACCGGTATAAGTTCTTTTGTTGGTGGCGGTGACAGCAATGCAGCTTCTGGTAACACAGGTACTATTGCTGGAGGACAAAGCAATGCAGCATCTGGAATATTAAGTTTTATTGGTGGCGGAAGAACCAATACTGCATCTGGTATTCAATCAGTTGTAGGTGGTGGCGCAAATAATACTGCCTCTGGTAACACTGGCGTCATCGGCGGCGGCACAAACAATACGGGCTCTGGTGGTTTTTGCTTCATCGGTGGCGGAAACCTTAATATTGCTTCGGGAATCAATTCTACTGTAGCCGGCGGCAATAAAAACACGGCATCAAATACCAATGCTACAGTCAGCGGTGGAAGTAATAATACTGCGTCTAATACAGCATCAACCATTGCTGGCGGCACCAATAACATTGTTTCTGGAGGCGCTTCATTCATTGGCGCTGGAAACCTTAATAATATTAACGGAACAAACTCAGTAATCTGTGGTGGATCTTCTAATACTGGCTCTGGCAGCTCCAGCTTTATTGGTGGTGGCGCTGGTAATATTGCATCCGGCAGTGTGTCTATCGCTCTTGGTCAAAACAATACCGCGGCAGGAACAAACTCCATTGCTATGGGTCTCAATGCCACTGCTAATGCAAATGGCACTTTTGTATATGCAGCCGGCACGGCATTATCAAGCAGTGTTGTTAATTCTTTCAATGTAAATGCTACAGGCGGTATCTTTATGCAAAGTATCCCAGTAGGAACTGGCAATGCATTGAGCATAAGCGGCACTCAATTTGTTACGGTAGCTTCTTCTACTCAATATAAAGAAAATATTACCGGCCTATCTGATACTTCTTGGATTTATAAACTTAATGGCAAACAATTTAACTTTAAGGGTCAAGATCCTCAAGAGCACATGACATTTGGTTGGATTGCTGAAGAAGTTGATAAATTAAATTCCAATCTAGTTGTTTATCAGAATGAAAAGCCATACTCATTGCTCTATCATGAATTTTTGCCATTTATTGTAGAAGAAATGAAAAAGCACCAAATCACGCTTGAAGAACTTAAACAGAATCAGGAACTATGTAAGCAATTACAACACGATGTCGAATATTTAAAAGCTGAAGTAATAAAATTAAAAAGAAAAAGATAAAAAGAGGGGGCGGGAAAATTCCCGCCCCCTCTTTTTATAGTAAGTATTTTTTAATACTTTTTTACATAGTTACTAATAACAAAGCAACCATAGACATTAATTTAATTAAAATATTAAGCGCAGGGCCAGAAGTGTCTTTAAACGGATCGCCAACCATGTCACCAATAACAGCAGCAGCATGCGTCGCAGACCCCTTGCCTCCAAAATGACCTGCTTCTATATATTTTTTGGCATTATCCCAAGCGCCACCGCCATTCGCCATCATTAGCGCAAGAAGTACACCAACAAGCGTAGCGCCTACTAAAAAGCCGCCCAAAGCTTGTACGCCAAAAAATATTTTTACAATAACAGGAGCAGAAACAGTGATAAGACCAGGCAAGATCATTTCACGCAAAGATGCCTTGGTACTAATTGCGATACATCGCTCATAATCAGGCTCAGCAGTCCCTTCCATTAACCCAGTAATTTCTTTAAATTGACGACGAACTTCCATAACCATTTTTAATGCAGCATCGCCAACAGAACGCATCGTTAATGCAGAAATCAAAAATGGTAATACGCCACCAACAAACATACCGACCAACACTTGTGGATCAAGTAAATTAAGCATAGTTAAGTGCGCTTTTTCAGCATAAGCTGCAAAAACACCTAGCGCCGCAAGAAGAGCGGATCCTATTGCAAATCCTTTACCCATAGCAGCTGTTGTATTCCCTAATGCATCAAGCTTGTCAGTAATATTACGGACAGACTTACCAAATCCGGCCATTTCTGCAATACCACCAGCATTATCTGCTATCGGGCCATAAGCATCAACGGTCATAGTAATTGCTATGGTTGCAAGCATAGATACAGCAGCTAAAGAAACACCTACAAGGCCACCGCCGTATGTAAATGAAAGAATAATAGCAAATGCTAGAACAATAACAGGAATAACGGTTGATTCCATACCAATTGATAATCCATAGATAATGTTGGTTGCAGCGCCGGATTGCGAACTATGCGCAAGACGACGAATAGGAGCACCACCGGTATAATATTCGGTAACTAATCCAACGGCAATACCAGATAAGCAGCCAATAACAAGCGCATTGAACAGTACAAAATCTATACCCACATGTGTGATATATACATACGATGCAAGAATATAAACACCAACAGCGATAAATGATGCATTACGCAACATAGATGCAGAATCAGCTTTTATAACAATATTAGATAGTAAACCAATTAATGAACCGAATAGTCCAAAAACGGCCACCATCAGCGGAAATGATAAATAGACAAAATTTCCTGGATACTGTGTAGCAATCAAAATAATAGTAGAAACAGCGGATGCAACATAAGATTCATACAAATCGGCACCTGTTCCTGCAATATCGCCAACGTTATCACCCACATTGTCCGCAATAACTGCAGGATTGCGAGGATCATCCTCCGGAATTCCAGCTTCTACTTTACCAACAAGATCCGCGCCGACATCGGCAGATTTTGTGTAAATACCGCCACCAACACGAGCAAAGAATGCAACAAGCGATGCGCCTAAACCAAAGGCCGTCAGTAATAATTCAAAATCTGATTGGTGAGAGAAAAAATACATGAGTCCACCAAGACCCAATAAACCGATCGTAGCGACCGCAAAACCCATGACGCCACCGCCAAAAAAGGCAACGAGAAACGCAGCGCGTTCGCCAGAATCTCTTGCAGCAATCGTTGTGCGAATGTTTGCATCTGTCGCCGCAAACATGCCTATAAAACCGGTCAATAATGACAGAACAGACCCTGCAATAAAGCACGCCGCCGTTAATGGTGAAGCGTAATAAGCAAGAATGCCTGATATAACTAGAACAACAATGGCTATGATCTTATATTCTTCTTTAAGAAAAGTCATTGAGCCTTGCCGAATGAGTTTGGCTATATAACGCCCCTTTTCATGATCAACGGCTAAAGATTTGATCTTACTCATAAGAATAAGCATCGTTGCCACACCTGCCACGATAGCAGCGGCAATACTCGCATAAATGTAGCTGGTCAGCATACATCCTCCACAATAAAAAGTAACTATTTAAACAAAACTAATACATTACATGGTACAAAAAACAGCGTAATTGTAAAGCCCCGCGGCTCGAATAGCATTAGGAAAGCGTACGACTCAACGCCTCAAGATCCTTGGCAATCGTCTCAAGCTGAGAGCCAAAGTTATAATGCTCTAGCAACACACGTAATCGCTGCTGTTTTGCGGGATTACAAATAATATTTTTTTTATTTATATATTCTATTACCGTATCATTCAGCGCTTCATCACCATTTTTGATATGCACGTCCGCACCTGCGTCCAACAATACTGTAATAATTGGCTCTACTTTATCACGGTTATGATAGCAAGCTTCGAAAACCGCTTTATACAGCGGCGTATATCCATCACCATTTTTTTTATTTATATCTATACCATAAGCTATGAGTGCTTGTACCGCTTCAAGATTTTGATACTGTATAGCATCGTGCAATAGGAAATTTTCTTGCATCAACCGTGATACGTCTTTACCTGCTTTATCAAAAAATAATTTTAATAAAGCAGTAGTTGCGCCGGGGTTATCATTTACCAGTGCAGAACGAAACGCATTTGCATCAACATGCGCACCTTTATTGATTAATAGCGTTGCAATACTCGCATTTTTTAATTGTGCTGCTGTGCTCAAAAGAGTACTTTTATGTTTGTTTTCTATATTCGCCTGTGCGCCATTTTCTAGCAACAAGTTTATTATTTCAACAGCATGTTCTTTATTACTGCGTGCCGCTTCTATCGCAAAAAACAATGGCGTTTCGCCGGCTAAATCAGCTTTATCTATTAATTCTTTATGCGTCTTTAATAAATTTTTTACCGTTACAGGATCATCTTCATACACAGCCCAGTGCAACGGGCTGGTGTCAGTAAGATAGGGCACAACTCCCTGTATGGCATAAACGTGATGCGCCATTTTTTCATTATTATTTTCTAATGCTGGATTTGCACCGGCTTGTATTAATAGTTTTATAATGTCTCTAGTTTTATCTGGGTCTTCCCCTCTTCTGGCCGCGCTATGCAATACGGTATTTCCCGCAGCGTCTCGTATTGCATTTATATCTTTGTTTGCTTGCGTAATTTGTATAAGCAATTTTTGTAACTGTTCAAGATTGCCGCGTTGAATCGCATCAAAAAATTGTGCAGGCAGCCAATCTTTTTTCAATAATGGTTCCAATGATTCGAACAACTTTTTAAAACATTTATCTTTTGCAAATATTCTTACGGCATCAGCAGAAGCACCTCGCTCAAGCAACATTTCAATTAATTTTGTATCATCACTATTTATAGAAATTTTTTCACACAAACCGGCTACAACATACTGGAGTGGCGTCGCCTTATTATTATCTGTGATTGTGATATCAGCGCCATAATCAAGCAATTGTTCCATAACATGCATTTTGGATTTGCTGTCAAGATCTTTGGTTGCAGCAGCGTTAATGAGAGGGGTTTTACCAAAGCCATCTTTTTGATTGGGAAGAGCACCATGCTTTATCAATTCAGCAATAATATAAACGTCGCCAGCAACTACAGCAACAGAAAGTGGTGTCTCGCCATCATCATCTTGCTTGTTTATAAGATCTTTAATATGAGGACCTGCAGCGTCTTTTGCCTGTTTATTAATAAACGCTTGTACCTCTTTTAAATTTTTATTTTGTATCAGTTTATTTAATTCTGTAACTCGCTTGTCGCTATTCATGGCATATGTTGGTATGGCATATAATAAAAAAACAAAAAGCAATTTTAACATAACAACTCCCCTTTTATACAAGTATATGACTCAGGATAGCAAGATCCTGAGCGAGATCAGTAAACTGTTTAAGTATAAATTCATCTAATATGCGCTGACCACCTTTATCAAAAAATAATTGCACTAAAGCAAAATTTTTATTACCTAAAGCAGAAAGAATAGCTTTTGCCGTAATACGAGCACCATGTTCAAGTAAAAATTTTGCGATGGTTACATCTTGATGTATTGTTATGGAATCCAACAGCGTATCGCCAAACTTACTTGATGTATTTATATCTGCTCCTGATTTCAGTAGTTCTTTCGCCATATCAATATTGCCCGCTTCTATGGCGTAAAACAATGGCGTTTTGCCAAAAAGATCTGCTTGCTGGAGTAATTCTTGACGCGTTTTGAGTAAATAGTGCAATGTATCACTATCCTTTTCATCAATAGCCCAATGTAATGGGTTAGTTCCAAGAAGATATCGAAACGCATTAGATGTACTTTGATTAGTTCTCAAAACATTATGTGGCATCATGTTTTGATTATTTTTTAACCTTGAATTTGCGCCGTAGTCTCTTATCAATAATTTTATAATATCTCTTCTCGTTGCGCCCCCATCGCTTTTTCCCTCCGCTACAATATGCAACACCGTGTTGCCATCTGCATCAAGAATAGTGTTGATATCTTGCTGTGCGGCTTTTACCTCATCAAGCAGTATTTTTAATTGCTCGATATTGCCTTGCCTAATGGCATCAAAAATTTTAACAGTATCAATGGCGCATGCAGCAGATGCTACACATAACAAAAAAATGTATAAAAACTTGAGCATAGCCACTCCCATATTTATGCAAGAACATGACTAAACACTGCGAGATCTTTGGCAAACTCAACAAGCTGTTCGCTCAGACTATAACGCTCAAACAATTTTTTTAACTTTTCGCCATTTTGTTTATTTTGACAATTTTCAACCATTTCAAGAGCAGTTTGTGGTGAAAATCCTGTTGATTTTATGTAAAACTGAGCATTATGATTAAGTAACAATTCAATCAACTCAATATCAGAAGCATCGCTAAACGCTCCACATGCAAATCGTACTGCATAGTGCAATGGTGTCATAGACCTTATATCCGACAGATCTATATTAGCCCCAGCATCAAGCAATAGCTTGACCATAGATATTTTCTGAGATCTAGATGCTCCAAAAAGTGTAATAACCTTAGTTAGAAACGTGTCACCAAACTGGTCTTTTGTATTTATAAAACTTTTAATATCTGCTTTGTGATTTTCAAGAAATGTTTGTAGCTTAGACAATTCCTTGCTATCTATCAGGGTGTATAATGTTTCCATCAACTCATTTCCTGACTTTGGTTTCTTTTCCTGTGGCTTTATTTGCTCTTCCTCTGTTTGTTGCTTTTTTACCTCAGGCATTTTTTTTGGTTTCGACTTTTGGTGATTCGCAAATAATGCAACCAACTCATTTTTAACTTTTTCATTTTTACATCTACTTACCATATCAAAAATAGACCACTCGCCTGCTGGCGCTACTTCCGGTATTTCAGCGCCGTTGTTAAGTAAAAATTCAATCAACTCAAGATCATTGTGCTTCAGTTTACAATCATTATGATATAAACGTTGTACTGCATGATACAACGGCGAATACCCATCTCCGTCAGGCATATTTATATCAACACCAGACGCAAGTAACACTTCGATCATCGCCTTTTTATCTTCATAAGATTCGTTAATAGAATATGCGATAACAGTTATTAAAATCGTATCACCATTTTTCGTTTTTCCATTAGGATCTGCTCCAAACTGTAGTAATAATCTCATTATATCTGGTCTTCCCTCAAGGGCTGCTATGTCAAGAGGGGAGCTGCCAGTAGCACCTAATTTATTTATAAAACTTTTAACATCGAGTTTGCGTTCTTCAAGCAATTTTTTCACTTCAGATATTTTGTTTGCATATATCAGTTGAATGAGATCGTCAGTCAAATCCTTTGGCTTCTGCATAGCATAGGCTGACATCGCATATAATAAAAAAAGATATAAAAATTTTGGCATAGCAACTCCAACTTTTTTTTAAAAATAATATAAAAAAGTGTAGATAACTTATGCGTACTATAACAAGATTTTAGACGAGGCTTTTAAGAATAGCCTTTTCACTGAATGGATATTTGACACCCTGAATAAGCTGATATTCATCAGGTCCTTTGCCCAATAAAGCAATAATTGATGATGATTTTGATTGCGTATATGCACGCTTGATTGCCTGCTCACGATCAAGCTCTACAATAACATGTGCCTGCTTTTCTATAGGAATGCCATTCATAATATCACGCGCGATGTCTGCTGCAATCTCAGAACGACAGTTGTCTGTTGTAATAATAATAAGATCTGCATAAAGAGCTGCAATTTCTCCCATTAATGGTCGTTTAATGCTATCACGCTCTCCACCACATCCAAAAACAACAATAAAATGATCGGTTAATGCTTTAAGCGTTGGCAATACTGCTTGAAAAGAAGAAGGATTATGTGCGTAATCAATGACCGCCTGCGCCCCATTTGGCAATGCATACTTATCAAATCTACCAGGAACGCCCGCAAAAGTTGCCAAAGCTTCTTGCACAGTTACTGCATCTACACCAAAATGCTCTGCAATTTTTATAGCTGCTAAGATATTATAGCCATTAAATGCGCCTATTAATGCAGGGCATGTGATGCACAATTCTTGATTGCGATAAACGCATACCAAATCCAGCCCGGACGGTTTGTTAATTAATATTATATTATTAAGAGAATATGGCGCTACACGTGCGTATGCACGTGCCAATGGCGCAATATGAGCATCGTCAACATTAATAACAAGCGGCGCTTGATCACGCAGTTGGGATAAAATAGATGCCTTTGCCGCAAAATATTCTGACATAGTCGGATAAAATTCAGCATGCTCCTGGCTAAAATTGGTCATCACCACTGCATCAAATTGCAATCCGTGAACACGATATAACGAAAGCGCCTGTGCGGCAACTTCCATAATAACATACTCAACCTGAGCATTAACACATTCATTAAAGAATGCATGTAAATAATCCGGCTGCCGAGTTGTCAGCGTTGTGGGCATAATAACATTATTAATTTTATTATATACCGTACTTAATAACGCTGTTTTATAACCAGCAGAGCGTAGAAGATGTTCGATTAAAAACGACGTAGTCGTTTTACCCTTGGTACCTGTTATTGCAATAATACGCAGCTTTCTTGCTGGATAATTGTATGACTGGGCACTTAATTCTGCGAGCGCTTTTCTTGCATTATCTACTCGTATTATTTCTACAGACGCGTCTGTAATGACATGATCATTGAACTCAAGAACTATTTTTGTAGCACCTTTTGTGATAGCCAAGGGAATATACGCAGTGCCATGTTCTTTTACACCGTTAATAGCAACAAAAGTACTTCTCGGACCAATGTTATCAGTGTGACATGCAACAGGAAAAATTTTTAAATTATTGTTCATTTTTTTGATATTTTTTCAAACCAGCACGCAGTGTTGGTAGTAAGAATAATAATCCATACAGGTTGGTAATAATTAAACCGGCAATAATAATATCATTAAGATCCCACAAAATAGCGACTTTTCCTAACGGACCAAAAAAAGCTATAGCGCAATAGAGAGCTGTATAAATATATCGGCCTTTGCCTTTAAATAAAAATAACCAATTTTCTAATCCAATATAGGCATACGCAACAAGTACGCCCAAACCAAAGGTGATTGATAAAAAGGTAACAACCCAACCGCCAGCTTGTCCAAAGACTGTTTCATAGGCAGCGATAGTTAACGGCGTACTGGTTAAGCCACTTGTCCACACGCCACTGGCTACAAACACAATCATCAATACGGTGCATACCAAATGATAACTAATAAATGTTGAGAGCATAGACATAATGCTATCACGCATAGGATTTTTGCTACCCGTTGAACCAAAGAAGATTGCAGCAGTACCAAGACCGGCTTCTGTTGCATTAAGCGAACGTGCCATACCGTACCTGATTGCATCTTGCACCGCATACCCCATGATACCGCCAGCGATTGCCTTTGAAGTGAAAGCGCTTTCAATAATAATTTGCACAGCTCCAAAGAGAGATTGATAATGATATATCAACACAATGCCTGTTGCTATAAAAAAAAGACCAACTTTAATGGGAACAATCTTGTCTGATATTGCAATAATCCTCTGAGATCCGCCGAGCATAATGTATAAAAGCAACAAAAACATACCTACAGAAATAATGTATGGATTGACATGCGTCATTCTTTCAATGCCCAATCCCATAGAATTACACTGAATAATGTTGCCGCCAATAAATGTCAGCATCAAGCAAAAGAAGGCATAGATATATGGCAAGACAAAACCGCCTGGAACACGCTTGAGATAAACCATCGGCCCACCGCGCAAGGCACCAAAACTCGATTTATCAATAATGCTCGTACTTGCATATACTTCTGCAAACCGAATGGCCATATTAATAAAGCCCATAATAAAAATCCAAAATGCCGCACCTGGACCACCAGAATGCATGGCAGTTGCCATACCAGCGATACTACCATTGCCAACGCTAGAGCTCAGTGTATTAACAAATGCTTGTACCGGACTAATGTAATTTTTACCCTGATTATCACTCTTTTCCGGCGTTAAAAGAAACTTCCATGCACGAAAAAAATATCTAAACTGAACAAAATCAAGCACGCAGGTCATAATAATTCCTGTTGCAATGACAAAAATAATAAGAGGCCAGCCCCAAATAAATTCATTCAGTGCATGCGCCGATTGTTCAAGAGTGTGAAGTATCATAAAAAATCCTAACTAGAGAGTTTGCAGAATGCATACATGCATGGTACCGTATACTATATCTATTAAGCATATAAAAAACCTATGAGAAAGCAACTATACTGCTATGAAAAAGATACTTGCGCTAGACCTTGGCGACCAATGGGTTGGCATGGCACTTTCTGACGTGCTTCATATTTTGGCAAAGCCATATAAGACAGTCACGGTTAACCAGCTAGAAAATTCATTAAAAGATATTTTTAATGAACAAGAAATAGATGTAATCATTGTTGGATATCCAAAAACAATGAAGGGTGGCCATAGCCAACAAACTGAAAAAGTAATTGCTACTAAAGAAAAATTAGAAGCACTGTTTGTCGATAAAAAATGGATCCTGTGGGATGAACGTTTGAGTAGCAAGCGGGCCGATAGTCTCAAAAAAAAATCCACCAAAGAAGATGCTATCCAGTCGCATGCCCGTGCCGCAGCCTTTATATTGGATACATATCTTACCTATCAGAGAAATATGCGCGATTTAGATTGAAAAATCTTGACAAAGTGTAGAAAAAACTCCTACATTTTATAGTGGACTACGTATGCCATTAAAAAAAGGAGCGCTGGCTATGAAATGTTCAAAATGCTCAGGACTTATGGTCCTGCAATCTTTTTTTGACCACTTTGTTAATTTTGACGCGTGGAAATGTTTAAATTGTGGTAAAATAATTACTAAGAAAGAAAAAAATATAGAATTTGACGCCTTCAGTATTTTTTATCAACAGAGCAAACACAACAAAACGTAAATACAGCAATGCAATCAACTCCAATTTTTTTAACACTCTACTCAGATTATATTCATGTGTATCTTGGTCTATGTTCGTACAGCGGCTTACTCGATCATGCCGTGATGCTTCCCAAAGATGCGAGCCGAGAACTTATTCCTGCACTTGACAATCTACTTACAAAGCACAGTAAAACATTAAACGATTGTGATTTTTTCGCTGCGTGCCAAGGACCGGCACCGTTTACAACATTGCGCGTGGCGCTTGCAACTATTAATGGCCTTGCGATTGCAACGGATAAGCCGCTCATCGGCATTGATGGTTTGCGCGTATTCTTAGAAGAGCATTATTCTCCTGAGCACGAATATACTATTGCGCTGCTCAATGCCTTTGCTCAGGATGTGTATTATGGCGTGTACAAAAAAAATAGCGGCTTTATAGAAGCTGGCTGCCTACCCATCGAAAAATGCTTACATCACCTTCAGCAACTTACCAACAACGCGCCGTTTTCTCTTATTGGTAACGGCGTCGCGTTGCATCAAGCACTTATTCAGGCAACATTGCCGACTTGCCATATCTCAGAATCGCTGCCTCTTTATGCGTCATTTGCCGCCATCTGCACGGCTGCACAGCAGCAATGGCAAGAGCGTGACAATCTTCACCAACAACTCCTACCGCTATATTTAAAGAATCTTTCAATCTAAAATTTGCATCATCAAGATTTTTTTGGACTCTCAACTGACTTCTGTTCTGCAGGCCTCCGAACAATAAAACAAAGTTCATCCTGAGCAGCCTGGCCATAAGTAACGTTAGGGAAACCTAATGCATCAAAAAATTGCATATCGCCTTCTTTTAATTGTGCCGTACCAGCAATCCCCTGAGCCTTCACATAATCTCCACTTTGTTGGTTAATAAATAACACCATCTTGAAAATGCCACTACTTATTTTGGGAAAACCATCAGGAAAATATTTATTTTTTTTACAGTTTTCACACTCTTTAATTTCTTGCTTACTATTTTTAACCCCTGGCTTGGGACTTTCTTGTTTACTACCGGTAAGAAAAGATGGGAGCCAGGAATTATTTAAGGGTCGATCCTCAGCAGTACGAAAACTATCGGTACTTGCATTTGACGCACCAAGATCTGTCTCCTGCTTCGTCGATGACATAGGCACTCGTGCTTTCAGCAAATCTTCATAAGTTTTTTGAAGATGTTCATTTGATTGTTCTAATGCTTTATTTTCTTCTTTCAAATTAGCAATATCTTTAACCATTTTAATATATTCAGCATCAAAATATGCATTCGGTATCTCTATTTTTTTTGCAACTTCCGATTCTACTTTATTTTGCTGTAGATTTTCAAAAGATCTTGTGCGGCGCAATTCGCCAAATTTGGGGCGCTTTTCTATCACCGCCTGCAGTTTTTGTTGCTCATCTAATGAAATCTTCGAGGCGACAGACGTAGTAGATACTGGTGTAGGTGCAGTGGTCGCTGATGAGTATGCCGGCCTCGTACACCAAACAACTCCAAATGCTCCCCATCCCACAACGGCGGCTCCCGCAAAGAATGCCGCAACTTTATTTTGGGCAAGCCAATCTGTTATATTGGCTTGCGCAGGAACAACCATGCTCAAAGACAGTGCTATAATTGTTATGCGATAGATTGCACATTTTTTTGATAAATTTGCCAATGTAGCCTCGTTTGTATAATTGCTAACTAATAAAATAACTATATTTTGTTTATCTATTTTAGTAATTATAACAAAAAGGCAACTATTAAGCTAAACTCATCGTTAATGCAATTAAATCATTATTCAGATTGAAAAGCGCTTGAAGATATTCGGGTTCAATATTACTTTCAGCATCTTTTAGATATTGCGCTACTAAATATTGTCTAGCGTCTTTGGCATCTTGATAAGGCGTAGAGCCGAACCTATCTTTTGCCGTTGTATCAGCCCCATGCAATACAAGATATTTTGCCATCTCAATGTTGCCCTGCTTTGCCGCTATATGCAGTGCCGTTTCGCCATTATTATTAACGATATCTATTAATTTCTTATTTTTATTTTGATCTACAAGTTTTTTAACTTCTTCCAATTTTCCTTCAGAAACCGCCCAGTGTAACGGTGTACCGCCATTAAGATATTTTGCTATTTCAGGATGCTTATTTATTATCGCAAAATCATAGGGCGTACGAGAAAGAATATCTTTTGCCTTAATATCTGCACCCTGCAATATAAGATATTTAATAATTTCAATGTTGCCTACAGCCGCCGCTAAATGTAACAGCGTTCTATCACTATCATCTTTAGCATTAATCCCAAATTTTGTGACCAATTCTTTAACAAGCGGCAAATTATTGCTATTTAAAGCATCTGTAAATTCTTGTTTTTTAAAATCCATTATGCTTAATATACCAAAAAACTGTATTAGTAAGATTAATAACAAACGCATCAGCATACTTACCCCCATATTATTTTAGAAACGCACTATGATTTATGTCATCGCTATGGTTCGATACGATTTCTGCGAAATCACTCACCATGAGCGAGGCGGCGCATACAGGCGCATCCTGAGTAGCCTAAGAAGCACCACGAACGAGCACACACCCCTATGCGAGCAAAGCCTTAAATAACATTTCTATGAACGTAAAAAATTACAGACTACGCTGTAAAGTATTTATAAACAGGACCGGATAATACCCATGGCGACGGCGACGGCGTCAGAAGCGCGTAGAACAGTAGGGGTTAAAGCACAAATAAGATGGGTTTTCGAAAAAACAAGCTGCTTTTCTTCTTCCGTCAAATCACCTTCAGGCCCCACAAGACAGGTTATCGACGTTGGTTTATTTTTTATCAATGTTGTAAGAATATCAAAACACGGCTTGCCCTGCGGATCAAAAAATACCAACTCCGCGTGTTGTTGCTGCATGAGATTTTCAAACAAGACTATTGGTTTAAATTCTGGCAACACAAACTGCTTTGCCTGTTCACATGCTGCAATCATAATGCGCTGCAAGCGCTCATTATCTTTTTGCCCAAACCAGTTTTTGTGTATTTTTTTTGTGATAACCGGCTGAATACTCGTTGCACCCATTGCCGTTAAACTATACAAAGCGTCTTCAAAATAATTTTTTTCTAATAAGGGCAAGAGCCAGTGCACTTCTGGCTTTAGGCGCTGCGTCTCTTGTTTTTCTAATAAAATAATTTCGCATCGCTTATGCGACACCGTATGCAACGTACAGGTTAGTTGTATTGTATTATCAAATAATACAAGCCGATCTCCTGGACGCACGCGAATAATAGAAGTTATTCTGTGCAAAAGATCTTTATCGAGAATAGTGTAATTATTATTACAGTCAGCGGATTTTAGTGTATGTGCTAGCGCGTAGTATAATGCAAACTCATGCTTCATGAATTATCTTATCTTTAAAAAAATGAACAATATATGACAATGATTCACAGCATACTTCTTTGATGGTCAAAATTTTCATCAAAAGCCCGACCCCTATTCTTCTCAACATCACCTTAAGAGAAGATGCCGGCTCAAGATCTTTGGGCGCTTCGCACGCTGCATCATCAAATAATAACTCAAAGGGCTTATCGTCTTCAAATGATATGTCTTCCATCATAGGAGCGGTCACAAGAAGCGCAGCCGAACCTTGTAATAATACAGCAAATAAAAATAATATTTTTTTCATACTCATATTTTACATACTCAATAATAATGTTTACAAAATATATTAATGTTCAGGAAAGAGTACTCCATGAAGAAAAAAAAACCAACTATTTTAATTATTCTCGATGGCTGGGGTCATAGCACTGATACACAATATAACGCTATTTATTCAGCGCACCCAGAGTTTTTTAATAATGCTCTACATAATTATAAGCATACGTTTTTGTTAGCATCGGGGTGCGCTGTAGGGCTTTTAGATGGCATGATCGGCAATTCAGAAGTGGGACATATGACCATCGGTGCTGGCAGAATTATTGAACAGGCGATTACGCAATTACATAAAAATATAGATAATAAAAGTTTTTTTGATAATAACGATATACGGGCATGTTGCGAGCAACTTAAAGCAACGGGCAAGACGCTGCATATTATGGGGTTACTATCAAATTCCGGAGTGCATTGTGATGAAAAAATATTGTTTGCAACTATCCAATGCGCCTACACTATGGGCGCGCCAAAAATCATTATTCACCCATTTTTGGATGGCAGAGATGCGCCACCCACATCAGCCACGTTATATCTTGATCGTTTGGAAAAATATATTAAACATATGCCAACTGTTTCTATAGGATCGCTTCATGGCAGATTATATGCAATGGATCGTGATGAGCAGTGGGAACGCACGCTGCGCAGCTATACAGCATTAACGCAAGAAAACTGTACTCAAAAAATATCGTGGCAAGAGGTGATTGCACAATATTATGCAAAAAATATTACTGACGAATATATAGCACCAACTCAATTAGAACCTCATACAACTATCACAGATGGCGATGCCGTTATTTTTGTTAATATACGCGCTGATCGCGCACGGCAACTTTTCTCATTATTATGCAACACAGACTACAGTATGTTTACCAAACAACCGCCACACGTATATCATCCAATGTGTTCATATATTATAACCGGCGTATCGTATCATACAGCGTTTAATAATCCTGCGTTATGTAAAAAAACAATTATTAAGAATACACTGTGTGATGCGCTAGAAGCTGCTCAAAAAACTATTTTTACTATCGCAGAAAAAGAAAAATATGCTCATGTGACCTATTTTTTTAATGGTGAACGTGAAACACAGCGGACCTGCGAAACACGCACTATTATTCCGTCACTTGGATTGGCTCATTATGACAAACACCCGGAGATGTCTGCGCAAAAAATTGCCGACGCTGTCATCACGTCACTCAATAATAATCCAGCAGATTTTTATCTTATTAATTTTGCAAATGCCGATATGGTGGGTCACTCAGGAAATTTTAAAGCAACGATCACAGCGATACAATTTTTGGATAAGCAATTGGAAAAGATAGTAACATGTGCGCTACAGCTTGGCGGGACAATATTTATAACGGGGGATCATGGTAAAGCAGAAAGCATGTGGGATTATAGTAATAATCAGGTACTCACACAACATACAACAAATCCCGTGCCGTTTATTATGATAACGCCAGATAATAAAAAAAGTTCTGCGAATGGCAATGTACCACTCGCAGAACTTTCTGATATTGCACCATATATTTTACGGAGCATGCACCTACCCGTGCCCCCAGAAATGTTATAAATTTACGCGCTAAATTTTTTTACTACCGCGCTAAATGCAGCAGCACCAGGGCGAAGCGTTGGCGTATGAGTATCAAAATTAAAATCATATAAACCAAACTTTTGCGTATAACCCATATCCCATTCAAAATTATCAAAGAGGGACCAATAAAAATATCCACGAACGTCATAACCATCGGCGATAGCTTGCGATAATGCGTACATATATCTATTAATAAAAAGCTCTCGACGATCATCATTTTTATCGGCAATACCATTTTCGGTGATATAGATTGGAGTATTCAGAACAGATACACGCTCTATAGCGTCATACATGCCTTCGGCATATACAGGATATGGCATATCTGTCTTGATATCGCAATCTCTATAGCCTTCTGCAATAAAGTTACTCCAGGTGCCATTATATTGTAACAGCACGTGTGAATAATAATTGAGGCCGATAAAATCAAGCGAATCGATCGCATCAATATTTTTTTCTGCTAAATTTGCCAATAATGGGATTCTGAACTTAAATTTACCTTTTTTAAAAAAGTTAATAACAGAATCGTTCATGATATTATTCATCACTTTGCAGATCATGTTTTCTAATCTGCCATTTTTATCGTATGGATGAAATTGCAACACATTATGCACAATGCCAATCTGGGCAGCATCACCATGTGGCAACTGTTTGATTTTTTTGTAAACCTGTACGTGCGCATCTAATAAGTTTTTTAATACTTTGCCCGCAAGACCCATATTGCATTTGCCGGGAGGATAAACGCCACGCATATACCCTTGCAACATGTACACCGTTGGCTCGTTAATGGTACACCACATATGCACTTTATCGCCTAAAGCTTTAAACATGGTTGTGCAAAAACGTACGAAATAAAACGTATTTTCTCGTTTTTCGAAAGCTTGTTTTTTTTCAAACCATTCTGGATGAGTAAAGTGATGCAAGGTAAGAACGGGGGTAATGCCCTGCGCTAATAATGTGCCACATAAGTCTTTATAATGTTCTATCGCGGTATTATCAAATTCACCTTCAACAGGCTCAATAATACTCCATTCTAAAGATAATCTGAGGGATTTTGCACCGATTTGCTGGACACAATCAACCATTTGATCACGCTTGTTCCAGCTATCACATGCATTGCCAGATAGGTGTGTTTTTTGCTTCTTTTCCCAAGTTGCCCAGTTACTATCAGGGCAGTTTTTGGCACCAGAAATTTGGTATTCTGAGACCCCTACACCCCATAAAAAGTTGGAAGGGAAGCTCAGCTGTTGGGTGTCTATAGTGGCCCAATCCCAGCGTATTTCTTCATAGTGGGCAAGACTGCCCGCTGCAGCCCATAAAAAGCTCGCTACCAGCCCCCAATGGGCTATTTTGAAATAATTCTTCATAAAAAATCTCCATTTGAACCTGTAAAACTATATTAACTATAATTATATATACAAATAGAATTTTGTCAATTTTGGGGGCTTAATCGCTTTTATCAGCTTATTTTGTGTTATTTTCGCGCTTTTCAAGCTCTTTTTTTATAGTTTCACAAGCTTGCCGAGGGGTTACATAGTCAGATATATAGTAATTTTTACCATACATTGAGCCATTCATTATATATTTATACCAAGCCGCTCCTGTTAATACGCCCACTGCGACAGGGCCGATAAAACCAGAACACTTTGATGCGCAAACACCCCCTATTAAAGGTGGTATGATAACTCGACTAAACATCCCCTGCTTTATTTGCTGATCGCGATTAACCCAAAAAGCATGCGCTTGATCTTTGAATTGAGCTTGCTTCTCTTTCAATTCTTCAGTCGAATATTTGCTATAATCTTCAGACACCAATGAATGCTCAAGCGCCAAAGAAGAAACTATTTCTGACAATAAACCAATGTTTATCCCAAAAGCAAAGCCTAGGGTCTTCTTTAATACAGCGTTCCGCTGCCCTACCATAGCATAATGTTCTTTGGGCATAATCAAGAATATTGCAACTAATAATTTTAAAAATACCCTATTAGATAACATACAATTCTCCTAAAAGTTCACATACATAATATATTATAAATTATATAAGCAGATAAAAATTTATCCATCATTTAGCTAAGTTTTGCTATGCCATAACCAAAACCAAAGAAAGTCGCTGCGCCAGCAGTTACTAAAATGCCGCGACCAATATATTTTTTTGGACCTTGTTCTTGCTTTGCCCATTGATATGTCTTCATAAGTCCAAAAACTCCCGCAACACCAACTCCAACACCTATGAAACCTATAGATATCGCTCCAGCAATAATCCCACGTTCACTTGGCCCAATGGCGCCAGCGCCCACATGTACAAAATTGCTTTGTGCAGCCAATAAGCTGCACATGAGTAAGATTTTGCTTGATACTTTAAACATATTTTAGCCTTAATTCCAGGGGTCGTTTTTGCGTTTATTGAACTCTTCTCGTATACCAAAGTGTTCAGCAGCATATTGGGCCATAATCATAGCATCTTCGCGCATAGATTCATCACCAACCAATTTTTTATCCATAAGATAGCCAAAATTAATTGCTGCGGTTAATACACCGACAGCCACAGGTGTGAGCCCAGGAGTCATTAATGCAACAGCCCAGCCAGCAACAGGAATTGTAATAATTTGTTCAGGTTTTATTTCTTGTATTTTATCTGCATATTTATGCATGATGCGTTCCGCTTCTTTTTCAAGTCGATCATGCCGCGCACGCTTTTCTTCATCCGATAATCCACTTTGCTCTTTAGCCATCGCTTCTCTCAGCACATAAAGGCTGCTCAACGTACCCATGCCAGCACCAAATCCAAGAGTGTAACCCGTTGTTCTAAAAAGCGCCTTGAACATAGCCTGCCCCTGCGCCGGCACCAAAAATAACGTGACTATTAATATATGTAAAAACATTTTATTCAATTGCATAAAAACTCCTAACTAACGTAATAAAAAAACTATCTGTATTTTATTCGAAAACCGCCCCTTTAGCAAGTTATAAACAACCCCATTCACCAAAAACCCGCCCCATCACCAACACCCGCACAACCGAAATACACATTTCAGTAAGTAATTTTTACAAAAAACATTTTAACTTAGTTATCTATATTAAAGATATTTTTTATATATACTGAATAGATAAAGTAATTTTAATTATATTAAGGACCTAATGACAAAAAAAATAATCACCACGCTAATTATAATGCTTATAACAGAAAACTGCACAGCAATGGACAAGAAACACATAACCATACTTGGAAAATCTTACCCTTGGAAACAAGCAGACAATAAACAAATGAGCGTATTTGATAAATATCCCGCACTCAAACCCGCTCTTCATAAGGCAGATGAAGCTACAGTTGATACAATCGCCAAAAACATTATTGCGATAAACAATCCCTCGTTAAAAGCACGTTACTTTTCAGAAATGAAAGATGAATTTGAAAAAACAAAGCCTTCTTGGTCTGCAAGATTATTTCCTCATGCAAAGCACCGGAATCAAGGTCAAGAACCAGCAAGATTTATATGTTACGGATCTGCTTTAGCGATTGGCATAATTCCTAATATAATCGCTTCACCTATATTAATTTATTTTTTTGCTCGTAATTTAGAAATAAAAGATATTGCAAAGGTTTTTAGCCCAGCAGCAGGAACTATTGCACTATGCACAGGATGTTTTATTACAGAAGAAATTCTATACAACGCAGCTGAAAATAGGACGAATAGATCAATCATCAAAGATGTAATAGACGAAAATACAAACAATTTAAATAAGCCTAGAAGACATTCTGTATGATGCATATTTAACAATTAGATCGACAATTAATCATCCAGCAATAATAAACCAAAACTAATCAAAGAAATAAAAGTAAAGAAATTTAAATACTATGAAAATTACAGCTAATAATTTATTAAACTTCGCATTCTCTTTTTTAATATTTGCAAACAATATTAAATGCATGGAAGAAGGCATTAGTCATATCAATAACAATTCAGGTTTTTGGCAAAAATTAGAAATAATAAATCCTAAAACTATCTGCCCTGATCTTACAGAGGTTGTTATTGATCGCAAAGCCCCACATCCAATACGTTCTAATAAACAAAAAGAAGCTGAATTTCGAGTCAACTCAAGTGAAGAATTTACTCCGCCCTTGGTTACAGATCCTAGACTACGCTTACTCGCTCTTTGGCATGGTACATGGGGACGAGAAACTCCTAGCTTTAAAGAAGTTGATGAAAAAAGAAGAAAAGAGCTCGATGAAGATGGTAATTTTTCTTATGAAAACTTTAACCATTTCAAGCGCTATGGCGAATGGCTTGCGACTCAAAAACAAGCAAAATTAGAACTTATTTCACTTTCATGGAAGGGTTTTAATACTGATGAAGCGAGATTAAGGGGCGGGGAATTACTCGCCCAATATTTCAATGGAGTCGATAAATATAAAAATGCAGAAATACATGGCATAGGCCATAGCCACGGGTGCAATGCTTTTCTGTGTGCGGCGAACTCTATGGAACATAATCCATTTGAAAGGCTGATACTTATTGCGTATCCAATTCGCAAAGATCAACCTGAATATCAGGGTAAATACTTCAAAGAACTTGTCTATCTCCATTCCAAAGGTGATGGCTGTAGACCATTCAGTGAACATGTACTGAGCAGAGGCGACAGCGTCGTAAACGCCGCACAAGTTAGCATGAAAAAGCTGAAAGAAGATCTGCAAGAAAATGCAAAAGAGGTATCCATTACTTACACAAAAATGGTAATAGGGGCAGTAGCATTTGGCATAGGATTCCCTGCTATTCTCGCTACCGTAACGTCAGATTTAGAAGATGCTGTTAAGACTCTTGCATTACGCGTCCCAGCACTTGTAATAGCAGCTGGAGCCACTACACTTGCCAGTAGCAGCGCAGGTTGCGTAGCCGGTACAATAGAATATAACGCCCTTACCAAACACAAATTAGCGCCACAAAATGGTAAAATTATTGTGCGATTAGTTGTAACAATGAATGGCAAGTCACCTACGCACACAGGCATTGTTGATAGGGCTGAAGATTTAGTAAAAATCATGTCCCAATTGGAAACCAAATACCCTCTTCATTATTCCCAAAGCGCCCATTTCGCCGTTGATGTTGATAAAAGGATTTCTAAAAAAAATCCAGTATTTATTACCATTATTAACGATGAGCCTTTTAAGATAAAGCCAAAACAAGTGTACAAAAACTTTGATGGCAAACATGTTGTTGATATAAATAACTTGCAAGCTCATGCAGAATTAGAGAGAAGTAATAAGGTTCAAAAATATCATGAGGCTCAGAAAGAGGTGTACAAAGTTCAACACAAGATTGCTTCTATCAAACATTTTCCAGGAGAAATTCTAAATAGGGCATGTAAAGCCGAACTTGAGCTAGAAGCTTGGGATAAAGAACACAATCAATATCGAGAAGAGACACCTATCTTAATGGATGTGAATCAAATCAAGTCTAGCGAAGGCAATAGCAGCAATGGCAAAGTAGAAGTTACAGCGGTTGAGCTTATAGAAGATCGCATAGAAGTTACAGAGATTATGGATAACAAACCAATTAACCCTTCATGGATAACAAAAGAAAACGTATCTTCCGCAGCGGCTATATCTAACAACAATGAACATTTTCTAGATTAAGCAGGGCATTTTATAAAAAAATGGCGGCTTTATAAAAAGGCGTAGGTGTGCTATTTTAAACTATGTTAAAAATGCATTTTATTAGAGGGCGCAGATGGCAGAACAACTTTCCGTTTTAGAACGTTATCCAGATTATGAAATTACTATAGGTATAGAGGTTCACGTTCAGCTGGCGACAAAGAGCAAGATTTTCTGTCCGTGCTCTACCGCCGTGAGCGAAGGACCGAACAAAAACATATGCCCTATTTGCGCCGGATACCCTGGCGTCCTCCCCGTTCTTAACCATGAAGTCGTCACGTTTGGCATCATGACAGGCGTGGCTACCAACTGTACCATTAATGAACAGTCAGAATTTGCACGGAAACATTATTTTTATCCTGATCTGCCAAAAGGTTATCAAATTACTCAAAGCGATAAACCTATATGCTCTGATGGCTTTATCGCCATTCATCAAGAAGATGGCACGCCAAAACAAGTGCGCCTAATACGCATTCATATAGAAGAAGATGCGGGCAAAAATATTCACTCTGCCGTCAGCAATGAAAGCTTTGTTGATCTTAATAGAGCCGGCACACCGCTGTTAGAAATTGTGAGCCACCCAGACATTGCAAATGCGTACGAAGCGCGTGCTTACTTAAAAGCATTACATTCTATTGTAACGTATATTAATGTCTGCTCCGGCAACATGGAAGAGGGGGCTTTTAGAGCTGATACCAATATTTCTGTACGTAAAAAAGGCGAACAAAAACTCGGCACCCGCTGCGAGCTCAAAAATATTAACTCATTTAAATTTATCGGTGATGCCATCGAATATGAAGCGGAGCGTCAGATAAATATATTAGAATCAGGACAAAAAATACGCCAAGAAACACGTTTATGGGATACCAAGACACACAAGACGGAACCTATGCGTGGCAAAGAAGAAGCGGCTGATTATCGTTATTTACCAGAACCTGATTTATCACCAATCGTTATTGAGCAAAAAACTATAGAAGAAATTAAGAAAAACCTTCCTGAGTTGCCCGATCAAAAGCATGAACGTCTCAAAACAGATTATAATTTATCTGACTATGAAGCAGAAATTTTGATTAACAACCCTGATATTGCAAATTATTATGAAATGGCTGCTAAATTTGTACACAGCAAGCTTTTAATCAACTGGGTCTTACGAGATGTTGTTGGATATAGCAAAGAGTCTAAAATTGAGCTTTCTCAGTTGTTATTAACCCCCGCATTATTAGCAGAATTAGTAGCATTGATTGAAAATAATATTATTAATAGTCGCACGGCGCAGGACGTGTTTGCCCATGTTATTACCACGGGCGATTCCCCTACACAGTATGTAGAGCAGCATGATCTTAAACAAGTTGGTAATACTGCAGAATTGGAAAAAATAATACAAGATATTATTACTGCAAATCCTCAACAAGTCGCTGGCTATAAGGCTGGAAAAGAAAAATTGTTTGGATTTTTTGTAGGCCAGGCCATGACCAAAACACAAGGCAAGGCAAACCCACAGATTATTCAAGAATTAATAAAAAAATTACTTAATAACGCATAATAAAAAACACTCAGAATAAGTTGATCAACTTATTCTGAGTGTAAAAATACATATTAAATATTTTTTATTTTTTCGATGCTGTATCTACTACTTTTTTAACTTCAACATTAATTTCATTAATTTTGCTAATAATGAGATCTCGTGCAGCATTAGTAATTAGGCCAGGACAATTTTTTCTAGCTATTTTATTATCCAAAAGCAATTGCAATTTCATATTTTTTTCGTGAGTTTCTGACCCCACCTCATAAGTGACATGTGGCCACACCTTAAAATAGCGAAAGCTGCTAGACAAATCAGGACGGCTCTTTATCCATTTATGATGCTTTTTAATATACATATATGTTGCCTTGAATGATGCATATTGGATCTGAACATTTTCTCCTTTTGCATCATCAACAATATGATACGTTTTACTATCTTTGCGTGTTACAAAAAAAGAGGGTATCTTATACTCACGAGATGAAAGCATATCGCTAACAGCCATTCCTAGAGCACTCTTTTCGCAAGACAATATAATAAAAATTGCTATATATTTTTTCATAGTTCACCCATCTAACTTATTGTTATATACTATTTTTTTCTACTTCTTTATTAATCTCACGTATTATTTTAATAATTTTATTTATTTTTTAGTGTATAAAAATGCTTTAATTTCTGTATTAACAGCATCAATATGTTGGAGGATTTTCCCCTGTATTTTCTGATTGATTTCTTCTTGCTCTCTACATTCCTGCTCTTCTGACAATAGTTTACATAGAGGCTGAACCCATTTTTTTTGCATCTCAATAGGAATAAAGGGCGTTAAAGTAGGCCATACGACAAAATAGTTATGCGTTTGAGTATCACGAGCAAATTTAAAAATATTCGCATGCAACACCCTATGCTTTTCACAAATATGGTTATAAATATCATTTAACATATAAGCAATTGACAATTGTTGTTGTGTACAATTTTTTTTATTGGGTTGTTCATCTGCTATTTTTTCTTCTTCTAAAACTCTTTTTGACAGTTTTTCTCGAACAACAACCTCTTTTGGCTCCTCGCCTTTGCTTTCATTCGATACCGCATTCACAACTTCTTGATCCTTAAACAATAAATGTATATCATCCGGGACAGATATTACCTCAGAAACCAAACTCTTTAATAGCGCTCTAATATCATTTTCATGATTTGTAGCTTGAAGAGCATCATAATAAGCTATACGAGATTGATCCGGTATATTCGTAAAAGACTTATAGCGATTTGCATATTGTTGCTGAATAAATAAATTATTATACAAAACGCGAAAATCATTTGATTCGCTATTCAAACTATCGGCAGCCTGCTCTAACAAATCAAACTCTAAAGCTACATCGGTTTTGTCGGTAAACCAGTTACTCTCAGCATATAATGCACAACACTCATCCAAAAGCGTTTTACTCTTGTTAAGACTTAAGCTATTTTTCTCCATCCCCAGTATTAAATTATTATATAAATTTAAAAAAAATATTATAAAATATATCAATAATCTTTTTTTGCACATTTGCATTTTCATAAAAATCCTAGGTAAAATTCTTGTGACATAAAATAATGAAATCGTATTATTTTTTTGAATTTATTATGCGTGCAATTTGTGCGTTGATAGCATCAATTTCTTGAAAGACCTGCGCTTGAGCCTTTGTATCTTTAACTATTTCCGGATTTAACAAAAAACTTTTAATATTTTGACGGCTTTTCTGTATATCAGCAGAAGAATTAGGCAGTAATGAATCAGCATAAGACCATGCATAAAAACATGCAGAATTATCAACAGAAGGATTAGACATACGATAATTTATCCATGAGTGTTTTGCTTGCATATAATTGTACATGCTGACAAGCGAATCAAGCTCACTATGTTCTATTTCAGGAGCTACTACAGGGCGAGTTACCCGAGATTTTTTTTTAGGTCTCTCTTGAACAATTTCTTCCTGTTCTACATGAGGTAATGAATATTCAAAAACAGAATTATTGACATTGTCAACAGCAGGTAAGTGTTGCTTTATATCTTTAGTTAACTGATTACATATATCAACAATGCTATTTTCCACGCCAAGCGCATATGAGTCTCCGCTCGATGATATTTTCGATAGACGATCACATTGCACATGAACTACAAAAAGACTATCTAATTTTCTAACGAGCTTTACGTCCAACGGGATATGTTCACAACTTTTTTGTAAAAAACTAATATTTGATAACATATCCTGATTATCATGTATCCAACCAGACTTTTTACATATTTCAAGACACTTATTAAGACGGTCATTAATTTCTTTCTTATTATTCTCCATTGCCAATACAGCATTACTAAACGTAATAAAAAACAATAGAACATACGCTATAAAAAAAGTTTTTTTATATATTTGTGCTTTCATAAAAAATCCCTAAAAAAAAATAATTTATAATTAATACGATTCTATCGATGTATAGCACCTCATAGATGCGTTAATTATAAATTATTTAAAGAAATATGCTATTTATTTAACTCAAAAAGTTTTTTATAGAAATAATTTTACTATATACAAAAAAATTATTTTTTTTCTTTAATCACAATAGCATAATCAAGTAATTTTTTCGCTTCAACAGGGCTCGGGGACTCCATCATAGGATCATTACCACGGGCAGTTTTTGGAAATGCTATAACGTCTCTTATAGAATCACATTCTAATAAGAGCATGACAAGCCTATCAATTCCCAATGCTATGCCACCATGCGGTGGAAACCCTAATTCTTGAGCTTCAAGTAAAAACCCAAAATGCTCCTGCATAGTGCTTGTATCAAAACCTAAAAAATTAAAGATTTGTTGTTGAACTTCAGGCTTATGAATGCGTATAGATCCACCACCTAACTCAATGCCATTAAGCACAAGATCATATGCTCTTGCCTTCATATCCTCAGGCTTTTGAGCTTCCCATCCATCTTGAGGACTCGTGAAGGGATGATGCACTGAAGACCACCTGTTATTATTTTTATCATATTCAAGTAAAGGGAAGTCTGTTACCCACAATAAATTTAATTCATGCGTTGGGATAATATTGATAGCCTTTGCAATCTGCAAGCGTAATCTGCCGAGCTGCTCCCAAGCCGATTTATATTCACCTGCAATAATAAAGATAGTATCGCCGGGTTCAATATGTGGCATGTTCGCTTTCAGCTGTTCTGCAAACTTCTCTGGTAAGAATTTAGCGATAGGAGCATCAAGAGTGCCATCATGATTATAACGCATCCATACAAGACCCTGAGCACCATTTTTAAGGGCGAGCGCGACCCAATGCTCCAATTCTGATCTGGTAAATGCATATTTTGATACAGAAAATGCGCCAATTTTACCACCCTTTTTTATAACAGACTTTAAAAAGGAAAGTTCCGTTGTTTCAAAAAGATTTGTAATATCATGCAATAAAAGCCCGAATCTTACATCTGGCTTATCGGACCCATAGTTTTTAAACGCATCGTTATACGTCATTCTTGGTAATGGGAATTGAATGTCACGCTTAAAAATCTTTTTAAAAAAGTGACTTAAAAGTCCCTCGATCAAAGTTTGGATATCACCTTCTTTGATAAAAGACATTTCTATATCAAGCTGAGTAAACTCTGGTTGCCGATCGGCACGCAAATCTTCATCCCTAAAACAACGGGCAATCTGAAAATAACGCTCTATGCCTCCAGCCATTAATAATTGTTTATATAATTGAGGAGACTGCGGCAAGGCATAAAAAGAACCCTGGTGAACACGCGATGGAACCAAGAATTCTCGCGCTCCTTCAGCAGTATTTTTGGTAAGAACAGGGGTTTCTACTTCATAAAAACCTTGTTCATTAAAAAATTCTCTCATGGCAAAAATAATAGCGTGCCTAAAGGCTAATCTGTCTCGCATTAATGGGCGACGCAAGTCTAAATAACGATATTTAAGGCGTAATTCTTCATCAATAATATCCCCTTCTTCTAGAGAAAAGGGTAACGTTTTCGCTTTATTATGTATTTCTAATTCAGTGACCTGCAACTCAAGTTCACCGGTAGGAAGTTCTTTATTAATGGTTTCTGGTGTGCGCTTAACGACTTTGCCTGTTACCGATATAACATATTCGGCACGTAAAACATGTGCTTCTGCATGAGCTTTTTGAGAAAAATCTGCATTAAGCACAACTTGCATAATCCCGCTACGATCTCGTAAATCTATAAAAATAAGCCCACCATGATCCCGACGCTTGTTAACCCAACCGCAGAGGGTAATAGTTTTATTTAATAGACTTTGATCAACGTGACCGCAAAAAGTACTGCGCTTAAAAAATTCCATAAAATTCCCGAAAAAAATAAAACTTGTAAAAAAGATTATTATATTATTTTATCAAAATTATACGACTAGTCACGCTGAATATAAAATAATGTCTCCACAATAACAAGAAGTATATTTGTCACAACAAAAAAAAATCCCGAAAAAGCGTGCTGAATGAACGCGCACAGAATATATCCAAAAAACCGCTCAGCCAATAACATGACCATAAAATATACGACATATAATGCAGTAAATAATATGCCCCATGCAGCAACTGTTGCAATAAGGAGCAGGCAGATATATAAAAAATATTTTTTTATTGTATATACGGCTTCAGATAATAATATTTCTGGTGCAGTTATGTTATCGGCTATAAGAGGCACGCAGGTAAAGCTCGCAAAGCCAAGCGCAATAACTATACAAAAAATAAATACCACCAGTATAGTTGTTGCATTATGATCTTCACGAAAATAACACGATAAATCAGATAACAAAAAATCTAAAAGAAGTTCTAAAAACAGAAAGCCGGCCACAAACCACCGTGCTTTATATAGATAACCACATGAATCAATTAACGCATGATAAGGGGTAATAAATTTTTGCTTATAATCATTGAGCACAAGTGTTGCTATCCATACAGACATAATAATTACAATAAAATAATTAAGAATCGTCCCTGTAATGGGTATAACGGTAAAAAAAGAACACGCAAGGAGACTATTGGCCAAAACATACCAAAAAATACAATAATAAAGTGATTTTTTGGTAAGTAAGTAGGTAACGGATCTGCCTATCAAGCCAAAAATTGATATCATAGAAAACCCCTGTTCTTATTTATTAAAGTTATAAAAAGAACAGGGGGAATGTGTCAATGCATTAAAAATAAGATTAGAATTTATATTCTAAGCCAATATTAACAAAATAAGCTGGATGAGCATTAAGCAACGGTACTTTATTAACTTCGATACCACTGTCATTGTAACTATCCAAGTACTTTTGCTGATCTTTGTTAATCGGCTTGCCAACAATATCTTTATAGTGGCCGCCGGGAATAAATACCGCACCAACTAAGAAAAACTTAAGATCGACAAGCAGCATCGTTTCTATAAACGTATTAAGTTCTAAACCTAAATAACGACGAGCGTAATGAGCCTTATTATCTTTATCAAAAAATTGCGTGCAATTGTCTTGCCAATACGCTAAAGCATTAGGGTTAACACTCCATAAACGAGAAAATCCAGTCCACTTCAACCATAACGCGCTGCCAGTAAAAATAATATTAGTAAAACGTGTTACTGTAGTTGCAAAACGATCTCCCTTAAGATCATTGGAAGGGAATGATAATACACGTGGAATTTTACCAGCGCCGCTTAACAAGAAGGCACTTTTTACACGTGTACCATTATACACTTCTTGCAAACTGATAAAGCCTTCATAGTCACCATCAACTCTGCAATCATGTACCTTATTCAGGTCTTTATTAGGTGCTTCATCGCCACTAGCATATCCAACGGCAAATGCAATTTTGGCATGCGGCCTTGATAACCAATAAGAAAAATCAAAAATTGCCATTTTACCACGATATGTATTGGTATATGGGTCTCTAAAACGCGTTATATCATTTTTAAGATAATCATTAATCGCCTGACCGTTAAGCGATGCTGATTCTGGAGTCTGATCAATAACTGCTTGATTTTCTGGCGTATACACAGCTTTTTTACCAGCTATATCATTAGTTGCAGGATTATCTTGAGTAGCCGTTACCTTATCATTAACAAAATAGGGAATGCCCGTTCTCAATTCTTTTACAATAATATTTCTATCTATGCCTTTAACTTTTTGATGACCAAGATTAAATGCAATTTCACCGCCGCCATCCCAATCACCTTGCGCAAATTCAAATGCTAAGCCAAGAGTACCGAGCTTGCTTGTCGCATCACCTAAAAACTCAACTTTTTGTTCTTTTTGATGATCAAAGATACCATACGGTTCTAATGAGAAAAAATTACCTTCATGACTGTATGGCAGCCACTTTAAACGACCGGCCAAAATATAATTCAAAACACCAAAACCACGCGCTTGATCAAAGCGATGCCCGTATTCATTTTGACGTATTCTTAAAAAGACATTGTCAAAAGTATCTGCTTTATTATCTGCAATTTCTGCATAAACGTCATAAGTTAGATAATTTTTTGCAATCAATTCACCGGACAATTTAAAGCCAGGCGCGTACTGCTGAACAGAGTTTGCGGGATTGTAGCCAAGAACGTCAGGTGTTGTTGTATATGCATCGCCAAGCGAAATGCCGCGCCCCACCTGGAATGGGAAGATCCCCATGGTTAAATAGTGATGATGATCAAGTTTGACGCCCAATAAATGAGCCAATTCAAATTCCATCCACAATTCACGAATAATAGGAACATGCAAACCAATTGGATGTTGATGATCCCCAACGCTTGCCTCAAGATCTTTTATCGTAGTAAAGCCGGTGCTTGCAATAGAATCCGCATCACCCCAAATACCTTTATTACGAATGGTGCTTTTCGCCTTAACGACGTCATATCCCTGACTTTTCATGCCATAACGATATAGCATGCCAAAATCCCATGTATGTTTACCGGGCACAATATTTTTATCACATACCAAACGTCCATTTTCAAGATATAAACCTTCCATGCGGAGCTTATTGCTCATTTCAAAAATGCTATCGCCATTCTCATAAGCTATGGGCATTTTTAAAATTTCTTCTGTAATTTCTTCTCGATCTTCTTGATTTTCTTGCTTGCCGTCAGCCACAAGAAAAGTTAAAGATGATATAATAATAAAAGTGAGCAAAAGAGATGCACCGCGTTTCATGCAAAATCCTAAAAAAATGTGGTATGTAAAGATCTTTATATCAGTAAAGTTAATATTTTTGGTGAATTTGTCAATGCGATTGCCTTAATATACAGAGGAAATCATGGTAAAAAAGAATAGAATAGCGCTTCTCGGCGCCCACGTCTCCATAACAGGCGGATTAGAAAAAGCCTTTGAAGAAGGAGCGTTACTCGAATGCACCGCGCTACAAATTTTTACTCATAGCAATCGTCAATGGCATCTTAAAAAGCTTTCTGATGAGGCAATAGAATCTTTTTTACAGGCTTGGAAAAACTCTTCAATAGAAACAATGGTTGTACATGCAAGCTATCTACTCAATCTCGGCTCTCCTGATCACGCTTTATATCAAAAATCATGCAAAACGCTAACCGAAGAGCTTGAACGTTGCGCGCAACTCAAGATCCCGTATCTGGTTATACATCCTGGAGCGGCTACTACATCTTCACGGCAAGAAAGCCTTATAAGGGTCGCCGAGGCTCTTGACCATGCGTGTGAGACAGTAAAAACAGGACCAACTATTTTATTAGAAAATACTGCAGGACAAGGCACGACAGTTGGCACTACATTTGAAGAATTAGCGTATATCTTACACCACGTTAAACATAAAAGCCGAGTCGGCGTCTGCTTTGACACCTGCCATGCCTTTGCCGCAGGATATCAATTTTCGACAGAAAAAGAGTACCAGGCGCTCTGGAAGCAGTTCGATACTATAATAGGGTTAGACTACCTCAAAGCTATTCACATAAACGATTCTAAGAACGCGTGCAATTCCCGCGTTGATCGGCATGAGCATATTGGCAAAGGGGAGATAGGCCTAGAAGCTTTTAAACTTATTATGAATGACAAAAAATTTGCCGATATACCAAAGATTTTGGAAACACCCAAAACAGAAGCCTACGGCCACGCCGAAAACCTCACCGTTTTAAGAAAGCTTATCAAGCATTAAAATTACCCATATTAGGCGAGCCCTAAACGTCGCCTTTCATAATCCACAAGATAATAATCGGAGGATCGATCCTTTTTATGAAATAAGCTCCCAAATAAAGAATTATACGGATAATCATATAAAACACATGAGTCAGAGGCCGAGAAACTCCCATGACAAAATTTATCTTGAAACAATAGCACTCCAATCTTGTTGGAATTAATGCCGGTATCAAGAATGTTCGCAAATTTCACCAGGGGGAGATAAGGCAATAGAGAAGCCAGTGTTTTTTTACTCACCAATATGGAATTGCAATCGCTATTTACTAATTTTATTTCATCAAAGGCTGGCATAGTTTGCTGGTGAACATTATCTAATTGATCTTTGGATTTGACAAAATATTCTATTTCCGGCAAATAATATTTTTTGAAACATGCTTTATTATATACGGAAATCTTATTTCTTCTGCTATCAACAAATACATATTTAATTCCAGGAAGGGATTCAAGATCAGTAAAATATGCTTTCATTATGTTTTCACGTAATAGATCTGCGGGAATTTTATTTTTAGACAAAAAAAACATAAGCCTAGCACGATAAGTAATATATTTTTTCTTACACTCATGCTTCGATTCTTTATAAACACCAATGTAATATGGCAAAAGCGGATTTCTCACCTTTTGTTTGAAATATTTATTTGCTAAAAATTGCCAAGATCTTTTATATTTTTCTTCATTTTCATAAGCCAACTGCACAAGCTCACGAAAACCTTGGCGATGCACCACAATGCTAGGCTGATCGTCATCCGCAAGATCTAAGATCTCTTGCGGCAACGTACAATGCCAATTATGAACATCACGAGTCGATGACGCATAAGCGCGAGCATAAAAATATAAAGGCGCGGCGCCCAATCCAAGCAAAAAACCAGCGCCTACCGCAGCCATTGCTAGCGGTAGAAAACCGTCATCGACAAGAGATTTTTCTATCAACCAACCTGCCATACAATGCATACCACACATTGCCAGCACATCTGATGATTTTATAGCAAAACGCATTCTACTATTATATGCTTTATGCTTCTCTAAAAGCTGAGTATTTGCCGTTCTCTTTGAGGCTTCTAGCGACGTTTTTAGCCATTCTTGATCCTCAGCGCGCTCTTCGATTAATTGCTGCTGAGTTGCAGATAGAGCAAAAAAAGTTACCGTGATAAAAAGGTATAAATAAAATTTCATTTATAATTCGTATATTTTTTAAAATTCTGTTTTTTATTTTATCATATTAATTAATTTTGCAAAAATTATAATAACTAATCCCTGTACATCTGACAGGGATAAGAATGTGCATAATAATCGCGGTATATATAGCCATCGAAAAACCAATTCCCATAGACAAAACAATCTGGATAATCAAAAAAATTAGGGGCTATATCCTGTTCAAACTTATTGTGCCATAACAAACGCTCAACATGAGAATCGCAAAAAATACTTTTAAAATTTCCCAGAGGAAGATAGGGTAATAAAGAAACCAATGTTTTTTTACTTACCAACGTGAAATTGCAACAACTATTTATTAATTGCATTTTATCAAAAGTAGGCGGTGCTTTCTGTGGTGATTTTTGATAAACATGATCTAATGAATGTTTTGAAAAATATTCTATTTTCGGGAAATAATATCCTGTGCGAGCATCTTTAACCGACGGATTGCATTCTAGCCCGCACTTATCAACAAATACATATCTTATTCCAGAAATGCATTCTGGCCTAA
This sequence comes from Candidatus Babeliaceae bacterium, assembly GCA_041660765.1. Classification (NCBI taxonomy): domain Bacteria; class Candidatus Babeliae; order Candidatus Babeliales; family Candidatus Babeliaceae; species Candidatus Babeliaceae bacterium. Next base: position 76,867 of record JBAZVR010000002.1, on the reverse strand, counting down.
TATAAGCAATGCGCTCTTTATTAAGCCATTGTTGCGATTTCACTGCATTATAAACACCAATGTAATGTGATAAAAGTGGTTTTCGTACTTTTCGCTTCCAATATTTATCTATCAAAAATTGCCAAGATTTTTTGTATTTTTCTTCATTATCATAAGCAATCTTTAATATGTTAGAAAAACCCTTATAATGCACACAAACGCTCAGGCTATCATCATCAACAAGATCCATGATTTCTTGAGAAATGCTACAGTGTCTATGGTCAGAATTGTGACTTAGTGATGTATGAGCGCGAGCATTACTATAAATGTAAATCGAAGGAAAAAATACAAAAAGCATACATATCGAGTCAAAAATATTACTATTAGGGTTATCAATGGCGGCCACGGCAAAATAGGCAATACCAGATATAACAGCGACGTCAAAGCCGCTTGCAATAAAACGCATGCTCCTACAATATGCTTCATGTCGCTTTAAAAGTTTAGTATTCGCTTTTATTTTTAGCCATTCTTGATATTCAGCGCGTTCTTCGATCAACTGCTGCTGAGATGCAGATAGAGCAAAAAAAGTTACCGTGATAAAAAGATACAAGAGAGACTTCATAATATTTTCCCGAAGTATTTTTATTCCATAAAAAAAGTGATGGTTAATGATCCGAGGTGATTAGATAAATCTAAGGTCCTGAATCCTTAACCACCACTTTAAAAAAAAGCAGTGCTTCGCAATCAATACTAACCATAAGGAGAGGAAAGTAGTTTCTATGAGACGATCTCACTATGAAGCTTTATTAGTTTTAAGTAATTGATGAAAAAAACAACAAAAAAAAATAACGCAACATGCGCAACAAAGTTTTTTTTAAAAAACATCCTCATTTAAAGCTATATTTTAAAAATGCTTGTTGCTTTTTCTGTTTTTTTGCTAAAAAGCAACAAATTTCTATTGCACGCAAAAAATAAAACAATATACCAAGCTAATGCGTAAAGCATGCCAATAAGAATAAATAAAGAAAAAGAAATAATATTAATAAAAAATAAGAATGCAACTATATTTCCCATTATAGCAACAAAAGAGCAATAACCTAGTATCATCCACTTGCGCCAACCTGCCCGTTGAAAATAAGAAGAAAAATGATCAGGGCTACCCCTATAAAAGGGAATTTTTTTGTATTTTCTTATAATAATGAGAGTTAACACTTCTAAAAGAGGAATAGCCTGCGCTGCGATAGGAGCACAAAAACCAAAAACCGAAAACGTTCCCCAGGGGATCATGAATGACATTGTTGCCAAAAAACCACCAATAAAAAGCGATCCGGCGTCACCTAAATAAATACTAGCTGCCGGCTTATTATAATAAAAAAAGGCCGCAACAGCGCCCAAAAAAATAGCTAATAATAATGCAACGCTGGATGCATGTACCCACCAAGCGCATAATAATAAAAATGCCGAAGAACATATTGCCAACGAAGAAGCCAGACCATCCATAACATCAACGAGATTATATGCATTAACAATAGAAAGTATCCAGCCAAATGAAACAAATTTCCAGATAAAAATGCTCAACGAAGTATTACACGTCAACAAAAACTGCTCTTTAAAACACAGACCCCCTTTTAAGAAAATAAAAGCGGCAATAATCTGCCCACAAAATTTTTGATAAGGCTTGAAAGAATAAATGTCATCCAAAAGACCAACAATAAGCAGAACAATTGAACCATACAAAAAAAATGCATACTCATGTACATGAGTATGCAAAAATATAATACTGGTAATCATAAAGCCAGACCAGATTGCAAATCCACCTAAATATGGAATAGGCTTACTCTGCATTTTTAAAATGCCATCCGGCTTATCAAGAATATCTATAAAAATAGCCATGCGGGCAACAAGAGGTATTAAAAAAAATGTTATAAAAAAGGAAAAACAGGCAACTATTATACTGCTAAAAATAATAGACACAAGCACCTATTCGACTTCTGTTACCTCAAGATAGCACTCTACACGATCATCAACGACCCAATCAGTAAAACCATCAACCATAAAGGCGCACTCAAATCCCGCCTGAACATCTTTTACAGATTTCTTGTCACGTTGCAAGCTCTTTATAGCACCCTCGCCAACTTTATACTTGCCTCGCCAAACAACGACCTTGCCGTCACGAGAAAACCTACCCGATCTAACATGCGCACCGGCAATGATACCAAGATTTTTAATATCAAAAACCTTAAGTATGGATGCTTCGCCAATTTTTTTAGTGATTTTTTTAATAGGCCTTCCACGTTCAGCAACAATCTGAAGGTCATCTAACATTTTATAAATAATATCATACAACTTAATCGAAAGGCTCATTTTTTGAGCAAGAGAAGCAGCATTAGGCTCAACTTTTACGTGCAATCCATAGACTAATGATTTTGTATCAAGAGCAAGATCAATATCACTTTCTGTAATCGAACCAACACCAGAAGCAACAACATAAAATTGCTTGAATGTTTTACCAGAAATTTTTGAAATAGATTGCAATAAAGCCTCTTTTGAAGAAACGTTATCCGCTTTTATAATAATATTAAGAGCATTTTCATGCATAACCTGACGCACAGGAGCAACCTTTTGCCCTAATGCAGCATGCGATTTTTTAATTTCAGCACCAGTAACAACTTCAAACAAATCCCCCACTTGAGGCAATTCTGAAAAACCAGCAACAGAAGCAGGAATTGAAGGAAGTACAGAATCAACTCGTTGACCGGCTGAATCTATCAAAGAACTTACTCTGCCGCGAACAGAGCCACAGACAAAATTATCGCCCACCTTTAAAATTCCATGCTGACAAATAACCGTTGCAACAGGACCGCGACCCTTTTCAAGCTTTGATTCTAAAATAAAACCGCGCGCAGGAATATCAATACTTGCAGTCAACTCCATCAACTGTGATTGCAACACGATAATATCAAGTAATTCCGAAACACCCTGGCCTGTTTTGGCAGAAATAGGCACGCATATTGTCTGACCACCCCATTCTTCAGGTATAAGATCATATTGTCCAAGTCCGCGCTTTACGCTCTCTATTTGCTGCGGGGAAGCTTTATCTACTTTGTTAATGGCCACTATAATAGGCAAACCGACGGCACGAGCTGCTTTAATCGCTTCAATCGTTTGAGGCATTATTCCATCGTCTGCCGCCACTACTAAAATAGCAATATCAGCAACCTTAAGTCCGCGAACGCGAATTAATGAAAACGCTTCATGTCCGGGCGTATCTAAAAATACAACATTCCCCTGAGAAGTTTTTGCTTCATAAGCACCCAAGTGTTGAGTTATCCCGCCCTTTTCACGAGCAGCAACACGCGTTTTTCTTATAAAATCAAGCAACGTCGTTTTGCCATGATCAACGTGTCCAATAACAACAACAACCGGCTGACGTTCAACTTTTTCCCCTTGATCGACCGCAGCATGATGCACGCTAACCTTCTTCTCTACAGGCTTTTCAATAAGCGAAATGCTATAAAGGTGCGCAAGCTGCGAGATGACTTTTTCTGGTAAAATTTGATTCTTAGTGCTCATAACTCCCTGTTTTAGAAGCGCTATAATCACCTCTGAGACAGGCTTATTAATAGCATGAGCAAATCCAGAAACCGTCATCGGCTCCAATATAATGCTTGCCGAATCAGCAGGGGTCTCGATATCTAGCTCCTCTTCCAATACATCTTCTTGATGCGTTGGTGTATTTTTATGAAGAGCACCGCTGCCCTGCTTAACATGAAGCTCTAAAAATGCAATTGCATCAGATGGCAAAATAGACATATGGCTGGCAACTTCAAACCCCTTATTACGCAATAAAGAAATAAGATCTTTACTCGGGATTCCATGTTTCTTTGAAAATTCATAAACTCGCAATGTCATATATTCCAATCATGCATTTTAATGCAAATTACTCTTGAGCCTTGTCGTCTTCGTCGTCAAGCGCTATATTTAAAATATCTTTTTGATTTTCACTTTTCATCAAATGAATTTCGAGACCAGTTAACTCAGATGCAAGAGCAATATTTTTACCCATTCTTCCTATCGCTAACGATCTCTGATCTTCATCAAGCCACACCTGGGCTACCTTGCCTTCAATAATCTCAACATGATTAATAGTCGCAGGCTTAAGAGCTGACTTTACAAATTCTTCAGTGGAGTCTTCTTGAGTAATTATATCAATTTTCTCTAATCCAAGCTCTCTTAAAATTGGCTTTATGCGAACACCGCCAACCCCAACACATGTGCCAACAGGATCAATGTTCTTATCGTGCGAAACAACAACAACTTTTGATTTATACCCCGCAGCCCTTACAATTTTCTTGATTTCGACCAGATTTTCAAAAACCTCTGGAATCTCTAATTCAAAGAGTTTGTATAAAAATTCCGAAGAAACTCTATCAAGAATGAGCTGATTTTCATTGCGCGGCTCCAGCAAAACCTCTCTTAATAATGCTCTGATCGAATAGCCAGCAACGCATTTATCATCGGGAATCATTAACGACCTAGGCAAAAACGCCAACGTGTCTTGAATTTTAACGGTAGCACCATTGCGTTCGCACTTATGTATAACTCCAACAACAATCGTGCCCTCTTTGGGCTTAAACTCTTGATAGATTGATTCTGCTTCAATGGTTCTAATTCTTTGCGCGATAACTTGCTTGGCTTTTAATATTTCAATTCTGCCAAGCGCTTGCTCAAAGGGAACGGCTATAATATCGCCCAATTCAGAATCGGGCTTAATAGACCTTGCCTTGCGAACTGTTATTTCTTTGCTCTCGTCTTCTACCGCATTTACAATAGTTTTGCGAGCAAATATCTCTATTTCATCAATTTTTTTGTTATAAATAACGTCAAAATCGAACTCAGGATATTTTTTTGAATAAGCCGCAAGCATTCCTTCGCACATAATAGTGTGCAGAGTGCTGCGATCAAGTCCTTTTTCTTCTACAAGCTCTTCAATCACGTGCGAAAGTTTCACAAATTTTCCTTAAATTCAAAAAAATATTGGCGTATTAAAATAATTTTTATGCAATGCATCCCTGATATTACCAAAAAAAAAGGAATATGGAAAGCACTTCGTTGGTTATAAATTTAACATTTCAGTTTGTGTAATCGCCTATTATTATATTAATATAATATATATATTTAATAGTAATAGGCGACGCTGTTTTTTGTGGATAACTCGCTTTCTTCATGCTCAAAAGACCCTCTGAATCGTCATATCGTTAAATTAAAAATATGTGAATGAAATGTGGATAACTTGTGGATAACTTTTTTTAACATCAAGTATGCCTCATTGGATCGACTTATTCGAATGTGTGTATTCTTAAAAATGGCTCTAGGTCGACGTTTATAATGAAAACCGTTAATTTCATTTTAAAGTTGTCCACAGGTTATCCACAGGTTATCCACAAGTTATCCACATTTTGTGCTTTTGTGAAAATGATAATAATTTCAAATAACCAATTGTCATAATAATTTCAAATATTACATATTATTTTTATTGAAATTGCATATTGGTGTATGTGGTTAAAAACAACATCCATGTACTGTTTTGTGCAAATTCGGTGAGCGAAAATGATGGGTGAATGGATTTTTCTGGAAAATATATATATATTCCCCCTGCGTTTTTTAAATTTTTTCCTGTGACGTTTGCTATAATAATTTCATTGATCAGCGTGAGTCCTTGTTCTAGATTTTTTTTGATATTTTCTTTCAGTAAAAAACTTTCTGTTTTATTTTCAAGTTCTATATTTTTTATATGATTGAGTAAATTAAAATAAAAGTGACGTAAATCCAGATAGTTTGGCTCGTCTTCTCCAAAATGAGTGCATGCAAATTTATTGCGACTTTCTTTAAGAGCTTTTTTTACTGAGTTGTTTTTTTGTTGATCTAGCCCTCTGATAAGGAGCTCTGCAAGATAATTAATGTTATTTGCTAATGCATCTATTTTTGATAAATTTATTGCAGATTGTGTATAATCATTTGTCAAATGGCCATATGTTTTTTTGTAACATTGTACGATGTGTTTGCCAAACTCTTCTGGTGAGATAGTGCCACTTTGCAGTGGTAAAAGTACTTGGGCATAATCAGCGCCTGTGCCTAAAACAAGTTCTTCTGAGGCTATCATATAGTGAGCAAAATCATGGATAAGCCAAGCAGTTCCAATGCCTGCCATGAGGCAGGCATCAAAAAAAATAAGGTCTAACTTTTTTCCATTTCTGTATGCACAAATTTCATGCAGGGCTTTTTTTAATTTTTGGTCATTGAGATAATTGCCCGTCGTTTCATCAAAGCATATGCCTCGATCTATGAGGTCAATTGTACTGTAATCTTCAACAAATCCAATTGTTCTATCTAATTCTATAAGTTTATTATCTGGATTATAATTAAAAAGTGTTGAAGGGTTTATCACTCGCCATCTGAGCGGATTAAGGTCTCCGCTTCCATGGTTCCAAAATGTGAGAAATGTGTATTGCGCGGGAAAGTGATCTTCAGCCCATTTAACGGTATCTATAAGTGTTTGTTCATCGCCACTATCAAGACACATGGCATCACCTATTTGCACCGTTTTATTTTTTTGCAAAAAAAGTCGCTTTGTCACTTTTTTGTAGCCAGGTTTGCGAATATCTATGTGTACTAAAATGTTAAGATGCTCATTGGATCCAACTTGTTTCATTTGTTCTATATTTCGGTCAGCGAATGGCCACAGGTCATTCGCTGCTGACATATATACAATAACTGTATAGGTTGATGGAGGATGTATATAGTCTTTATCAAAAATAGTGGTGCTTGAAGGTCTTGGCCTTTTATGATTTTCTGCTGCTAATAGTGATGTATGCGCAACACATAATAACAGCATTGATAATACTCTACGCATCATGTCCCACTCCCTTTTTACTGTATGATGGCGTGCAATTACAATTTTATGTTAACATGCGCATTAAACGCAATAATTATATAAGAGTCTTAATTTTTTTATATTGATTGAGATATGAATACCATGCTAGTGCTGCAGTTAAAGCAAAGCTTAATTGAAAATCTAAAAAGAAGAGTTGAAATGGGTTTTCTAGCAAAATTCCCAAAGCTGTGAGCGTCACAATATGAAATAATTGTACTTCAATAAGAAGCGTCATGCATAATGTTGATAAAATAAACATCAAAAAAGACCGTAGGTAAGAGATTGTGAACCAGGTCATACATGTGTAGCCCATTATAATAAAAATGACTATAGCTTGTTTTAGATAGAAATGAAGCGGTAAAAATCTCAAGAGCATCATGAGCATAATGATAATAAGAACCAGATGTAATCCAGAGCGTGCTAAATAATGCGCAATGCCCCATGCGATAAAGTGCTCTTGTGTTGTTTGCAGGCTGTGTGCATCGACGTCTCGTGAGCCAAGAAAAATAGTAGAAAAGAGTGCAAAACAGGGAGGAGATATTTTTGTGCGTAGTTGATCTGTTATATGTTGTCTATATTCATGTATGGTGCGATTATATGAATATTTTGGGCGTTGCAATACAGTAATTTGTGGATTCTTAATAAAAAACGTGTGGGTTATTTTTTCTTTTATATTGTATTGTACAAAGTGATCATTTTTTGGCATATCACATTGCATGTTAGAGCATAATATTATGTCTCCAACGCGCAATTCTTGCGCTTGCTCTGGTGTGTATATTTTTATGACATAATTACGCGTCGGCGCAATATGTGTTTTTTGTTGATGCTGTTGCACATTATCTATAACAAGCGTTATCGCGTGAGCATATCCTGCTGCATTGCTTTTTTCGATAGAGTTTATTGTGCCCGTGATATCAAGTATTTTTTCTGTAATCGCCTGATTAAATTCTGCATATGCGTGTGCTGTTTGATAATAGCGATATGCGCCACCAAAAAAAAACAGCGCCGCTAACAGCATATGTATGGCGTATTCTTTTATTGCTATGCATTGTGGTTCACAATTATTTTTCTGAAAATAAATGGCACTTGCCCCCATCGCCACTATGATTGGTAAGATTAAGAGCCCCCCGCTGGCTTGCCAGCAAATACCTGCGATAAATAGGACTGTTAGCAGTGCTAGCCCATGCACCGGCGGTAAAAAAAAAGCTGTTTTTATAATGGCGAGTAGGTGCATTGTAGGTTTTGTTGATTATTGGCTATTTGGTATTGATAGATTTTTCGGCACATTAAAATAACGGCATGCTGGAGATTGAGCAACTATTCTTGGCGCAGGAGTGGTATTTTCATGGTGACTTGGGGAATTTTTTTGTTGCTCGTCTTTAAAAAGGCTAATTACCCCAATTACTTTTTTTGAGAGTTGATCAAATTGCTCATCGGTTTTTTGAAACTGATTTTGCATTACTCCTGAAAGGACACCTTGTGATTTTCCTAATTCTACTAAGATATCATTACATTTTTTTGACCATGTTTGTTCGATTTGAGCAATAGCAGATTCCATTTTTATAATCTTATTATCGCGAGTATTATTTTTTTCGGTCTCTGCGGCTTCTCGAATTTTTGTTTCATTTTCAAATTTCTTAAACATTGTTTCTAACTGTTCCACGCGCTGAAATATATCTTGCTTCTTTACAAAAAAATATGAATATGTCTTATATATTAAAGCGCCGCATCCTATGACTGCGAGCGTCGTTTTTCCCCATTCAGAAAAATTTATTTGATTTGAAAAATGTGTTGGCAGCGATTCAACCGCATTTGCAATGGAATATATTAATAAAATTGTTAATATTAGCTTGGCCAATTGAATATTTTTTTTCATTTTAATCTATGTCTATAGAATCTGAATTAGGGAGTGTTTGTTTGCGGAGCCGTTATACCTAGTCCTTTTTTAATTTCAACAAGGGTATGTTTTATTTCACCAATATTTTTGGATAATTCTTCTATTTTTAGGTGAGTTGTTTCATGTCCAATTTTACTTTGTTCTGCATGTTCGGCAATTTGTTTTTGTGTTTTTTCATGCGCTTTTTTAGAGCATTCTGCGAATTGCGTTAATGCGCTCATGAGATTTTCATAACCTGTATTCTGTTGTTTTTTAAATTTCACTTGTTCTTGATGTATTGATTGAAATTGTTGCTTCGTGTTTTCTGTTTGAGCTTTTTGTTCTGTAATAATATTTTCAAAAACAGGTTTTAGTTCGCGCACTTCGTTCTGCACGGCATTTTGTACGGCTGGCACAAGGGTTACTGGGATAGTTGGAGCGGTATTGGGTTTCCAAAAATAATCATAGCCATATTTTTTAACAGCAAAGAAAGTGCCGATAATTGTACCGTATTTTACGGCGGTCCATCCAAAATCCAATCCACGATTTAAATTTTTAGTAATATTTTCTAAGTGTTGCATTGAATTGCTTGATTGACAGAGTGTTAGTGCGGCGATTAAAAATGCCGCGTGTATTTTTTTTATATTTTTCATGATCTTTGTAGTCTTTGTGCGGTTAAGAATATAAATCTTTCACAGCATGAAAATGTAAAGATTTATTACTGTAAAGTCAAGTAAGATGCATCGAATAACTATCTTGTAGAGGGGTTTTTGATAATTATTATTCTTATTGCAACTTTTAGTGAGGGGCGTTTTTTGAGAAAATATCTATTATCTTTTGGGCGTCATTTTTGACATCAACATTATCGAGAATATGTATGATAATGCCCTGCTCATCGATTAAAAACGTAATTCTTTTGGGAAATAAAATATTGAGAATACTGGCGTATGCGCCGTATTTTTGGGCTACTTCTTTGGTGCTATCGCTTAATAATATAAAGGGAAGAAGGTATTTTGCTTTAAATTTTTTGTGGGACTCGGGCGTGTCATAATTTATACCCAAGACGGTAATATTTTTTTTGCCGTATTCTGCAAAATTGTCCCTAAACGAACAAGCTTCTGTAGTGCAGCCCGGTGTATCGTCTTTTGGATAAAAATAAAGAACTATTTTTTTACCCTTAAATTCGGCAAGTGATCGCGCGGTATTATTGTCATCGAGTAGAGTAAAGTCTGGAGCTGGTTTGTTAAGCAATGATTCTGACATTGGTTTCTTTCGTGCGCAGCAGCTCATAATGAGTGCAAATATAAGTAGAGGGATTATTTTCATAACACATGCTAACGGTTAAAAAATTACAGCAGACTCACTTAAAGTATCTGTAATTTCTTAACCTGTATATTATTATTTATACAAATAATGATTCCCATGTTGGATTTAGTTCCGGTTCACTGCATGGGTTTATTTTTAATAATTTTTTGCGTGCTCGAGTTAATTGTTGTCGAGCTGTTCTTAATGTTTCATTGTTGCCTACCAAACTATTAATAGCATTTACATGCTGCTCGAGCTTGCCATTAAGATTTTTTACTTGAGTATTTATTTTTTTGTATTTTTCAGCCAATTGCTGTGCTATTGGTCGAGCTTCTTGAATTTTATCCTGCATAATGCGATAAATTTCATTATTAAGTTGCGAAATTTTACGCACCTGAGCATGTGTTTTTTGTCGCATACGTTTTTGAAGTCGATTAATTTGTTTTTGTGTATTATCTGTACTGCCAGATTTTTCCATTTCTATGCTTAATTTATTAATAGCTTTGCGCTCTGGCTTAGTCATATCACGGATACTTTGTTCAAGTAGGTTAATTTCTTGTAAATATTTTTTTATTTTAGGGTTTTTTTGTTGATAAAGGCAGTTATCATACCGTATCTGCATTACTTGTTTATTGAGTTCTGTTATATTTGCTTCATTTTCTAATTTTTTTATCGCTGATAAAATTTTTTCTATCGAATCTATATGATTTTTGTTTTGTTGTTGTGATAAAATTATCTTTTTTATTAATTTTTTTCGCGAGCTTATTATATCTTCTAATTGGTTGGTGTTTGAAGTATTTTTCATGCTCTCTATTAAGCTTATATTACATAAACTGAGGCATATGATAACTAGTTTTTTCATGTATACTCCGTCAAAGTATATTGTTTATTTGAAAACATATTCAGTATTAATATTAAATTATTTTATAATATAAAATCAATAATATGATAAGATGCAGGTAAAAGTTGCTGTTATAACAGGATTATTTTAAGCTAGGTATAAAATTAATTATAATTCAGAACAAGGCGTTTTCATGATAAAAAGTGGAGTTTTAAAAAGAGTTCTTAAGAATGGTATGACGATTCTTATTGAGGAGAGTCGTGCGATTCCTAAGGTATCCATTCAATTATGGTATAATGTGGGTTCTCGTGATGAAAAAAGTGGCGAAAAGGGAATTGCTCATTTTATTGAGCATATGATTTTTAAAGGCACTACTAATTTGTCTGAATCAGATATTAATACGTTAACGCATAAATTGTCTGGTTATTGTAACGCCTTCACATCATACGACTATACGGGATATCTTTTTGATATGCCAAGTCAAAATTGGACCAAGATTTTGCCAGTTATGGCCGATTGTATGACCAATTGCACATTTAAGCAGGATCTTTTAAATTCTGAGCTTAAAGCGGTTATTCAAGAACTTAAAATGTATAATGACGATTATAGCTCAACGCTTATTGAACGCATGCTCGGTTCAATTTTTTTTGATCATCCTTATCATCACCCCATTATTGGTTATAAACAAGATTTATGGAGTTTAAAGCGCGATGCTTTGGTTGCTTTTTATAAAAAACATTATGTGCCAAATAATGCCACGCTGGTAATTGTTGGGGATGTTGATCCAGAGCAGGCTTTTCAGGCCGCTGTAGAAAATTTTGAACATATTGCCCCTAATTATATGTATAAGAAAGAAGCTTTTTCTCATCTTGATGATCTTGAAGAGCGCTCGATAACTCTCTATCGCGATATTCAGCAGCCGCCTTGCATGCTTGCTTGGCTTGTTCCTGGCATAAATCGCAAGCAAGATTATCTTCTTGATTTATTGTCTTGGATTATTGGCGCCGGTAAAAGCTCTCGTTTATATAAAAAAATCGTTGATGAATTGGGGCTTGCGCTTGATCTAGAAAGTTTTACGTACGATCTTTTCGATCACAGCCTTTTTATGATTAACTTTCAGCCTAAAAATATTTCTGATAAAGAAAAAATTATCGATCTGATTAATGCCGAGATAAAAAATCTTGCTTCGTATGATATATCAGATGCAGAATTACTTCGTGCTCGTAAAAAAACAGAGATGGATTTTATATCGTTGCAAGAAAATAATCAAAAAAAGGCATATTTGTTGGGTAAATTTTTTCTCGCTACGGGCGATGAGCATTATTTAGCTCGCTATTGCAATTATCCTCTTGAAAAAATAAAAAACGATATGCGTAAGCTTGTACAAGAAAACTTTAAGATGATGCATTCTGGCGTTGTTATGCCTTTGCCGGAAGAGCATAAAGAATATTGGACTCAGTTGCAACAAGCTTCGGATAAGATTGATGAACAAGTATTATCTGGCATAACACGAGAAACTGAAGTTGAAGAATCGGTATTTGCACATACTATTACTCGTGAAATTTCTTCTCGTTTTAATTTTCCTCAGGCGAAAACAGCAACACTATCTAATGGACTTAAAATCTTTTATCACCACGATCCGCATTTGCCTAAGGTAGAATTAATTTTAGATTTGCAAGCTAAATATTATTATGATCCTGTTGGTGAACAGGGGCTAAGTATGTTTGTGGCGGATATGCTAGAAGAAGGCACGAAGCATTATTCCGCGCAAGACCTCGCTCAAGAGTTAGAATCACGCGGGATGGATCTTAATGTGATTCCTGGGCAAGTCACTCTTAATATGCTGAGAAGTGATGTGTTTTCTGGACTTACGTTGCTGAATGAAGTTTTGACTCAGGCTGTTTTTTCATCTGATTCTATTGAAAAAGTTCGTCATCAAATGATTGGTGATATAAAGAATTTTTGGGACACTCCTACGCAGTTTATTGGTCAATTGTTGCGACAAGAATTATATAAACATCATCCATACGCTCAAAATATGCTGGGATCATTAGAAAGTATTAATAAGATTACGCGTGATGATCTTGTGCGTGCGTATAAACAATATTACACGCCGTGCGGATCGCGGTTGTCTATTGTTGGCAGTTTTGATGAAAATAATATCATTAAACTTCTAGAGGATACTTTAGGTGCATGGAGTGGCGAAAGATTGCCAGATTTTGCATTTCCCTCATTATTGCCAGTTACCGCAGAAACTATAAATTATCCGATTAATAGAGATCAGATTGTCTTGGCTTTTGGAGGTCTTTCTGTTGATAGAAAAGACCCGCGTTTTGACGCGTTATTATTGTTTGATCAAGTTTTTACCGGTGGTATTTTGGGTTCTATGAGCTCGCGCTTATTTGAATTACGTGAGCGCTCTGGTCTCTTTTATACTATTGGCGGCTCGCTTATTGCTGGGGTTGGCAAGCAGCCTGGCATGACATTGGTTAAAACTATTGTATCTCAAGATCGTCTTAAAGATGCCGAAGCTCAAATTGAGCAAGTCATCAGACATGCTGCTCATGGCTTAACGCAAGAAGAACTTGAAGAAGCGCAACATGCAGTTGCAAATTCCCTGGTCGATCATTTTGGAACGTACAGAAGTATCGCTGCAACATTTTTACATGTTGATGAATATGCGCTGCCAGCAAATTATTTCAATAATCGTGCGCAGCAGCTTGCTCAGTTAACTATATCTGATGTGCAAAAGGCGGTTGATACTGTTCTTAAGCCAGAATTAATGGTCAAAATCAGAGTTGGTAGAATATAAAATACGATAGACTGTTGGTAATTTTATTGAATAATTTTTTGAAAGCACGCTTTAAAAAACCCATTAAAAGGCTTGCTAAAGCTATAGATTTAAAGATTTCGTTAATTGCATAGGCGCTTGAGGACGCAATGAATGCTGCTTGCTATTAATTATTGATAATAGCTCTTTAATATAATTTCTAATTGACAATTATTTAGCATCCTGTATATTTATATTAATAGTAAAAAATAATATAAAAATGCAGGTAAAAACTATGAAAAATATATTAAAAATATTGTCAATTATAGTGTTAGCGGGCCAGTTTTTATGTGTCGGCGCGGTTCAGAATACTGGTAAAGCAGTACGTGATAGCATGTACACGGTGATTGGTAGATCGGCGGCAGGGTCTCTTTTAGCGCTTGGTATTGTGCCCTCTGCGGTTATTGCGCAACAGGCTGCCAAGAGTGCATTTCATGAATATCATGCATATCGCTCCGCAAACACCGCAGCACTCGATTTAAAAGAGCTGCACAATAAGCTTTACAGCAATTCTAGCTCGCATGAAGAAATGGATTCAAAAAAAGAATTTGAAGCAAGCGAAAGTAGGGATAAGGTAAAAGTGGCTCAGGCAGAGTATGCTCGTATTAAAAATAGCTTTAGGGCTAATGCGAGACATGCAGGCCTCTTTGCCGGCCAAGTAGTTGCCCTAGGCGTATGTGCCTATTATAACTTTGGCAAAGCGCATGAAGCTTATAATGCATTTAACAAGTAAGATTTTAATATATAATATTATAGAGCTGGATTTGTAATATATCCGGCTTTATAATGTGTTTTATAGTAATAATGGAAAGATACAAATGAAAAAAAATATATTAAAAATATTACCCCTCATGTTTATTGGATTATCTGTGCAAGCCATGACTCATAATGAGAAGATTTTGCATCATATGCGTTTGGCCGAGAGATATGCAGATCGAGTGTATGATATACAATATCAGAGAGTCGATCTGCGGGCAGAACTTTCTGTCCTCTATCTAAGGCGCCGGAATGCCCGCCATGTAAGAATGAAGATTGATGCAAGGTCAATAATAGCTCCTGTAGAAACTTATGCGGGCTTAGGTTTGATGGCATGGAGTGCTATATTGGGCATCAGTAGCATTTCATGTATTCCTGCTTTTTGCGGTATGGCGTTTGAATATTATAACAAATCAATAATCGCCGGCGCTGCTTCAGTGATAGCATCAGGTTGCGTGGTTTCTGCAAGCCTAGAGTCATTTAATTATGGTTTATATGTGGCAGATTGTGGGATGCAGAATATATTTCGAGCGATTGATTATCAAGGCTATCTCAATAAAAGAATACGTAATCTTGAAGCGCAAAATAATGCGTTTGATAAACAAGAACAACAAGCTATAATGGTATTTCGTACCAATGAAGGGGTTTTGGAACGCTTGCAACGACAACAATATTTGTATTGTCATTAAGATCTTGGCATGTAGGTTAAGCTGTTTGAGTGAATTGCATGCTATTAGCTGTGCGATAATCTTGTAAAGCCGGAGAGGAAAACCCGGCTTTTTTACGTGTTTTATAGCGTGTTTTTAGCCCTATTTTAGACCCTTCTGCTACCATTTTGCCCTGGTACTCTATAGGAAATTACTATTTGACAATTATTCTATAGATGGTAAACTATTATTAGTAACTAAAAAATAAGCTATTAAGAATAAGGCGGGATATGAAAAAAAATATATTAAAAATTTTATCAATTATCTTGTTAATTAGTCAGTTTTCAAGCACGGCTTTATTGGCGCGCAATCCAATACCGTATAATAGATTATTACCATTTTTAAAAAATGCTTTTATATCTGCAAAAAATAGATTGGCAATGCTTAAGGCGGAAACTATTTTCTTTAAAACAGATGGTTCGGTTATCTCTGATGACGAGCATAAGAAAATTTATGATATTAAATTGCATAATCAATTTCCAACATCATTAAACTATAATAACTTTCAGGAAGATGAGATCGCGGCAATGCAAAATGCGCTTGATACTCAAGTTCCAGGAGTAAAAGTTCAGTTTATTCCTACATCATTGTATGAAATGTTTGTTTTTCATTTTCTAAATCCACACTTGAATAATACAAATATCGAAAGCAAGACTGGTGGAGCTTTATATAACGTGACATCATTTAAAAATCGGCTATTGGCGAAATTTAATCAACGAGATACAGAAGCTCATAGCTCAGAAAAATCTTTGAATTTGAATAGTC
Source organism: Candidatus Babeliaceae bacterium (assembly GCA_041660765.1). NCBI lineage: Bacteria > Candidatus Babeliae > Candidatus Babeliales > Candidatus Babeliaceae > Candidatus Babeliaceae bacterium. The sequence goes on along the minus strand of JBAZVR010000002.1, from coordinate 60,874 downwards.
CGTTATATAATCTTTTTGGTAATGCGGATGGGAAAATAAAGTTACCATTTGATCTTATTAATAATCACTCATCGTTAATAGATTTTCATAAAATTATTAATCGTCATATTGTAGCGCACCTGACTGCAAATAATATACAGCCAGCTCAACTTAATTTTGATGCTTGTCGCTCGATCGTAAATGACCAATTCCAAGGGCAGGCTACAGAAGTCTTTAGCTCTTTATCTGGTTATAATCGCTCTATTCATAGCGATATTATAGAAAGCATTAAGCAGGAGTATATTGCGCATAACAATAATACTTTTCTTTTATATCGAGGAACTGTAGCTGTAGAAAACTATCGTCCCGATGAGAATGCGGCTCTATCGTTTGGGACTTCTTGGTTTGCCGGATTATTCTTTGATAATCATAAAAATGGTCATTCAAGCGCTGTCGCATATTCACACCACCTATATAAGGGTAGCAATGGCTATGTATTGCCAATCAGTAAAAAAGAGTATGTACATGGTCCCTTGGGTAATCAATTTCATATACCGCCGCTATCAACTTTAGCCGGTTTATTTGGTAGGGGAGAATATTTTCATCCAAGATCAAAAATTCTATCATCGCAATTTGTAAGAGGTTTTGCTGGTGCTAAAGAACCGTTGCCTGAATATATAATTAAAACTGAAGGATTTTTTGCATCGAATAAAGCACACAAGTTGTATAGGCAAATTTTTCAATATATACAGGATCATAATATTCCTATTCATGAATTAGCCCAACGAAAAAAAATAAATAGTGATAATAGGGCTGAAGCAACTGATGAACTTGCATATTTTAGTTAAAATATAGCGCTCAACAAGCTTGCCTGATGCTGCTTGTTTAAATTTATAAAGTCGGGGATATGAAAAATATCCTCGACTTTATTTAGGATCAAGAGGCTTGAGTGAATTGTCGATTTTTGCTGAGAATATGCTAGATTTGAGGTATGAAGTTTGATAATTATATACAACAAAATGGCTTATTATCTCCAGAAGGTGTAGAGGCTTTTAGGCAGCACATCTATGCCTATTATGCCGAATACGGGCGGGTTTTTAGCTGGCGGCAGACCACCAATCCATACCACATTGTCGTTTCTGAGATTATGCTCCAGCAAACGCAGACTGATCGCGTCAAAGATAAGTTTATTCAATTTATAACTCATTTCCCGACTTTTGAGGCTCTTGCTCAGGCGTCAACAAGAGACGTTATAACCCTATGGCAGGGGCTGGGGTATAGCAGACGGGCACTAGCCCTGTTAAAAATCGCTCAGGCTGTAACAAAAGACTATAATTCTACTTTGCCAGCCAATCCAGAAATCTTGCTTGATATGCCAGGAATAGGGCCCGCAACGGCCGGTTCTATTTGTGCCTTTGCTTTTAATATGCCCACTGTTTTTATAGAAACTAACATTAGATCAGTGTTTATACATCTTTTCTTCTCACAAAGAGCTGAAATTAACGATAAAGAGCTTTTCCCTCTTGTAGAACAGGCTCTTGATAAGCTTAATCCAAGGGTTTGGTACTATGCTCTGACAGACTATGGCGTTATGATCAAAAAACAGTTTAAAAACCCTAATATCAAAAGTAGCCATTATGCCAAGCAATCGAAATTTGAGGGCTCTGAGCGCCAAATTAGGGGCATGATTTTGCGTATTTTAACCAGTCACCAGGTGCCAATAGATTTTGAGTTTTTATGTGCTTCTATTGATCGACCTATTGAACGAATCGAGAAGAATTTAGGCGATTTGTGTTGTGAAGGCTTTGTTTCTAAAATAGGCAATTATTATTGCATTTTGTGATTCAAATTGACATTTTTTAAAAAGAGAGTAGTATATATATTATATATAATTAAAAAATAATATATTAATTGGAGATTGTAATTATGAAGTTTATAAAATTGTTACTATTTTTATCACTTGCCCCACATTGGGTTATGGGTGTTGATCTAGCTGCGCTTAATAAGCTTTCTGACACAGATAATTTGAGAACAATTTCTGATTTGCGAGAGTGTGTTAAGTGGCATAGAGAAGCTCTGGATGTGGTTGTTGGAAATGAACCAATATTCATTTCTGATAAGGAAGGCATGACGAATTTGGGTAAACATATTGACGCATTAAGAAGGCAACGTAACATATATGCCGTTGATACAGCTAAAAAAGCTGCTATTGGCACATCTATTTTTTCTGGATTATATCTTTTAAGTAAAATTCCCGCAGTTCAGCATTGTTATTCGTTAACCCAGCCATCCATTGCTAGTATGTTTAATCATCGCTATGCAGTACCATTTAAATATGTTGGTGCAGGTTTAGGTATTATTGTTGGTATCGGTGGGTTATTATCTTGTGCGCAAAATTTTTGGGATTATCGCACCTGCATTAATATATCGTGTAAAATTAAAAATCCTAAATAAATAGTTTCTAATAATTATAAAATTATTGAAAAGCTCTAGCATAAATTATTATGCTTTCTAGCAGGGGATGTTATGAAAGTAATAATTTTTATCGCTAGTGCTTTTTTTTTTGCAGAGAGCGCAGTCCAGGGTATTTATCGCAAGGCAGTGGTTATTACGCCGATTGTAGATCTTTTTTTTGATCAATTAAGTGTACGAAGACCATATTCTTCTTTAAAAGAATTGTATAACTCTATGCCCTGTGCGAGTAGCAGTGCCAGTAACGGCTGTTGGCGGGCGACACAAGCCTTGTTTAATGATGTTGTTGACGTTATAGATCACAAAGGTGAAGAAGTGTGTATCGATACGGGCAGGCTTTTTTTTGATGCTCCTGACCGTATACATTTAAAGAATTTTTGGGTTCACAGAGATACGTTATTGTTTTTTGATGAGCTTGTTAGTGCCGGAGTTGATATATCTGCATTTCCAGAACCCATTAATATGGTACACCAGCAAGCATTTAAAAATAAAAATATAGTTACGCTTATTATGCCATGGCATGATCCTATTACCAAAAAAAAATATTCCGCAGGAACTCGTTTTGTTAAAGTTGCAAATCATCCAACGACTATTATTGTAAAAATTTTTGATCCAGAAACATTTACAACGCATCACGCACCATTACAGAAAGCGCTTTGTGTGACAGAAAAAAATATGACACGCTCGGAGCGGCAAAAAGAGTATGTACAGTTGCTAAAAAAATGGACCATGCTGCATCATGGTGCGATCCCTTATATCTGGGGAGGTTCTAGTTTTTTGGAAGCTGTTGGCGATGATGTTCAAGAAGAAGAGGCATCTTTTGGTAAACAAACAGTTACGTTATATGATCGCCCTTATATGAGTCGACCTTATGCTGGTTTTGACTGTTCTGGCCTTGTTGCTCGCGCTGCACAAATATGTGGTATCCCATATTTTTTTAAAAATACATTAACATTGGCGCGACATTTGCAGCCATTGTCAGAAAAAGATCATCTAGAAGAAGGTGATTTAATCTGGTTTCCTGGACATGTGATGGTGGTTAGTAGTCTATTGAAGCATGAAACGATTGAAGCTGTGGGTTATGGATCTGGTTTTGGCAAAGTGCATGCTATAAAGTTGCATAAGCGTTTTTTGGGTATAACTTCTTATCATAAATTGCTTGATTATTATTTTAATAAAAAAAAGTTAACTCTTCTTACTAAAGAAGGTAAACTGGCTAAAATTATTGATAATTTTGTTATATATAAATTCTCTTCTGTTTGGAAATTTGCAACTTTATGAACCGCATATTTTTTTTGTTTGTTTTATATTTTTTGTCGAATAACGGCATGGAAAAAAATTTTCATGAAAATGTATATCATGATGGCAGAGCCATTGTTTTTAATGGCAAAAAAACTATAGAATTTTATGCAGATTATCACTTGTCTTTAGATGATATGCATGTCGGTCCTCTATCTTTTAGTGAAAATAATCTTGCTCTTGATACAAAATCACAAAAATCTCATTTTTTTTACAATGAAGATAAATATACTTTTGGTAATGGAAAATATGGATCGACCTCATTTTTTGATTCCCTCGTTATAAAAATACTTGATTATAGAATAGCTACCTTTTTGAAAGGTAAAGAAGAAGCACGCAATTTTGATGTAAGTGATATGTTCACTAGTAAAAGTGGGCATCATATTATGTTTGATGGATTCCAGAGGGATGATGCTGGCAATATCTGTTGTGTTATCTGTCCTTATGCAAATTTGAATGCGAGTATTGTGTATTGTTTTGGTACAAGCACTCATGGCGTAAAAACGTTTAGTACAAGATTGATTGCTGCGCTAGATGGCATGGCCAAGGCATTGGCATTTAAATTTCCGTACGTGGCGACGGCTACAAAAGACGCATTGTTTTTTAAAAAAGTTTCATCATCGGATGAATGCAAACAATATAAAATTAGTAATTTATCTAAAGTGTCATGGTTGGCCGGTTTAAATCTCTTGGGTCTTACGGATGCCGGCACTATTATAACCATCGATCTTTCTCATGATGCATCTGTTGCATATAATCAAAAATTTGGCAATTTAGTGTTTCAAGATATTGCGGTTGATGCAGAGCACCCATGGCAGTTTGTTGCATTAACTACAACTGGCAAATTGATATATGCTGATTTTAGTTCTCGCATTATGACATGTGGAAATGAGGCCGTTAAGTTGTTTAAACCTAAAAAAAACTATACTGTTCTTGCGCAGTTTGCTCTAACAAAAACCGACTTGGATCATAATAAATTATGGTTTTACAACAATAAAATTGGTATTTATAGTCAAAATGATATCACTTGTGCACCCGATCTGAGGTCGCCAAAGCCACATCTTACTATTTATCAGCTTCTCGATAATGTTATGGTCCTGAAACTTTAATGCGTTATCGTGCACATGGATTTTTGAAGCGCTTCGATATGTTTTGAAAGATCGCGCTGTAAAGCTGCGAGAGCTTCATGAGAAGATTTATCTCCGCCATTGTGGGCATCGGCAAGTGCATGCTTTTCTATAAACCACAAAATGCAGCTCAGTTCATGAATTAATTTTATTTTATTATAGGTTGGATTATCAAGAGTCATAGACGTATCCCCATATATTGTTTTTATAATAAACATCTATGGTCCTTTGTTATTTTGTCAAGAGTTTGCCAAACCTATACAAACTAAAGGGCAGTTAGTTACAGTGAAAAAAGGCATGTAGTTATGCAAGGGGGAAATAGATTATGAAAATTACACAAATAATAGCACGAGAAATATATGATTCACGTGGTTTGCCGACTGTGCAATGTGAAGTTGTATTAGAGAACACCGTACGTATTGTTGCAGCGGCGCCATCGGGTCTTTCTCGTAGCAAGTACGAGGCCCATGAATTACGAGATGGTGGTAAACGTTTATGGGGTCTTGGCGTTTTGAAAGCTGTTGAAAATATTGAATCAATGATAGCTCCGGCTTTAATAGGGCAAGAGCCAAATGGGTTAGAAATGGACCTTAAGCTTTTGGAAATTGACGGAACTTCTGATAAATCACATCTTGGTTCCAATGCAACGCTGGCGACCAGTATGGCAATTTATAAAGCCCAAGCTTATGTTGAACAGATTGAACCGTATGAATTGATTGCATATATTTCTGGCGCTGATTCTGTAACTGTTCCATTTCCTCTTATTAATGTTCTGAATGGTGGTTTGCACGCCAATAATAACATGCATATACAAGAATTTATGATAGTTCCGCTTGGTGCGGCTAATTTTAGAAGCTCTTTTGAATTAAGTGTTGCAATTTTTCATGAATTGAAAAATGTTTTACAAAAAAATGGAAAATCTGTGGCTGTTGGTGATGAAGGCGGATACGCTCCGATGTGCGTTGATGATGAAGAGGCACTTATTTTGTTATGTGAGGCTCTTGCTCGTGTTGAGCAAATTCATGAAAGTCGTTGCGTTATCGCACTTGATGTTGCTGCTTCTCGTTTATATGATCCACTCACTAAAACATATCTATGGAATAATGAGCGAATAGTCGCAGAACAACTTGTTGAAATATACAGTAATCTTATTGATAGTTATCCTATTTATTCTATAGAAGATGGATTAAGTGAGGAAGATTGGGATGGCTGGAAATATATGACACATGTTATGGAAAATAAAATTCAGCTTGTTGGCGATGATATTTTTGCAACACATCCAGAACGTATATTAGAAGGCGTTCGTCAGGGTATTGCCCAAGCTGTTGTTATAAAGCCTAATCAGATCGGCACAATAACTGAGACGCTTCATGCTATTAGATTGTGCAAATTGCATAATCTAAATGTTATAGTTTCGCATCGTTCTGGTGAAACTGAAGATACTTTTATAGCTGATCTTGCGGTCGGCGCATCGGCAGGCCAGATAAAAGCCGGTGGCTGTAGCCGCACTGATCGTATAGCTAAATACAACCGGCTTTTAATGATCGAAGATCAATTAATGCTTTCACTCATTACCGCCTGAAATCGGATTTTTTTCATCTTTTAAAAGCGCTTTTAAAGCACGATCTTCTTCAGTAGGTGTTTCGGTATTAATAGAAGTCTTTATTTTTTTTGGCTCCAATATTTCACGTTCTTGGCTTTCAAAATTGTAAGAACCTTCTTTAGAGTCCGCCAAATATTGTGTTAAAGTTGTTTCGCTCTTATCACCCGACATAAAGAAGAATCTTGTTATTGGGTCACGAATATTATCATATGTTGCGGATTCTCCAATAGTACTATAAGAATATTTGATCTTGTCACCCGTATATTTCTTTTGTCCCTCACGTAACTTTGGCTCAACAATAGTAGGGCATATAAAAATTCCAAGATTATTTTTTACGGTAGTTTTTGTTTTATTTCTAAAAAACCAGCCGACAAGAGGTATCTGTCCCAAAATAGGAGTTTCGGTGTCAGTTTCTGTTGTTTCTAATCGTGTAAGCCCCCCCAAGACTAAAACTTGGCCAGAGTTCATATTTGCATTTGTTTGTACGCGTCGTGTTTGTCGACTAAAATCCGTAAGACTTGGGGATGTAAAATCTTCAATTTCTATAGTTATTTGAAGATTAAGCCTGTCGAGTGAACTGATTCGTGGTGTTATTGCAACCTTAAATGTAGCTTCAAAATCTTTTTGATTAATAGTAGAAATACCACCTTCACCAATAGATTGGTTGCCAGGAGCACGTCTAATATTTGTTATAATTTCTTCGCCACGCACGTTGTCTAATGTTACTAAGAATGGATGGCTGATTAATTTTGTTTCTATAATATTATCTAATAATTGAAATACAGCCCAAACACCGCTGCCATTAGGATCATTAATAGAAAGAATCAGCCCACCAGAAAACTGCTGTGAGCTTGTTAACAAGGTCGCCATACTGGTAGTTGATCCCAATAAAATACGCAACAAATCAGCCGCTATAGTGGTTGGCGGCGTATTGACATCAGGGTTATTTAAAACAGGACCAATAAGTTGCGCCGATTGAAAATCTAATCCAGGTGGTGTCCCAGGTACAATAGGATTACGAACTTGCGAGCCAAATATTTTGTTATTATTAACACTTAAATCGACAACCAATACTTCTATAATCACTTGTCGTTGAGGTTTATCGAGGCGATGTATGAGTGCCTTAATGCGATCCCAATCTTTTTTACGCGCAGCAATAATTAAACGATTGCCACCCTGAAATACAACTCCTGTTTCTTCTAGAGTTGAACCACCGGCAATCGCTTTCGCTGATTGAACAGGTTTATATGTTTCTGGTACTATTCTGACGCCCTCAAAAAATTGCATCGGCCCTGTAGCAGAATCTTTTTGTGACTGTCCAGAAGCCCCTTTTGGGGTAACAATATCTTGCAATACTTTTGCAAAGTCTTCTGCATCGAGATATTGTAAATCATATGCATGTAATATAGAGTTGCCAGATTCTGCAGGGGCATCCATGTATTCTCTAATAAAATCTTTGAGTCTTTCAACGGCTGTTTCTTTGCCCATAATAATAATGGTATTTCTTCTATCATCTGGAACAACACGTGTATTAGTTGCAAAATAAATGCCGGATTCTGTTTTCAAATCTGTTCTAATAATGCCTCGAGCATCAACTGATGATGCAACAATCTGAGTTTTAAGAAGATCAGCAACTGTACGAGCTACACTATTATATAATGGAACCAAAGCTATGACATCGCGTGTCCCTGATGTATCAAGTTCGGTTAAAATAGTTGCAATGGAGCTAATATTGTTAGCTTTATCGATTATAATAACTCCGTTTGATTTTGGATCAAAAACATACGTACCATTTGTAGACATCATGTCTTTAATCATAAGATTGAGCGGTTCGCTCCCCATAGTATTTTCTGGCACTTTTAAGTTTGCAAGATAATATACTGCGCGAATTTGCATTTCGCTATGCGGAATTTCTGCAGGAGCAACATTGATAAAGAGTGGAAGCGGAACCCGATTAATATTGGGATCATTTTTAGCAATAACAAAAAAATTTCCATCAGGATACATGCTATAGCCAGATAAATTAAGAAACATCGATAAATATTTTTCTGCTTGCGCAAGTGTGATTTTTTTTTGCAGTTTAAAAGTTATTTTTTGATTAATAACATCGGCTCCCTGCGGGAGAATAATATTTATTTTTTTCTTTGAGGCGATCATGTTAATTATTTTAACAAGATCTTCGTTATCAAAATTGAATTTTATCAGAGGCTCTTTTTTCTTTTTTTTCTTATCAGTTTCTACTGCATAAAAGGGCACTTCTTCTTGAATAGTTGCAAGTTGCGTATAAGCAGGTTCAGTTGCTGGAACGTGGTTTATAAGCTGATCAGCATACATATTATTGCTTATTACACATGCTCCGAACATAAATAAAAATAATTTTTTCATAATAATTCCATGCAATTTTATGTCGATACTTTGGGTTGCAATGTTGCAATAATTAACGTTACATTTATTATTGGGCCCTTTAATGACTTGGTAATGGCGAGCTCTTTGGTATATATGCGTTCATTTTGTTCAATTTTATATAATAAGTCTGTTAATTGTTGCATCGTAATATCTACAAAACTTGCATCAAGCTTTATTTCAGAATAACCATTTTCAAGATCTTGAGGATCAGATACTTCTTGCTTGGTGTTTTGCTGACTGAGTCCTACTTCAGCTACCAGTTTTAAAAAATATTCTTTTATCTTGAACGTTGGGTCTTGCGCTAAAATAGTGTTTACGTCATTTTGCTGCTGTTTAACTCGTTCGTGTTGCTCAAGAATTGTACGCGATTCTTTTCTGAGTTGATTGAGCCGTTTTATTTTACGCTCGTAATTATTAAGCTGACTATAAAAAATATATAATATAATAGTTATAACAACTAAAAAAATTGCTAAAATGCCACCGATATACTGATAAACTTGTACTGGTGATAATTGTGCAACAAATTCTCTTATTTTTTTAAAGATATTCATGCTTTTTCTCTATCTGTTTTATCCAAAACAAGCGTAATGGTTCCAAATTTTGGCTCTTGTAACTTTGGAATATCTTTAAACATATTAGATTCATATAAGGCTTCTTCGAAAGCTCGTAAAGCATTATAATCTTTTACGCTTCCCTCAATTATTATACTGTCTTGTTGAGTACCTTCACCCGTTCTAATGATAAGACGTTTAAGATCCAAAGCGAGCTTGTCTCGATCTATCCGTGAAGTAAGTTCTTGCAGATAGGTTAAAAATGAAAATCTGTTATTACTTGATAGCGAAAACCATATATTTTCTTCTTTTACAAGCTCTGCTTTGGCCGCATTGTTAGCTGTTTCTAGTGAAAGACCTTTATCAGCTTTTTCTGATCCACGACGTGAAAGCGAAAATACTTTCTTGAGCTTATCGACTGCCTCTTGTTCTGATGTTACGGTTTCTTTTTTAAAGGCACGTAATGTAAAAAAAGTATACAGAGACAGAGCGCTTATTGTTACTGTGATGAACAATAACGCAGCAATAAGCTGCTGCGTTATGAGCGTTTTTTTAGTTTCACTTATATATCCAACACGCATATTAAAATTATCGGTAATTTTTGATGACAATGCAGTCGCAGTGCTTATAATAGATTCACTTTTTATACCGTTATTTGCTGAAATAATCGTTCCATTGTGGATAATTTTATGCAAGTATAATACTTCGCACTCACAGGACATGAGTTTTGCCAAAGCATCGGTAATATGCGGTATTTCTGTTCCTGTACCAGTTAAAAATATTTTTTGAGTAGTTTGTGAAGATGATAATTTTGATAAAGAAGTCTGTAATGTAAATTGAATTTGGCTAAAAAATTTTGAACCATTTTCTTCTTGTATTCCAGATTTAAATAAATAATCATATGCTTCCGAATGGCTTATATTACGGTCTAACTCAAGTATTTTCAAAATAGTTGCTATGCCTTGAGTGAGCACACGCATAACTTTGAGTTTGCCATCAATAATAATCGCTATTCTGGTAACATACATGCCGATATCAATAAGACTAACAACGCCTTGTGTGTGCATATAATCTGGGATAGAAGTATATAATCCGTATAATTCTATAAGATCAATGGTAACTTTGTCCGGTTCTTTTCCAATTTTTTTAAAAATATCCAAATATTCATCAAGCACTTCTTTTTTAAGAGCTATCGCTAAAACAGTCGCCGTTGCGGCTTCATGTTTGGTGATTATTGTATCAATAACAGCATCATGTAATGAAAATGGCAACATCGATTCGACTTCAAAGGGGGCAACCATTCCTATTTTTTGTTTGTCGATAAAAGGTAACGTAAGTTCTTTATAGATAATCAAAGAACTGGAAAGTGCTACAAAAAGATAATCATAGGTACCAATTTTTTCTAAAATACGTTCAATAGCAGCGGAAGCTTGATCTTGATGAGATAAAGAAATTGCATATTCAATCGGCTCTTTTAAAGTTTTTTCGATTATTTTTTTCGCGCCGCTATATTTTACAACGGTTGCATTAATATATTCTTTTTCGATTTCAATACCAACGATACGACAGGGTAAAATGTAATAATCGCCAATTTTTTCTGGTATAAAAATAGTATATATCATATTTTACCTGCTGATTCTGCTTTTTGCTCAAAGTGCGCAGTAATGCGTTTTTTAGGCTTTTCTTTGTCAGCAGGCAGCTCTGAAATATGTTCTGACTGAGCTACTTTAAGCTGGTTTGGATCAATGTATCTACCTTGTTCGCTCGAAAATTCATCAATAATCTTTGATTGCGTATCATTTGCATCTGTAAAGAACCAACGATGTATTGGATCACGTAATTGGTCCATTTCGTGACATTCGCTTAACGTTGATTGTGCATCGTTAATTTTTGTATTAGTAAATCGTTCTGCAAATTTTTCTGAGTACGATGGAATTACTTCTGGCGTTATTAACACAACAAGGCTAGATCTATTAACAACTTTACTTTTGTTTTTGAAGAACCATCCTACTACAGGGATATCGCCTAATATTGGCACTTTACTTTCTTTTTCAGCAATATCATCACGCATAATACCGCCTAGAGCCAAAACTTCATTGTCAGCCATAATAACAGATGTTTTTATTTCTCGCTTAATACGATTGCCAGAACTTGTTGCTGTATCCGTAAATGTTTCTACGTCAATACGGACATTCATAATAATAAAACCTTCATAACTAATTTGCGGCTCAACATATATTTCTAATTTTGCGGTTAAATCATCAAAACTATTTATCGGTCCTGACGGCGTTACCGAAGTACCTGTTATGACGCGACGGGTATTACCTATAGAAACTGAAGCCGGATATTTGTGGGTTGTTATTAAAAATGGGTTAGCAATAATACTAACGTTTGTTAAAGATTGAAGCACCGTAAACATACCCCATACCCCAAATAAATCGCTGCCCAATGTGACAAATGTGCTGCCTGCAATGGTATCATTTGAAGCTAAAGATACTAAATTTCCTAATAAGCGAGTAGCACCCGTTCCATTAGGATTTTCTACAACAGGCGTATCAAGCCCTGCAAGTCCAGATGTTTGATAGTTAACGTTATTACCCAGCAGTCCATCCGGTCCTGGTTTTTTATTTCTCATTTGTATACCGAAGTTACGAGTATCCGTGAGATCGACTTCCAGAATCATTGCCTTGATAGCTACTTGAGGTTGTTCAACGTCTATTTTTTGTAGTATTTCATATAATTTCAAATAATCTTCATAATCAGCATTAATAATTAATCGATTACCCGTTTTTTCCGGTGTTATGGTGAGTGATTTAAAATATTTATCCCCATCTCTTACGCCACCATATTTTGCAGCTTCTGTATCTGTTTGAAATTGAATTGCCTCTTTTAAAATATTTGCCATCGCCTCTGCCGCGACATATTTTAGTTGATAAATGTGGAGCGGCGAAAAAGGAACGTCCAACTCTTTGTCTATTTCTTTTATGATAAACGTCTCTATCTTTTTAATGGCCTCTTTGTTGCCAAGTAAAATGAGCGTATTTGTTCTCGGTTCTGCAATTACTTTTGTACCTTCTGGAAAATAACTATTGGTCGATTGGCGTCTTCCACCAAGGAGACGTATGCCGCCAACACCAGCTTGTTGTGCTTCATCTTTAACTAAGCTTTTGTATAAATCGGCAACCTTAGTTGCATCGGTACGACGTAGCTTAATAATAGAAAGTGTTTCTGGGACATTGACGCGGTCAAGTTCTTTAACAACTTCCAAAATCGCCTTTATATTTGATCCTTTATCGGTCATCATAAGGGCGCGTAACTCAGGGAAAATAATAAGACCTGGAGAAGATGCGCTTTTCATGGTATCGATTACATTTTTGATAACGTCAAGACTCGTATTTTCTACAAAATAAATATATCGAATCCTCGTATCATTGTTGGGAATCAGCGATGGATCGATACCTATAAATGATGGTAATGCATTTTTGTTAACTGACAATGGAGAACGCGGGTCAGTCGTTGTAATTCTATAAATACCTTTATCCGGACCAGGAGCAGTTGCCAAGCCAGCCATATCAAGAAAAGTAATAAAAATGTCCCAGGCGCTTTTTTTGGAAAGCGGCTTATAGGTTCTAAATGATATTTTGGTGCCAAGAGCAGACTTGCCGCCGTTAGGAAGTGGCGTCAATTGATCATCCATAATAAATTTAAGGCTAAATTTTTTCTCTATATATGTTATCAAACTGGAAAGTTCTGCATTTTCAAATTCAAATTCTATTAATTCATCAGGATTGCCAAATTCCCAAGGCTTTAAAAAATCATTTAAGTATAACGGGCTACTTTTTGGTAAAGAAAGTTCTTGATTGTTACTACAAATATAAAAAGCACCCATAACAAAAATGAGAGTTAGGTAGATATGGATGCGAGATAATTTATTTTTCATAATCTGCCTACCATCTTATTGAGGTATACGTTGAATTACAGACGCTCGACCACCATGTCGCAACATCGTACCCTTGTCTTGCTGTTTTATGGCATTTACTAAAGGATTTTGTTGAGATGCTTCTATAAGCTTGGTTGCTTGCGGAATGTTTTGAATATTTGCTGTTTCTTGAATGGTAATTGGTGTACCGATAGCAAGATTTTCTTGTTCATTTTTTGCTTCGCTTATACGTTCCAATACATAACTCATAATGTACTCTTGTTCATTTCTTATAAACTTAACGCGTATCGTTGATTGTAATGGTAAGGTCGTTATTGTGTTGTATAACGTTAATCTATCTTGCGTGGTTGTCACAGGGATATCGTTTATGGTTGCAATAATATCACCCTGCTGGAGTCCTAAAGATGGGCCTATTGATTGAGGAGTCAACATCCCAATACGACATCCCAAACTTTTCCCTTTTGAAAATGCTGTCGTGACATCAAGCATATCAATAAATTGAGCGAGATTATTAATTCTTTTCATGAAAGCTTTTGGATCGATTTTATATACCGTATCTGATATTTTTTTCACCACATACGTCCAAGATTTGTCACGTGCATAAATTGGATCCTCTTGAGCATCAGCTGGTGTAATGAAAATTGTTTCTTGTTGTCCATTTGATCTTATAAGAATTATTTTATGCCTGCTAATATGAATTATATCAGCATCTTCTATTTTGTCTCCAATTTTATAGAGTGCTTCTTGTTTAGTTTTGTTATTTGCAATTATTGCATGATTTTCAGCATCATTGTTGGTAAAAATTATACCTTTAAGTGTGATAGGTAGTGGCGACAAGAAATCTATACGCGCTGGTTGTGGTACGGGTAGTGGTTGTAAAATTGGTGGCTGAGGGATAGCAATTTTTCCATCACTTTTTTGTTTTTCTTCAAACGTTTTTCTTACAGACGTATTAAATAAATCATTTTCGTAAATGGTTGCAATATTGATTTTAGAAACATCTTTTTTCGACGCTGCTATAAAAGCTTCTGGTCTGATCGATGTTCTTGTTGCTGGTTTTTTTTGATTAAAAATGACGAAGCAGATTGTTATCAAAAAAATGCATGTCAACGTGCTATTTAAAATCCATAGAGGACTTTTCATTAATATCCTTTTGTCGCCACACATCAGAGGAGTTTTCTTATCATCCTGCAAATAATATTCTCGTCTTAGTAACAATTTGTCAAGTTTGATTTAAGGACTTGGTATGATGCTCATAATTTTATCTATTATTGCATCAGCTGTTATACCTTGTGCCTCAGCTTCATAACTCAATGCTATCCTATGGCGCATAACGGCTGGATAAACAGCTTTTACATCGTCAGGTGTAACAAAAGCTCTTTCTTTTTTTAAAAAGGCATAAGCGCGTGCAGATTGATGGATTGCAAGCGTTGCTCGTGGAGATGCTCCCATTTGAATAAATTTTTTAAGATCGAGATGATATTTTTCCGGTGTGCGCGTAGCGCATACTAGCGCAATAATGTAATCAATAATTCTTTCATCGCAATATATATGCTCAACCAAATTCTGAGCTTTGATAATATCTGCATGCGAAATAACTTGATACACCGTCTGTTGAGTATATGCTCGCGTAATGATGGCTTTTTCTTCTTGCATTGATGGATAACCTACAAGAATTTTGAACATAAAACGATCAAGCTGTGCTTCCGGTAATCTATAGGTTCCTGTTTGTTCCAATGGATTTTGTGTTGCAAATACCAAGAAGGGCTCATCAAGATGATGTGTTTGCGACCCCAATGTAACTTGATGTTCTTGCATGCATTCTAGTAATGCTGATTGCACTTTGGCAGGCGCTCTGTTGATTTCATCCGCAAGAATGAGATTGGCAAAAATGGGCCCCTTTTTAGTTTCGAATTCTTGTGTTTTTGGATTATACATGAGTGTGCCAATCAAATCAGCCGGCAATAAATCTGGTGTAAATTGTATGCGTTTAAAGCAGAGACCCAGCGCTTGTGTAATTGCTTTGATCATCGTTGTTTTGGCAACACCAGGCACGCCTTCTAAAAGTATGTGTCCTTTAGATAGAATGGCTATTAATATAAAGGTGATTGTTTGATCTTGTCCTATAATAACTTTGCTTACTTCTTTGGCGATATTTTTAAAATGCGCACTGACCTCTTTAATTTCATCAATTACCAGGCCGTTTTTTGACCAATTTTCGTGGATCGGAGTATTATTCATGCTCTATTCCTTTGTTATCTAAGATTTATTTTTAGTATAACAAGAGAGTAAATAAAGACTAGTCTGCGCATTATATTGTAACTTTATAACTTAATTGGATTGCATGGGTACACCCGCTCATCCTGAGTGCCGCTCGCAGAGCGGTGTATCGAAAGGTTAGGGCGTGAAGCACAAGAAGGCCACTCTTATCGAGCAGTCCTCTTACGTATAACAAATAAAAATCTATTTGCTGGAAATTATTTTGTAGTCCTGATGATCGCTGGAAACTTTGTGAAATATTTTTCACTAGCAATGTTAGCAACTTGCGAAATATTAAACTTGTAGTTTTGAGATTCTTTTTTCTCATTTCCTAAAGTATATAATTTACGTGCTACATTGAATGTCTTTATTATACTCCAAATCCCTGAGGTAAATAATGATGCATTCGCAACCTCACTAAAAATTGATGGTTGATTATAATAATATTGTAACCAGTTATATGTGCATATAACTGGTATATGCATTATTGAACCAATAAAACCACGAAATATAAGGTTTTTAGCGCTGCGAATTTTAGCATTATAAACATCTATATTGTCAGTTGCTTCATCGTCTAATTCTTGTATTTTGTCATATATTTTTTGCTTGATAAATCTATGAGCTTTAGTATTTTCTTCAGTTGTTGCTCTCATTAGAGATTTTTTGCTTGTTGCAAAACATTGTAAGCTTTGGGTGAAATCTGTAAAATATTTATTTTTTTCAGTAGATATAGATCGTGTATTCTTTAATTCATCTAGAATTGCTAATTGTGCCGCTGCAAGGTGCGATAGGTTATCTTCTTGTTTGCTTAATATTGCAGGATCTATCCCTATTGTTTCTGTAAATTTTTCTTTAATGTGAATTGGTGCATCTTTCATTATACTATTCAGTATTGCTTCAAAATTGAAGTCTTGCTCCACGTTATCGGTTCGACAGTATGTTAATTGTTCTCTGTGTATTAACTGTTTTTCACTCATGCAATGGCTATACGGCGCTGCAAGCAACAATAAACCTGTAAATAATAAAAAAGAGTACTTTTAGCATTCATAATTATATCCTTTGTTTTATGCATTATATAGCTTATATTTTACCAAATTTTATCTATTTGTCAATATTATAAGGAGATGAGTCTGGATAGGCCTGTCGGGACAAGAAATTACTATTATTTTAATGTTAAAAAAGTACCAAAAATGCGCGCGAGAGTGTTTCTATAGGATTGATATTTTTTTATATCTCTTGCCGCAGCCACGCTTTTTTCATGTGCTTCAATTTGTTTAAAAACATCGTATGAGTGTACGGAAAGCAATTTTTTGTTAACGCCTAACGATATGCCATATATGCCAAGGCTGGCTATACTATTCATATAAGATTTGCTGACTTCGTTATTGCAGAACCGTATTGATGTATCTATTTGTTCTTTTATCGCTGTTTGATGCGAGCTTAATAGTGATGAGTATTGCAATTCAATCAAAGCCTTAAAACGGCCAATTTGTTGCTCGGACAAGCCCTTATTTTTTTCTAATTCTTCTAGAATGTTTGCTGCGTCAATAGATAGTTTCATATATCTATGTTCTTCTTGCTCAAACATAAGAGTCTCTTGCGTTTTTATAGGCAACGGTTCTTTTGCGCTATAGCTGAAATGAGCGAGCGGCAAAATTGAGAATAATAAAAAAGAAACTTTTTTGAGCCTCATAATTATATCCTTATAGGACGATGCCGAGCTTCGAATAATAAGTCTTTAGCAACATCATCGGTTCGAAGATATGTCAACGGCTCCGGCGCTGATTGTCTTACTGAACAATAGTAGACGAGCAGCAGGATGATGGATAAAAAGAGACCTGTGAATAATAAGTGTGCTTTTTTCATAATTATAATCTTTATTTTTTATATACTTACATACAATTATAGATTATCTTAATTTGACTATTTGTCAATGCGTTTGTGGGGGCTGTAAAAAAAACAGGTGTAAGATAAATTACACCTGTTTTTTTAAATTTTTTTATATGTACTTTTTATTGTGCAGCAGCCGGGGTTGCTGGTTGTTCTTGAGCCGGAGCAACCGGTTCAGCAACAGGCGCTTGCGGTTCAGCTACGGGTTGTTGTGCTGGGGCAACTTGAACTGGTGCTGCTTTGCTTAAATAGCGCGATGTACGTATTGATGAAGATTTCATGAGCGCGAGCACGAGAGACCCAGCCATGAAAAGAATGCCGAGAACCCATGTTGTTTTTTGAAAAAAATCTTGGCCGCCGGATCCACCAAAAATCATCTGGGAGCTGCCGCCGAGATTGCCTATCCCGATACTGCCTTTGCTCTTTTGAATCAGTATAGTGAGTATAAGAATGATGCAGAGAATGACAAAAAGTGATATGAGAAAGCCGTAGAACATATTTTTACCCTATGTATATAAAATTTTACTTCTTTAATGATAATACTATTTTTTTTAACTTTTGAAAATCGAGACTTGCGCTTCCCACTAAAAAACCATCAATTGTATCAATAGCAGCTAGTTCGCTTATGTTTTTTTCATGTACGCCGCCGCCATACAGTATTCGACAGGATATTTGGGGAAGCAATAATTGCGCTTGTTCTTGTATAAGATATATTACTTCTTTGATTTTTTCTGGCGCTAGACTTTGCGCTCCTATAGCTTCTTTTGGCTCAAAAGCTATAATAAGTTCTTGCTTTTCTAGTTTTTTTTGCGCCAATTGCTGACATAATTGTTGCGCTTGCTGATGTGTGCTGACGCATATAATGGGAATTATATTATTATGCCAAAGTATATATGTTTTTTTTATCAGTAATTCTGTTGATTGCGGATATAATTTTTGTGTTTCGGTATGACCAATAATGCACAAGGTGCATCCAGCCTGCGCCAAAGAAAGGGCTGGCACTTGCCCTGTCCAGGGACCGATTTCATGTTCTGAGCAATCTTGCGCGCCAATATGTACGGTGTTGGGCGCTATTTTTTTGAGACCAGCTATTGTTACAAAATCAGGGCACAGTACTAAAGTATGAGTTTGTGCCAATGCTGCAAGATCGTTATAATGATCGCTAACCCACGCTAATGCGCTATCAAATGGCTTATTTGCTTTCCAGTTTGCGATAATAATTTTTTTTGTCATGATGCTTCTATAGTGTTAGAAAGTACAAAAAGATCATGAGATAATTCTGTTAATTGCAACTCTTCCCTTATGCTCATCAAAATAATACCAAGATGATTTTCGCCCCGCCCATCAGCACCTGCGCCAAAAAAATTATCATGTGGGCCAGCATTTTCTACCAATACCCTGTTTTGTGTATCAAGTAATATTTTTTTTAACTGTGGGTAACGTGTAAATTTATCTTTTATTGCTGTATGCATGATACCAAGATTGACAGATTGCCAATCTGATCTTACAAATTTTTTATAATCACGGGCTTTATTAAAAGCATCGCGCGCTGATGGTAGTTTTCTTATTTCTTCTTGAATGGCTGGGTAATTAATAAATTTTTGCGCTTGATAATAATGTTCAGTTGTTGGCCACCACGTACCCGTATTATTTGGATCTACAGGATAATTTTCTTGAAAATTGGTAAATTCATAATAATCTTGTCCTTTATTATAAAAGTAGATAGCGTTTGGAATATTAAACCACAATGGCGATGATGATACTTGCAACTGTGGCACAATTGTGCTCCAGTGATTAGTCAGCAGTTCTCTTGTTTGTTTGCCAATAGGTAATAGTGCCTTGTGACTTGCACGGGTAAGATTTGGGTTTTGTAAAATATCTGTGATAGGTACCCATGCAAAATCGTCTTTAAACTCATTGCGTGCCGTGTTATATAATTTTTTTCCTGGTATAAAGTTAATAGTTATGTAATACGCTTTTTCGCCATTGGGCAAATTAATATGCGGGGTTGTTTGTGTAAATTGCACATTATATACCTGATTAGTTTGATAAAAAAGCGTTCGATTGGCTTCTGCTTCTAATGATCGGCCAGGTTTTGGGGTTATCTTAAAATCACTCCAAAAATTCTCATTTTTCCCTCGGCCTAATAACACAGAATAATTTTGAGTAGCTGCGTTATACGATAATGGAATAACATGTACGTATGCTTGAGCAGAATAGAATGAAAAAAATAGTAATATGTAGTTGACGTTCATAAGTACTTTCTTATTGTTTTTCTCTATTCCAATTGTATTCGTGATAATTATTCGGGTAATTTTTTCGTAATGCATTGCGTATGTAAGCTATAGTGCACCCGGCGATAATAATGAGCCCGGCGCAACCAATAATAGCGTCACTGTGTAAATGTACTAGCTTTTTGCATGCTATTTCTGGATCTGTTACTAACAAGTAACCAAATTTTCCTGTTGATAACGTGACGCGCCAACCAGCTTTGAGCAGTATCATGATGGGTACAATATATTCTCGATATATAATCGCATCTCGCTCTGCTCGTATTCGCGCTTCTTTTTCTAAGTAATCCTGTTGTGCGATATTTTGTCGTGCTCGCTGATCAAGGTCATGAAAAAATGCATGAGATGTTGTTGAAAGAAAAAGACATATTAAAAAATATGTTTTATTTGCCCACGCAAAATTCTTTAAATACGGCATTTAATCCTGCTTCTGATATAGATTTGCCTGTTAATTCGCCATTGTCTTCTAGGGCGTTTTTGAGCTCTATTGAGAGTAGCTCATAATGTACGTTATCTGTCAATGTAGATGCAATTTTTTTTATCGTGTCTTCAATTCTTACCAAAATAGTATAGTGACGTTTGTTGAGTAAAAACGGCGATTGCTGAGCATCAATAAGATGAGAAATTTTATTAAAAATTGCTTGCTCGAGTTGCTCGCAGCCAGCGCCAGTAAGTCCAGACGTGGTTATTGTGTCTTGCGTTGTTATTGTATTGATATTTGCAAGATCTGTTTTGTTACATACGGTAATAATTTTATGCGTATAAGCATTTTTTATAGTGTGATAAATAATCTCTTCTTGTGCTGTTTGCGTGCGAGAATTATCGATAATAAGTAAAATAATATCGGCTTTATGCGCTTCATCATACGAGCGAGCGATACCTTCTTGTTCAATATAATCATGCGTTTGACGCAGTCCGGCGGTATCGACAAACGTAAGATACATGCCATTTTTATACATGCCATATTCTATACTATCACGCGTCGTTCCCGCTTGTTCGTTAACAATCGCTCTTTTTTGATGCACCAGTGTATTAAAAAGCTGGGACTTTCCAGCGTTGACTGAGCCAATAAGCGCTATGCGTATCCCCTGTCTGATGACATTGTAGTTATTAAAATCTTTTTTAAGAATTTCTATTTTATCCAAAATATTTTGTAATTTGTTGGCAATCATGCGATGAAAGTCACCTTCATCATCTAAAAACTCAAAACTAGCTTCAGATAATGCAAGTGCTGTTATGAGATCGTCTTCGAGTGAAGATATATACTGAGACAAGCTTCCATTAAGTTGTGCGAGTGATGATTTGAGTGCACTTTGGGTATTTGCATGAATAAGTTCATTGATAGCTTCTGCCTGCAAAAGATCTATTTTTTTATTAAGATACGCCCGCTGACTAAACTCTCCATGATGGGCTAACCGTGCTCCATGCATGATGGATAATTCGATAATGCTATCAATAATAAATTGACTGTTGTGACAGGTTATTTCTACCGTGTCTTGTCCGGTAAACGTTCGCGGACTTCTCATGAGAGAAAACATGACAGAGTCGATTTGCTGTCTGCGAGGGTCTATAATAGATCCATGGTGAATTGTATGCGTTTCGCATTCAGATAATTTTTTTTTTGAAGAAAGACGACATATTTTTTCAGCAACTTCCCATGCTTTTTCACCGGACAATCGAATGAGTCCAAGTGCACCAGGCCCTTGAGGCGTGCATTGGGCGACGATTGTTTGCTGATCTATAGTTTCTTTAAAATTCATGTGGCATGGGTTAAAACAATCTTGTGCCCCTTCAATCCCATTCTGAACTGTCTTTTGAGAGTTTCAATAATGAGGGTTGAAAAGCTGGCAAGAAGGTGCTTTTCCTTATCGGCTGTTTCCATAATTGGCTGACTGAACGTTATTCTGATATGAAAATTTTGTTGTTCAACCGTAAATGTAATGTTTTCTTTTTCTATGATACGTAGGGTATCTTTGACCCATGTGTTAACCGTGCTGAGCATTGCGTCGTTCCACAAAGGCTGAGTTGTTTGTCGAGGCGCAGGAGCTTCTGAAGCAGATTCTGCTGCTGGAGCTACTTGTTCAGTAGGCTTATATACAGGTTTTTGAAATTCTTTTTTTTCTCTTTTTTCATGCAACCGTGGCTTGTTTTCTTGATATCTTTGCGGTGCAACAGGCGCAGCTGTTTTATCGTTGAAAAATAAAGCAACCTTGGCGGACTTGATTGTCATGCCTATAAAATTTCTTTGTGGTTCTTCGAGGATTTTTACAGAAAATTCTTGCGGCTTGTTTGCCTTGATCCAGCCTTGTTCGATGGCTTTGGCAATAGAAGATGCTTCTTGCATAACGGATTTCATAAAAATATGCCTTTTTTGCATGTAAGGAAAAATAAAAAATGGTAGTGCCGTAATTTTTGGAGCGGGAAACGGGACTTGAACCCGCGGCCTTTGCCTTGGCAAGGCAACGCTCTACCAACTGAGCTATTCCCGCATTTAATGAAAAAAAGTTATCATTAACCGTAAAATTTGTCAAATTATATAATCATAAAATTATAAAAATGAGAGAAAATTTTTATAAAATGCTTTTTAATTTATAACAAACTTCACAGCTTTATTATAAAAACTGGGCGAATTTTACTCCGCCCAATGTATTTTAATACACAGTATCGTTATGATTTTCGTGCAAACTTGAACGCTATTGGTTCATCTTTTTGTTCGCTGGGTATTTCTTTAGCTTCAAAACCAAAATTTTTAAGTGCTGTATTAAGTTCGTTGAATACTCGGCCGCTCGAAAATTCGAATTGCACTATAGCATCTTCAACTGCTTTATATTTATTCAATTTGTCATTCGCCTCTGTCAACGCTTTATTCGTTTTATTGATCTGCCATAAATGCACGCTGTACATAATGCCAAGCCCTGCAAGAAAACCAGTCGTCATTTTATTCTCAGATATTTGCTGACAAAGCCAACTTGTTTGAATACAGTTCATTTGCCTCTATGTTGCTAGAAATCAATAATGCCATTACAAGCGTAGGCATAGCCATCTTTTTCATAAAATCCTTAATTGTTTTAATTGTGGGAAGTTTTTAAAATAAACTCTTTTAAAGTAGATAGTTATAAATTTTATCAAATGTGATTATTTTGTCAAAAATGCTATGTTTTTTAGATGTATTATTGAGTGTCTCAATAATTTAATTTTTCTCAATGCGCGCCGTCCATCTCCGGGAGTTTATAAAGCAAATCTGCAAGAAGGGGGAAAAAAGCCTTTTTTCCACGTTTACTACGCTTATAACCGATTTTTACCCCTATTTTAGGCCATTTTAGGGTCAAACTATTCTTGTAAATTGTTTAAGGCAGTCCAGGTATAATAAATGCATTACGTGCTATTTTGTGCTTATAAATTATCTCAAAATTTCCAATTGACAATTATTCTATGAGTAATATACTAATAATATAGTATATTAAGGCTCTGCGGTAGGATAGCCGCTCTTTAAAAAGGACTTTATGAAAAACAAACTTGTTTTAATGACAATGATATGCGTAACTGGGGCATTACAAGCCATGACGTATATAGAGAATCGCATGCAAGCATACAAACCTGAATCAATGACTTGTAGCATTAATCGTTTTGCATCTGAGGTAGATCATGGTTTTGTTCAGCCAACCGTAAAGCGTAATCTTTTGGCTTCTGATGAAGATTCTGCAATATTTATCCATCCAAAAGGTGCGGCGCATGAACAATGCCGTATGTCTTACAAAAAATTTGACCCAGATGAAACATATGAGTTGGTGTCTTTATGGGATGTTACGCCAGCTATTATTGGCGGATTAGAACATTTTTTACAACCAGAACGAGTTACAAAGTTTGAAAAAAAAGATACTAGCAAAGTTGTTCGCCTGTCATTAATTCCTTTACAAGAAGCTATTATTGGTCAATTGAATCAAGAGAGAATACAAGATATTCAGAGAGGCGTACAACGTGGGGAACTTGAGGAAAGCAAGCAATGCACAGAATCTCTTCTGCGTAACTTTGCTAGAGCAAAAAGGTTTATGGAAAATACCAAAGATCTTAATAAATATACCGTAGAAGGTGTTGTTGCATTTGAAGAAAAATCTACAAGATATTCAATGGAGTCAAGGCCGCAGTCTTATCAATTTAAGAGTGAGGGTGGAAAAGAGAATCTTGCAAGATTACAACAACAATATACGCGAGTTTTACATGGTGCTAATCAAGAGCTAACAGACCTTGACAATTCAACGCCATAGCCAGTTGTGCGACAATATTCCAAAATAAAAAATATAATGGTGCCTACGGGTATTTTTGCAAGTGGACTCGGATTTGGTTGTATGCTTACGTATGCATATACTTGGTATCATTCAAAAAAATAATTAAATATTTTGGCAAATTATACTATATCTTCAAGCAGTGCATCGCGCTTAAAATAAGTAGTATTTAAAGAAGGCTTTCCTCTGTATACTTTTCTTCAAAGATTATAATTTTTGAAGAAAGAGGGATGGATATGATTGCGATGTTGTCGGGCACGGTTTGTGACGTGTATCATCAGGGGGTTGTTTTGGACGTTGGTGGTATTGGCTTTGCGCTGAATGTCCCGCAAGAGCTTGCTTTTACCCCCGGCGCTACGGCGGCTTTTCATGTACACATGCACTGGAATCAAGAGCAGGGGCCATCTTTGTTTGGGTTTACCACGCTCCTAGAAAAAAAAGTTTTTATGCAGGTTATCAGTTGTTCGGGGATTGGGCCCAAGATAGGGTTAACGTTGGTGGCGAATATTACCCCAAGCCAGTTTGTTGCCGCTATTACTATGGGAGACGTTTCTCTCTTGAGCTCTATTAATGGGATCGGGCGTAAAAAGGCAGAAAGCATTATTTTGCAACTTAAAGACTCTGTAAATAAATTAGATATAACCGCTTATGGTGAGCAACCTGAGCTGCTTAAACAGCTTAAAAGCGTGACTGATGCGTTAAAATCTTTGGGCTACTCAAGGAATGAGATAGAATTTGCCCTTGAAAAAATCAGAAAAGAACCACAGGAAAGTACGTTTGATCATCTCATGCGCAAGGTTTTAGGTGCTTTGGCAAAAAACATATAGAGGGTTTACAAAAATATCATATCTGTTAAGCTTAATATTATTATCATTTTATGATTGAATATAAAATTTTAAGCTTTTTACGGTATTATGATGAAAAAAACTTTTATATTATCTCTTGTTATTGTGATGTTGGCGCACAATCTATGTGCGACTGAGTCTAAAGTAGTGCATGTCACGTGCATTAATAATCAGACTGTTTTTACGGTTTCTCTTGATAGCCAGCTTGTTAATGCCGGTAATAGTGTTGTTTTGAAAAAACGACCTATAATAATACCGTTTATTACGGCAACGCGTAAATATCGATCACAAATGGTTGCTGGTGTTTATTATGTACCTGAAAACGCAATTGCATTAAAAATTGGCAATTTGTGTTGGAGGCTATGGCGCGATGAACGTGGCATTATTTATGTTCTAGAAAAATCGTTGGATTATGACGCCCACAACAGTTCGTATACAACACCAACAACACTTGTTAAAGACGCTCTTTTGGGTAAGCTTTTGCGTTTAGAAATTACTGATCAGTTCAATTTTTCTCTCAAATAATTATCGCGCGTTTTCTAGCATCGTATGAATAATATCTTGTATTGCTTGATTATTCTGGTGCTCTGACCTAATTATAGCATTAATATTGTCAGCATAGGTCGATACAAGTTCATTGTTATGTAATATTTTTTCTATTAAACGTGGCGTGTCTTTAATATTGTATATAATATCGCCCAGAGTATATTTTTTTAAAAATGTATGATTGAACTCTTCCCATAAAAGAGTTGATGATGTTCCATCAAGCACAATAGGCTTTCCTGAGTATAGTGCTTCGCAAAAACTTACTGATCCAGACTTTGTAATAATAATGTCAGCAATCGCCATCAAATCAGCAATTTCATGAGTGAATTTGACAATGGTTATGGTGATATGATCAGGAAAATTTATTGCTGTAAGAGCGTTTTCTATTGTCGTAAAATTACCGATACATACTATTAAATGAATGGGCGACATAACGTGCGCAAGTTCCTGTGCAAAGAGTAATGTTGCATATGACCCTTGCCCTCCCATCATGACAAGAACTATTTTTTTATTGACCGGAACAGCCCATTTATTTTTGATGGCAACGGTATCTTTGTGAGTAAAAAAGTCTTTCCGAATAGGAAAGCGAGAAAATACGATATGTTCTTTATGTAAATAGGCGGGGACGGTTTTTAAAACATCCGGATCATTAAATGTCGCTATAATTTTAAATTTTTTATACAAAATTTTATCAATTTCATACATAAATGTTGTTGTATCAAGGTCAGTTGGTATAAGCAAAAACGGTATATTTAAATTTTTTGCACTATGTAAAAGTGCGCCGTTAATGAGTGGCATAACCGAAATGATAAGATCTGGTTTATGCTCTAATAGATACTTATTGAGCAAAGAGAGCGTTTTTTTTTTGTATAACCAAAAGTACCATCTGCCAATAATAAAAAAAAAGTGGATCATAAAAATCCATTTTTTTTGCAGACAATAATTATAAACATCCTCACCGCATATTCTTTTTTTTGTCAGCCATTGAAAAAAGTCGACATCCTGTAGTACATCCGTATATGCATAGACGTACTTGATATCATAGCGCTGTTCTAATAAATCCATTAACGCTCGCGTGACGCTCATATGGCCATTGCCGCCAGCACTGGTAAAGATAATAATTTTTTTTTTGATCATATTTTTAATACTGTTGTACGTGTGTATTCTCAGCGACGCACTGCCTATTTTTACCATGTTCTTCGCTGCCAAGTTCAATCAGCATGTCAATAAAGTCCATAGGTTTAATATTGAGCTCAGCCGCTTGATGAAATAAAACAGTTGCTGGTGTTAATCCGGGCAACGTATTTATTTCTAAAATAATAACACGCTCGTGCCCTGTTGGACTTTGTTCTTGTGTTTGATAAAAACAATCAATACGCACGTAGCCCTTGCAATTAAGCTCCGTATATACCTGTTCCATAGTTTTTTTTACTAATTCAAGCGTGCCCTGCGGCAAGAGAGCCGGTGTCTGATTTTCTCCAGCACCAGGTAAAAATTTTTCCTCGATGGACAAAATTCCTTTACTCGCGACGGCTTGACTCGGTGGCAACGCTTGAGGTTTATTATTGCCAATAACGCCAACGGTGAGCTCCATACCTATAACGCACTCTTCGATTAATGCATAATTTTTACCAGATGCATAAATTGTCTCTAGAGCATTCACAAGTTCTTCATGCGTGTGAGCTTTATGTACTAACATGCTGCAGCCATCATCATGCGGCTTAACAATAACAGGAAAGGCTGGCAATAATGGTATTTTGGTATCTTTTTCTACTAATACGCCATCTGGGACACAAAATCCCTTTTGCTTGAGAAAGCGATTTGTAGTGAATTTGTTCATACATAACGAGCTTGTTAATACGCCAGATCCATTATAAGGGATCTGTAGCATTTCAAGCATGCCCTGTATTGATCCATTTTCTCCTTCACCGCCATGTAGCGCAATAAACGCAAAATCAATATGGTTGGCAAGTTCTGACCAGGCTATTTTTGCCTCTGGGGTAAGAAGATTTTCTATTTCACGCGTTGTATTAAGCACTAATAATTTTTGATCCAGTTTATATAGTTCAAGATTGCTGTTTAAAAATAGAGGAACGGGGTCATATTTTTGTGGCGAAAGTTTGTAGGCAACATTTCTGCCAGATTCCAAAGAAATTTCTTTTTCATTGGATCTGCCGCCGCATATGATGCCAATTCTTTTTTTATTAAGCATGGTCGTTTGATCTTCTCGTTGTAAAGTCTCTGATTCTTTGATCATACCATAACTATATAATTCGGTTGTAATGAGATGGTTAATGAATTGCGTGTGGCTCATATTTATTTGTGCTGCTTGTAAAAAGGCAAAGCTTGCTGGATCCATGCCGCAGAAACTATTTGGATCAGTGATGACAATAGAGCCATCATGCGTCAAAAAGCCGTCGATACGAGCAATATTACTAAATTGTAAGGTGCGCATAACCTGTATACAAGTGTTTTTAATGTGTTCTATAGATTCTTCTGTGCACCGAGCTGGCGTGTGTTTGCACGCTTTTCCGGGCATATATTTTTGTTCGTAATCAAAAAAAGAATGTTTTTCTGGGACTATTTCTGTTGGCGGCAATGCTATAAGATTTTTTGTTATATAATTAGTAATAATAATGCATGAAAATTCCATGCCTTCGATAAACTCTTCTAGCAACACATGTTGCGGTTGATCTTCAAAAATATATGCAGCAGTTGTTATTGCTGCAATAAGTGCATCCCATGAGCGCACAATCGAAACTCCAAGACTTGACCCTTCATGCACAGGTTTTATAACAAGTGGTAGTGTAAGATTTTTTTCTAAGATATTTTTTTTTAAAATATCTAAATTTTCTTGATAATACGGGATGTCATGCGGTTGTATGGTAATACTGTTTGGAACACGTATTCCGTCAGCAGTCAAAAATTTTTTTTGTATATCTTTGTCCATGCCAAGAGCGCTGGCAAAAACTTTTGAGCCAATATACGGTATTTGTAAAATTTCTAACGTTCCTTGAAGTTTTCCATCTTCAGCAAATCTGCCATGTTGTGCAATGTAGATAATGTCGACATAATTTTTAAGCGTATCCCAAGAAATTTCTTGTGCTTCTGATGCAAGTCTATGCTCAAAGTCTGCTATTTTGCCGCGATGAACAAAGCGTTGCGGTAAAATATATAATACATTGTCACGTGTTTGAAAAAGGGGAATTGATTCATATTGTGCGGTATCGAGATGATCGCATATTGTTCTTCCCGAATTGAGAGATACTTCTCGTTCAATTGAGCGACCTCCCATTAAAACACCTATACGCAATTTTTTCATAGAAACCCATAAAAAGCTTGAAAATTTTTTATTTAATGCAGATATTTAGTATACCAATTAACACACTTTACGAAAAATTATTATGTCACAAAAAAAATTAATTTGGCTTGATCTGGAAATGACCGGGCTGAATTTTGAAACAGATTTTATTTTAGAAATAGCTACCATTATCACCAACGACAGCCTAGAAATTATTGCCGTTGGGCCTAGTTTTGTTATACACCACCCGGAAGAAGTGTTGTTGGCAATGGATGATTGGAACAAAAATCAGCACACCAAGTCGGGCTTGTGGCAAAAAGTACTAGACTCTACAATAACCCTACAGCAGGCTGAACAACAAACACTTGCATTTGTTAAGCAGTATTGCACTTTTCAAGATGCTCCGCTGTGTGGTAACTCAATTTATCAAGATAGATCTTTTCTTAGACGACACATGCGCGAGCTGGCGGCATTCTTTCATTATAGAATAATAGATGTAAGTAGCGTCAAAGAGCTTGTTCGCCGTTGGTATCCTCACAACTCAAATGTATATTTTAAAAAAGCTGAAAATCACCGAGCACTTGATGATGTGTATGCTTCTATAGAAGAACTTAAACATTATAGAAAACATTTTTTTATTGGGATGGATTAGGCGTAAAAAAAATTGATGATGTAAATTCAGTTTTTTCAAGCGCATATGTATACAGCGATAACGCTTCACTCATCTTGCCGCACTTGAGATATATTTTTTTGATAAAGCAATTTTTTATTTTATTTACCGGTGGCTTTGCTGGGCCTAAAATGGTGATAGAATATTTTTTATCGTGCACTATAGTTTCTAATGTGTCTGCCAATACATCAGCTTCATGTTCAAGTATAGTATTGTCGTTGTTGCGTATTTCTAGCTCGATAAAACGTGTAAACGGTGGATAATTAAGGGTCTGGCGATAGGCTATTTCGTAGTCATAAAATGCGCTGTATTCTTTTTCCTGCAGATAAGCAAATGCCGGATGGGGAGTCATTGTTTGAATAATAACAGAACTTTCGGCACTTTGACGGCCAGCTCTTCCCGCAACCTGAATGATTTGCTGTACCGTTGTTTCGGTTGCATTATAGAATGGAAAACCGAGTTGTATGTCAGCCCAAATAATGCCGACCAGCGTTACTTTAGGAAAATGATATCCCTTGGTAACTGTTTGCGTGCCGACGAGGATATCATAGGCACCGTCTTTAAAATCTTGTATCGTTTTTGACCATTTTTTTTTGTTAATTGTTGCATCCAAGTCAGCACGGGCTATTCTTGCCGTGGGGAACAGCTTTTCCAGTATAGTGACGATTTGCTGGGTGCCGATACCCTTTTTTAAGAGGTTTTTTTTGGAGCCCTTGCATTGTACGCATTGTGATGGCATAGGCTGTTGAAAAGAGCAGTAATGGCATCGTAACGTGTCATCATTATGCACGGTTAAACTGACTGAGCATGAATTGCATGAAATAATATGGCTGCAGGCCAAGCACTGCACAAAAAAGCTATAGCCACGTCTATTAATAAAAATAATGCTCTGTTCTTTTTTTTCTAATTGCTTACGTACAGCATTTTCTAGTTCTTGGGTTATCCAAAAATTATTGCGTTGTTTTTGAGAAATAAGTGGCACAATAGTGAGCGTTGGAAACGCTCCAGCGAAGCGTTCATGCAGTTCAAAAAAGTGCCATTTTTTTGTTTTTACGGCATGCAGCGAGGTAATTGAGGGAGTTGCTGATCCTAATATTATGGGTATATTGTAGGCCTGCGCACGCAAAAGCGCCGCTTCTTTAGAATTAACTTTTGGATGTTTTTTTTCTTGATACCCTATATCATGCTCTTCATCTACTACAATAAGACCAA
The DNA here is from genome assembly GCA_041660765.1 of Candidatus Babeliaceae bacterium. NCBI lineage: Bacteria > Candidatus Babeliae > Candidatus Babeliales > Candidatus Babeliaceae > Candidatus Babeliaceae bacterium. The sequence continues at coordinate 30,200 of JBAZVR010000002.1, read as the reverse complement.
GATTTTTAATCGGGAGCAGCATAGGTAAATGCACCCCCAAAATAACAACAGGGCGCTGTTGTTCAATGTCATGCCACATTGCTAGTTTTTCTTTTGTGCTGATTGCGGAGTGGAATCCATATATAGCATCGCCGTATGGCAGTTGAGATCGCAATACATGTGTAAATTGCACGGCAAGTGACACTTCTGGTAATAAAAAAATCGTACTTTTGCCCTGTTCATAAGCCGTTGTTATCAGTTGTTTATAAATTTCGGTTTTTCCGCTGCCCGTGACACCATGTATCAGTGATGCTTGATAGGATGGGTTTATAACATGAGGTGTGATCGCATCTACAATCTGTTGCTGCTGCATTGTTAATGTAATATTTAGATTGTGAATAGTATTATTTTGTAGAGTTAAAGACAATTCTTCTTCAATACACGCGGTGTTTTCAGGTTCTTTATGCAAAAAATGGCGAATGCGTTTATAAAAATAAATTGGATCAAGATGGTAATATTCGGCAAGTCGTTTAATAAACTGTGCAAACTCTATTTGAAGCGTATGGGTATCTTGTTCGTAGAGTTCTCGTATAGTATAGGCAGGCATTATTGCTAGTTCTGTAGTTGCAGAGACGACTAATGCCGCTTCTGTTCTCTTTTGCAATGGCACATGAACAATAGTACCGATCAACGTGCTCAAATTCAAAGATGCCGGCACTTTGTAGGTAAGTTCTTTCTGAAAGCCATTAAGAAGTTTTACATTAATATACATGGTCTAATACTTATTATTTTATTGTTGTAGTAAGTATCAGTATACCACGTAATGTGTGATTATATTTTTTTTATTGAATAAATTTACAAATTTCTAGTGCTATTTCTTTGGGAAATATTCGATTTTGTTCTTTATTGTTGGATAATATAAATGCTACACGCAATGAGAACATTTTTTTCTTATGATTTTCATAATTTTTTAAAATTTCTTTCATTTCTGGGTGGTTGCTATCTTCTAAAAAATGTTTTATAACGCCTGTTTTTATATCAATATTTGTGATTGGCAGAGTAAGTAATTTAAAAATTTCGCTGCTCCCCTGTGATACTTTATGTGAGTATACTGAGATGTTTTTATCTATATTTTCTGCAATACCATCCCACTTACGTTTATTTTTTTTAAGTTGCATGCTCAGCAATTTTGTTTCTTGGGCCATGTGTAATAGATTCAGGTCTGTATTGAGTTGTATCGCTTTTTTGTTTAACGCATATTCAATACCTTTGTCATAAGACGCATGCAATGAGCATGTTGTTATACAAGATAGAAGTATAGATAAGGGTATTAGTCTTCTTTTATAAAACATAATGGCTTCTTTGGTTTCATTTCTGTAAAAATATGGTCAATTATTTCTGGTGGTAATGGGGTGCGTCCCGCCTCTCTGGGATATGCCATAAATAATATGGCATATTTATAGGCTTTTTTGTGCATAACATCTGCATATATTTCTCTAATTTCTTCGTGTTTGATTGTAGACACAATTTCCGCAATGCTTTTTCCTGATTTATTTTTTGTGGCCAGATTATTGTGGGGATGTGCGAGTAGTAGTCTAAAAATTTTTGTATATTCCTTAACTTTGGAATTTGATGAATTCAGGTTTGTGGGTAATTCGCGGTTATATGATGCGCCTGGATATGATGCTCGGTTATGAAAGGAAACATATTGTCTTATTTGAGCTCTGGTCCAAAGCTCATTTGCTAGGCAGCCCAAGGCTATTAATAATGGCAGATCCCCCTTTTCATCCTCCATATTGATATTGGCGCCGGCATCGATAAGTGCTTTAACGGCGTTTGTATCATTTTTTTGTATTGCCGCAATGAGCGGCGTTGCTCCGTTAGAAAAATAAATATTCGGATCTTTATGAGTGCCTAATAATAGGTTTGCTAAGCTTATATTATTGTGCTCTATTGCATACGCAAGTGCTCGATCAGATAGTTTATAGTAGTGTAATTTTTGCGCTACTGCATGTCTCACTGTTTTAATAGTGATTTTTGATTTAGCAACTTTTTTATTATTGTCATGGTCAAAGCTGCGCAGTGCATGAGTTATGCTAAAAAATAATACTGTTAAAAATAATATGTGTTTGTTATTCATAGTGGGCTTACAGCATCTTGTTGAGCGATAAATGTACAAATTTCTAGCACTATTTCTTTGGGCAATTTATTACCATTTCTGATATTTGACAGCAGACTGGCTTTATATATTTGGCGATTTTTATTGTAGGTTTCTAGAAGATTTTTTACTTCTGGAAATGTACTGTTTTCACACATTTTTTTTACCGTTTTTCCCATATTATCGGCTAATTCTATGTTTATTTTTGGCATAGATATGAGTTTAAGAGCCGTTTTTTTATGTTGTGCTATTATTGCCTCTAACTCTTCTACGGAGGCAAAGTTGCCCGGATTTTTATTTTCACCGAGATAAAAAGAAAGTCTTTTTTGATCCTTTGTAAGTTGTTTATTTTCGTTAACATTTTTTAATTGCGCTAATGTATGGTCGAGGCGCCATACGATGATTGCCAATGCCATTGCATTATCATCATCGACGCCAGCGTGTAATGATAGGCATGCAAGTGTTGCTAGAGTGAGTAATGATCGATAGTGCATAATGGGGACCTTGATTATTAAAGTTTGTGATTATTATTATTTGATATAGCTAAAAATTTCTTGAATAATTTCTTTTGGTAGCGCAGGGCATGTGCTATCTTCCGGCGCTCTCATATATTTTTCGATAATCATAAGGCCTATTTGTTCTTTTTCCCATCGTTGTTGTACGTACTCGATGTATATATTTTTTATTTCTTGATGGTTTATATATATTTCTTTGTTTATTACAGCGCTTTGATTTTTATTTGAATGTATTAATAAATATTTAAAAATTTTTTTTGATAGAGCAATGCTTTTTATATTTCTTTTTAAGTACTTTTGGTCTACTGTTTTTTCTATTACGCTCATGCAAAGTTCTTCTAGATGACACTCATTATTTAATAAGAACTTTTTAAAAAGTATTTTGCTCTGTAGCGCTTCTAGTGCAATGGATATTGGAGTGCCGTCAGCTCTATCTTGCATGTTAATATCGGCGCCAAAATCTAGCAATTTCTTGATACTATTTAAATTTCGCAGTTTTATTGCCAGAGTCAGGGGGGTCTTGCCATTATTTAATATAATGTTCGGATATTCTTGGCCATATAATTTTTTAGATACGGTATGCGTTATCGTTGCAATAATATTATTTTTTTTTATAGGCGCTTGTTGGTTTTTATTGCTCATGCAATTAAGCGGATGTGTTATAAGAAAAAATAATGCTGTTAAAAATAGTATCTGTTTATTATTCATAAAAATGCTCATAAATAAAATATAAAATTATGCAAACTCGAAAAAGTGTAATACTTGCTTAATAAAATAGCAAGCATAATCTTGTATAACTCGTAATAATCGGCATTTTCGTGAAAAAAATATTTATTGTGAGCTCTGAGACGATATAATAAAGGTTTTACAGGTTAGAAATAAATGTTAAATCGTTTTTTAGGTAATGAACAAAATTTGACAAAAAATGTACTATTTTGATGGTTTATTAGTAATAATATTTTAATAAAATAGTTATAATTAATTATGTTAAAAATAAAATACTTTTTTTTATTAGCGACTGCAATGGGCGCGGTTGTAACCGGCGATAAAGATACGGATACTGCATGTCAACTTATGAGCACGGCTATTTTTTGTGCACAGCATAATGATAACAACTCGATGATCGAAGCCTATTGCGCAAAATATCGTGATTTTGTTCAGACGCTATTCGTGAGTGAAAATTTAGCACAGAATTTACATCTAAGCCCCGAAGAAGGCCTTGATGCGATACGATTAATACATAATCTATACAAGGCTCGTCATGCGGCAGAAGTAAAAGCGAGAGAAGAAGTTAACAAGAATGCTTAAGTTTTTCGCAATCACTTTTGACCATCATGGTAACAAGTTCATGGAAGCCCACTCTGGGCTTCCATTTTAGTATGCTATGCGCTTTAGAAGCGTCACCGATGAGCAATTCAACTTCAGTAGGTCTAAAATATTTTTGATCAATGGCGATCAAAGTTTGACCAGTTTGAGAGTCAAAGCCTTGTTCATTAATTCCCGTTCCACGCCATACAATAGTTCTACCAATCTCTTTAAAAGCACATTCTACAAATTCACGCACAGAATGCATCGTGCCTGTTGCAATAACAAAATCATCGGGCTTTTCTTGCTGCATCATAAGCCACATGGCTTCCACATAATCCCCCGCATAGCCCCAATCACGATACGCATCAAGATTGCCCAAATATAACGTCTGCTGTAGGTCATGCGCGATACGCGCGACGGCGCGAGTTATTTTACGTGTAACAAAAGTTTCGCCGCGCAACGGAGATTCATGATTAAATAAAATGCCGTTGCAGGCAAAAACATTATAAGCTTCACGATAATTTATTGTTATCCAATAAGCATATAATTTTGCAACGGCGTAAGGAGAGCGTGGGTAAAAAGGAGTTGTTTCTTTTTGAGGAACTTCTTGAACGTTACCATACAGTTCACTCGTTGATGCCTGATAAAATTTTGTTTTTTGAGTTAATCCAAGTATGCGAATGGCTTCCAAAATTCTTAAAACGCCTAAGGCGTCAGAGTTTGCCGTATACTCCGGCGTTTCAAAAGAAACGGCAACATGGCTTTGCGCTGCCAAATTATAAATTTCGTCCGGTTGAATTTCATTAATAAGCCGAATAATAGAACTGGTATCGGTAACATCGCCATAATGTAAAAAAAATCGCTGCTGGCCTGTTTCGTGTCTATCCTGAAATAGATGATCTATGCGCGCAGTATTAAATGAAGATGATCTGCGCTTGATGCCATGTACTTCATACCCTTTATGTAGCAAAAACTCCGATAGGTATGCCCCATCTTGTCCTGTTATTCCTGTTATCAGAGCTTTTTTAGACATATTGTTCATAACCACATTCAGTAAGCTTGCTCGCTATTTTTTTAACATTTTCAGTATCAGAATTTTTCATAACCAAGATTGCGTCATGAGTTTCTATAACCCATATATTTTCAACACCTAAAAAAGTTACTAATTTGCCAGGTGCGAACGCTTTATTATTGTCTCCATCGATTGTAATAGCAGGTTGTTGATAATGGGTATGATCTAATAATGTTGCAAATGTACCCATGTCTGACCATGCACATTGAGCTGGAATAACATATGCCGGGCATTTTTCTAAAATAAGATGATCAAAAGAAATGGACTGCAACGTATAGTATTTTTCAGGATCATTTGTCAGTATATAGTCTTGCATTGCGCAGAGCATATCCTGTGCATAGTTTTTGTAGTGCTCTATAATAACTGCAGCTGGTGCGCAGAAAATACCGCTATTCCATAGCATGCCCTGATTTATATATAAACATGCGTCAGCATAGAGAGGCTTTTCATAAAATTTTTTGACGGCGTATGCTGTAGTGGTGTACGTGGTAGCATCTTCTTTTTGAATATAACCATAACCGGTAGCGGGATAACTTGGCGTTATCCCAAGCAAGACAAGTGTATTATGTTCAGCAGCATAATTGAGCGCTTTGTGCATATGCTCGCAAAATAATTGTTCATCCGGAATGTCATGATCTACGGGTGCAAAAAATAACAGCGCATCGGGATCTGTTGTATATATGCGTAGTGTTGCCAGTAATACTGCGGCTGCCGTGTTGCGTGCTCTTGGTTCTATAAAATCTTGGTGTAATATGCTGTGTAAAGATATGGGCAGATATTTTTTAATGTTTGCTACTTGATCTTTTGTGGTAACAATAACTTGCTTGTCTTTATCAATAAGTAGAGCCATTCTTTGTAATGTAGCTTCTAGTAAAGATGTCTGGTTGTTGAGGGGTAAAAAGTATTTTGGATTATTTTTTCTGCTGAGAGGCCATAGTCTATAACCACCGCCACCCGCTAATAATATGCCATAAGAATGAGATTTGTTTTCCATCGGCTTTCCCTCTATGTATCATACTGGGGAACATATCACATAAGTAAAACTATGCAAGTATCATGCGTATCTTCTATAATAATTATTGGGTATTTGTAACCATTATAGGGGAATGTATGAAGTATCTTTTTCTGTGTATTATCGTATTGCATGTGCATAATCATGCCATGGTTGTTGAAAAGAAATTGACCGAAATAGAAAAAAAATTTTATGAAGCAAAAAGCTATGATGATATGCCGTATTGTGAATTAAAAAGACATCTTGCTTATAATCTTTATGAGGAAGTTGTCGAACAAAGTGATAATCAAAAATTAAAAGCAGAAGCCTTGTACCGCTTAGGAAGAATGCGGTCGCTTGGCCGTGGGACGCAGCGTGATTATCGTAAGGCACATGCGTATTTTGAATCAGCTCAAGATCTTAATGCGCCTATTACACAAGCAAAGGCCCGCTGGAGATTGGCAGAGCTTTATTTCATTGGGCTTGGAGTTGCTCAAGATTATAAAAAAGCAAAAATTTTGTTCGATCAGGTTGCAAATAATACTGTTGATTCCTACGTTCAGGCGGCGGCCCGCTGGCGCTTAGGGGAAATGTATAAAAATGGTCAGGGCATGCCTATCGATTATAAAGCGGCACATGATTATTTGCAGCTTGCAGCCCAACAGACTATTAATAAAGATGTTAAAGCTTGTGCATTAGAATCATTAAAGTCATTAAATATTTGACAGGATAATGGTGCAATGTTACTTTTAAATTTATTTTATTATTTAAAATCTTGAAATTCTCCATAGTTTTATGAATAATTCTTTTATTGTCATTACCCCTCCGCTTCTTGTTATTGCAGCTGTTTTTATAACAAGACGCATGATATTCTCGTTTATTCTTGGTATTGTCTGGGCCGCGCTTATTGCAACCCATGGGAATATGTATCAAACAGCACAGCTCATTATACAGCGGTTTTTTGTAAGCGCGGGAATATCTCAGATAGATTCTGTGTATACGTTCTTCAATAATTGGAATATTGCCATCTTTCTTTTTTTATGTTCATTAGGGGCTATCATCGTTATGTTAGAGCGTACAGGAGCAGCTATGGCATACGGTACATTTATAAAAAAATTTGTACATACTCGGCGTTCGGCAGAGGTTGCTTCATTAGTCATGTCTTTGTTTTTTTTTATAGACGATTATTTTTCTGCCTTAACTGTTGGATCTGTTATGCGTCCAATTGCGGCGTTATATAAATTAAGTCCCGTAAAATTGGCTTTTTTGGTAACTGCTATGGCAAGCCCTATTACTATTATATCTCCTGTTTCTAGCTGGGTTGGTGAAATTATTTTGCAGCTTAAGCAATCTGGCGTTTCTCCAGAGAGTTCGACCGCGATTATTATTGCAGATCCATTTTATGTTTTTATTCACACCATTCCCTTTATTTTTTATGCATTATTATTGATTCTTTCTACATGGTACATTGTGATCCGTCGAATATCATTTGGGCCCATGGCGTATTATGAAAAACATACACACGTGATTCCTCATGAGGATTTTCCAGAAATTACCGGTTCATTGGTTGGTTTTTTTCTACCGCTGCTTACGTTAATAAGCACCATATTTATCATGTTATTATTAACCGGTGGGTATAGTTTTTTTGGCGGCGTGCATGATTTTGTTACCGCATTAAAACATGGCGTCATTCATCAATCATTATTGGTTGCCGGACTTGTATCTGTTGTTATAAGTTCTTGTTATTTTTTATACAAAAAACAGTTAACGCGCCAGACGCTTTTTGTATCTTTATATGATGGTATGTGGCTGATGTTGCCATCAATTATCATGCTTATTCATGCATGGACACTGGGGTCTTTGCTTAAGCAAGATTTGCATACTGGTGATTATATAGCGCATTTTCTTGGCCTTTTTGTTACTGTTCCCGTGTTCCCGGCGGTGTGTTTTATTGCTGCTGCGTGTATCGCGTCGCTTATTGGGTCTGCATGGGCAACAATATCGTTGATGCTGCCTATTATTATCCCCATGTTGCAAGCGCTTTTGGTATTGCCGATTGCAACACCATTGGATGCCGTTCCATTACTTTTACCTATAATTGGTGCAACGCTGTCTGGCTGCATTATGGGAACGCACCTTTCATTTATTGCTGACAACCCTATTATGTCCGCTGCAAGTACCGGCGCGCATCATCTTGAACATATCAAAACTATGGCTTGGTATATTATTCCTGTCGGCATTGCAACAACGTGCGCTTATCTTATTTTTGGACACACGTTGAGCTCATGTGGTATTATGACAAGCTTTGCGTGTTCTTTTGCCAGCGGCCTTCTCTGCGCAATAGTATTGCTAGAATGCGGCCAACTATTTTTCAGCCAACCGCACAATCTTAAGAAATAATAGTTTATTAAAATATTTTTACAGATCCCCCGGTTGCATTAGCAATATCTGTCATGGCTGTTATAAACTTTTTGGTTTGAGTATCTTTTCTTGCTTTATACACTATTACGGTAACCTCTAGCCCGTGCTTTTCTATATCAGGCATAATAGCGTTAATTGCTTCGGTAATCCAAATAAGAGGATTCCCAAATGATCCAGTACCAATAAGTGTCAATACGACTTGTTTTTTACCCTTTGCAATTGCAGATAAAATAGTGCCCTCATAAGCTCCCTTTACAATGGTTTTTGCTAATTCGTTTATTTTAGTTTTGCCAGAATATTTTGTATTGGTAATGTTAAAATCTATTGCAGCGGTATAAACTTGATTAATAATTTGATCAGCTCTATTGAGCCGTACATGTTTTTCTATAATTTCTTCGTCTTTGCGTTCTTCGGTGACTGCCCCAAAAGTTACTTGCACTTCTCCTTGGAATCCAACTTTTATTTTTTCTAATGTTTCTTTGAGATAGTCTTTGAAAGCATCTTCTAATTTAGAGGTGAGCTTATCAAAATACGTATCATTAATTTTAATATAACCATTTGTAACGGGAATATCGGTGTCTTTCAATAATTGTATCTGTCTTTCTGTTGTTTGCCGCCATTCAGATGGTTTTGTATTGACATCATAAAAAGCATAATACATGCGTTGGATAAGCCCGGGCGCCGCAGAAATTGCCGCAAATGGGCCTTGTGTTTTGTCTCCTATGTACGTTTCTATCCCCAATTCTGGTTTTTGTGTGTATATCTTTGGTTCTAGGCCGCTAAAGTTTGATGCAACTTGAAAAACAGCTCCCTTGTATTGAGGAAGAGCCTGTAAGGCCCCAACATCAACCTCGTGTCCATGGTTTTCCATTTGATCATCATACACGGCAATAATATTCAGTTTCCCTTTGGCTCCACTTGGTGTTATGCCTGCTACTTGTGTGCGCAGAGTTTTGATAGAAATTTCTTCAAAATAACCCGCCCGAAATATTTTGCCGTCAGCGCCCTTTAGGCGTAGAATTTTGTCTGTTCCAGCAGGAATAATATATTGTTTTGCATCTTCTTGAGTTGCATTTGTTAAAAAAGACTTAAAGTCACTTTCTTTAATGCCCATAATCTCTTCGAAGAATTTAGATCTTTCAACTGATACCTCAGGCCCTTGTTGTACTTCTTGCGGCAGCACTTCTTCTGCTTTTGTTGATGCGGTCTCTGTCACAGGTAGTAGATGAGTTGCTGGTAGTTCTATGGGTTTTGCTACTTCTGATTGTTTTGTTTCTTCGTGTACTTGCTGCTGCGTAGTGGGGTTTGTTTTTTTGAACCACGCGTAATAAATAGTTGCCATGCGTTTTTTGGCGCCGGAAGCCTTGTCGTTAAAGTAACCAGTAATTTTTTGTATGGCGTTGTAGAAAGATGTTTTAAAACTATCAAAATAGCCAGCTTGTGCGGTCATAACGCTCGATAGCGCAATGAGCAGTATTATTTTTTTCATTAACTACCCTCTTCTCTTAATTACAAATTTATCACACAAGCACCTGATATTTTGGCTCTCCATGTGTTGTTATTGTGCCGCCCGTTTGGTCGATTAATGTTTTTAATGCACTCAAGAATTCCGGCATTTCGCTGTTATTCGCGGCATTATACACGATTACCGTAACATTTAGCCCATAATCTTTTATAAGCGGCGTAACATGTTCAATTGCGCCTGCAATCCATTCAAGCGGATTTTTAAAAACACCGCCGCCAATGAGCGTTAATACAACTTTTTGCTTACGCTTGGCAATTGCAGCTAAGATCGTCCCTTCATACGCCGCTTTTAATATAGTTTTTGCTAAGTCTTGAATTAGCGCATTGTCTCTATATTTATAATTTTCACCGCCAAAATCAATCGCCGCGGTATAGACCTGATTAATGATTTGATCATTTCTTTCTAAAAGTACGTGCTTGTCGCCTGTAACTTCTCCAAAAGTTACTTGCACTTCTCCTTGGAATCCAACTTTTATTTTTGCCAGTGTATCTGAGAAATATTTTTTTACATCAGCATTTTTTGTCAGGTTGCCAAGGTAAGTTGGATCAATAACAACGTAACCATTTGTAACGGGTATATTAGTATCATCCAATAACGCAATTTGATGATCTCGTGTTTGTCGCCACAAAAATGAAGCTATCTCAGTGTTATAAAAAGCATAATACATGCGTTGAATAAGGCCTGGTGCAGCAGAAATTGCTGCAAATGGTCCTTGTGTTTTATCACTTATATAACCCGTTATTCCAGCTTCAGGTAGATGAGTTTTTGATGTTGGTTCTAACGTGCTAAAATTTGATGCAACTTGGAAAATTGCGTCCTTATAATCAGGTTCTGCTTGCATCGCGCCCACATCAACGTAGCGTGCGTAGTCTTTGCCAAAGGGATTATACGCAATAATAGCATTTAATTTGCCATCAGAAGTTTTTGTAATTTTTGCAACTTGTTCACGTAGTTTTCCAATAGAAAGTTCTTCAAAATAACCCGCTTGGAATGTCTGTTTGCCATCAGCGCTGTGTAATAGCGTAACTTCATGATTATTATATTCTTTATAAGAAATATGTACTTTTTTCTGTTCCTCTACATCTACGTTTTTATCAAAAAATTGCTCGAATTTTTTTTCATCAATGCCCATAATGTCTTTAAAAAAGTCTTTTCGCGGGACAAGTTTTTTAGGCTTTGGCGCTTCAGTTTTAAAAAAAGAAGTAGCAAATTGTTCAAGATGATTTGACAGCGCAATAAGACTCTCAGAAAGATAGTTTGAATGTATTGTTGCGACTATGCATAAACAAGTAAAAATTATTATTTTTTTCATAAAAGACTCCTAAATAGCATTTTGTGCAGCAAGAGCACATGTAATATCATCTATCCACGCAGAAATTAAAGGCTCTTCTTGTTTTTCAAAAAAATTATTCTGAATTAAGTATGAATATAGATCTTTCATATTGTCTAAAATATTTTTACCTGGGGCTTTCCAGTCATTGAGTAGTTGCAAGAGAAGGTGAGATTTGAGATAGAGATCAATCTCCTCTTCAAAATCTTGCATGTAATTATGAACATTTCTTTCTTGAATTGCGGTTGGAGGAGTAAAGCAAATTTTGTGACCTGTTTCTTGCATAAGACGTTGTGTTATGTAACCACGCCATATGTCACAAGTACGAAATGGAACATATGCTGGTATGTACAATCCATAAAATGCTTCATAATGAAATAATGTATTTTGTGTATTAAAAGGAGAAAAGATATTATCTGCTAAAACGCACGGCCGCTGTGCTTCATTGAAAAAAAGTTCTTGATGATAAGTTAAGCGAAATAACGCGTCTAAATCAGGGTCTTTATCAACCAATCCCTGTTCGATAATAATTTTACCATTGTTTTTGAATGGTTCTATGTAATAATTATCGCTATTTTTAATGTGCGCCAGAGGATATCCTCGTGGCCATGCTTTTTCTTGTCCAAAATAATGATATACATTAATAACAAAATTTTTACTTGAAAGCAGTGCTATATTATCGTTATTTCTAAAAATTTTAATAGTATCAATGATATAATTATCGTCATCTGTTTCATAAATAATCTGGGCGCCATGTGCAATTGCATATAAATAACCTATATTTTTTCGTGCGTAGTGATTAAACGGTAATAATTTACACAGAGAGTAAGGTAATTTTTTTTGATCAGATGGGCTTAAGTAAATACAATGATCATCAAGATGCCAATCATCTGGTGTTTTTTCATCTCCAACTACCAGCAGTTGCCATTCTGGGCACTTTTGGGCTATTTTTTTTAGTGCTGGAGTTGGCTTTTGAATTGTTGTAATTACTATCCACTTATTATGTTGAGATTGCATTTTTTGATACACCATAATAACAAGGCATATGCAAAAAAGTATGCGGCGTTTCATGCTAGTGCCCCAAGTGTCACAAATTCTCTCAAAACTCTATCCCTATTATCTTTGCTCGAAAATTTAACGGGATGAATCCAGTCTAAGGCGTTATTCAATTCCGATGAACCCCAGGCAGATTGAGTTATTTCTAGGTTTTGTATATCATCCATGCATAAAAATATAGTAGGAAGCGCTATTTCTACAAAAATATCATTAAAGTGTTTCCATATGCTGCAATAATCGTGCGCATATTTTTGGGGAATATATATAAAATCAGTCGCCCCGCCTGCGCCCATATCTTTGCCAATATTAGCAGTAATTTGTTCTTTAAATGTATCTGGTAGGGCCTGTATTCCATCCATAGTTGCTTGGGCATTTGTTTTTTGATATCGTGCTGACATTTGATTCCACCACCATGATGTTGTTTGAGTGTGCAAATCTTCGGTGCCAAATGTATTTATCCATAATTTATTTTTATCAAAACGTAGAAGATTCCAAAAATTAAGAAGACAGTCATCCTGAAGCATTAAGTATCCATCATATCCAGGATAGTTTTGAATTGCATCGGCAAGAACTCGCTGAGCATAATATCCCTGATTTGTTGGAATAACTCTTACATTCTTACTTCTAATTCTTCGCTCTCCATAAAAAACAATATGAGGAAAAGCTCTTTTATACAGGTTTTTTATAAATTCTACTGATCCATAATGAGGGTGATTATAATTAACAATAAGTAGAATTGAATTAAGAGAAGAAAAATCAGTTTCTGTAAATTGAGCTGTTTTACTTATAGTGCATGATGTAAGCGTTGTAATAATGAGACTATTCATTATAACTTTGATTAACATAATGTATTCTCCAGTATTTTTTTAAACGTATACGTTTTTTATAATTTTACATATAGTCTTTGTTAAGATAATCAATTGTTAATCATAAATACTATAAAAAGCACTATGGTAAAAATATTCAGTAGATATCCAAGATGGCAAGAGTATGCCGCAGTCGCACTCATAGCTTTTTGCATCAGGGCGGCGCTCTTTTGGGGTTATATACAACACGAGGAGCGTTATTGCCAACCAGATAGTGTCGACTATCATATTAGTGCGCTGTGCATTGCGCATGGGTATGGCATGTTCCGGCCAGACAATAAGCAACCAATATTTTGGCGCACCCCGGGTTATCCATTATTTTTAGCGCCTTTTTATAGATATAATAAATTGCCTATCACTGCTCCGTTTGAAGAACACAGGGCGACGCATTGTGCTGCATTGTGGTTGCAAATTACACTTTGTTCTTTTTTGCCCATACTTATTTTTTGGCTTGCCATTACTATAACCAGTTTGTTGCCCGTTGCTTGGCTTGTCATGTGTATCTCTGTCATTCACGTTGGCTTTGTAGTAGCTTCCACTTTTTTATTAACTGATGCACTTGGATTACTATTTTTTACATTATTTTTAATAAGTTTTTTTTATGCGTATACCAATAATACAAAATCTTTGGCATGGCTTTGTGCTGCTGCGGGGTGGCTTGCTGTGTATACATGGTTGCGTCCTATGGGACAGTTTGTTGCTTGCGCTGTAAGCTTGTTATTATTTACAACGCAAGACACTTGGTCTAAAAAATTACAAAAAATTACTATATTTATAACACTTTTTTTTATATTACTTATGCCATGGTTTGTTCGTAATTATCACTTAACGGGGAAAGTATTTTTTTGTCCGTTGATAGGTCTGTATCTTAATGTTTTTAACGCGCCAAAAATTATTGCCAGAACAACCAATATTTCTCTTAAAAATGCTCATACAGCATTAACGCAGGCAGCCGCCCAAGCCCAACGGCAAGAGTTGTACGTGCTTCAGCGCAATAATAGCCCATATTATATGTGTGGTGAGCTAGTGTGTCTTTCAACCGCTTGGCCAATTATACGTGAACACCCATTTTTATGTATATACGATTGGATTATTGAAGTGTGTAAAACGACATTCGACCTCTATTCTTATCAGTTGGTTGCGCTGGTAAATAATCATTTTAAATGGGACCCGCTTGTAGAATATTTACCAGAAAAATGGGCGGCGTGTTTATGGGCTAGTTATTTGCCGTTGCCGTTACGCATGATTGCCTGGCTGGAAGCGTTGTGGGTATTGCTCACATGGCTTGGTATAGCATGGGGCGTATATTTATTTTTATTAAAGCCTTTGTGGAGTGATAGCACTTATTGGGTGTCTATACAAAAATATTGTTACATGTGGCTTGTATCCGGTATTATTATAGGGTCCGTTGTTATGCAATCGGGCGGTTTTGGCTACGCACGCTTGCGTCTGCCGGTAGAACCCCTTATTATTATTATAAGCGTGACATTCTGGTGGTTTATTTTTATACAACAAGTTCAAAGAAAAAAAGCATGAAAAATCTTTATGCTCCATGGCGTGGAACATATATTGCTGACAATATGCATGATCTATCAAATAATAGCTGTGCGTTTTGTGCGCAGTTGGAAGAACATACCGATGCAAAAAATTTTATTCTTAAGCGATGCGCATATAACGCTATTTTTTTAAATATATATCCGTATAATCCCGGACACTTATTAATTGTTCCCTATAATCACTGTGATAATTTAAGCTTATTGGTTCAGGAGGCACGCGCTGAAATGATGGAAATTATAAGTCATAGCGTCACTCTGCTTAATGAGCATGTGCATACCGAAGGAACAAATATTGGGTTTAATTTAGGCGGTAAGGCTGCTGGTGGGAGTATTCCTGAACATATTCATGCGCATGTTTTGCCGCGATGGATAGGGGACACGAGCTTTTTGCCAGCGTTAGCTCACGCAAAGCCAATATCGCTTGACTTGCAGGATATTTATAAAAAATTATTGCCTGTTTTTGCCGCAACATCCTGGTAGTATATGATAGAAATTTTTATTGGTTTTGCCCTTCTTGCAAGTGGCATTACGGCAAACAAGCTTCTTCTTGCAACTATATCGCCAACATTTTTTGTTGCCTTACGTATGACATGTGCCGGTCTGTTTCTGGTTGTATATCATTTTAGAACATCGCCGCGACTGCGGCCGGGACATATGAAAATCGATATTCTGGAAGTCGCAATATGCGCGTTGTATACGACGTTTATTCCGTCAATTCTCAAGGCATATGCTCTTAAATATTTGATTTCATCAAAGGCTGCTTTTTTAGGAAGTTTAGACCCTGTCATTACTGCTTTATACGCTTATTTTTTACTTGGAGAAACATTAACTAGAAATAAATTATTAGGCATGGGCATGGCTTTTACCGGAACAGTTGTCCTCCTCATGGCAACTTCTTGTACCTCAACCATCAGTGCCTGGTGCGTTATTTCATACCCAGAGCTTGCAGCGATTATTGCCATAGCAATCAGTAGATATGGATGGCTTTTAGCTCAAAAAATGTTAAAAAATGAGCGCTATATGCCTTCGGAACTCAATGGCCTGATGATGTTATTTGGCGGTTGTTATGCTTTGCTTGCAGCCTTTTTTATAGAAAGCGACAGTTTGAGTACTCTGTGTTTTACGCCAAAATTTACGGCATTATTCGCTTATACCGTTATTGTTGGTAACGTTATTGCCTATGGCATGTATGCAACATTTTTAAAAAATTATACAGCGACATTTGTTTCTTTGGTGGGCTTATCTGTGCCATTATTTGTTCACCTGTATGGCCCATTGGTTATTGGTGAACCGCTATCCCCTTATTTCTTCACCGCTTTATCAATCACCTTCTGTGGTCTATATATTTTTTATAAAGACGAGCTTCTTAAAAAAGCATAAGTACTTATGCTTTTTCTTGTTTATTGAGCGTGTAATTTGTTATATTATAAATAATAATAGAAATAAAATAATATAACAGGTTTGTTATGAATAAAAATATACACTCTCGATTTTTGATCTTATTGGCAAGTTTGATACTCGCGCAGGAGTATTCGCTAAAAGCTGGTTATTTTTCTTATGAAAAATTTCGAGCAGCTGGTCAGTATGTAGGTCAGGTTGCGGGCAAAGGAGCGCAGGCTTTTGCGTGTAAAGTTGCAGATAATCCAAAAATTGCAGCATGCGCAGCTGTCTTAGCAGCCGGAGGCTTGGGGTATATTTGGTGGTCAAAGTCGGTGTTAAGACAAATGGCAATCGATGTTGAGATAGAGAAGGCAAAAATTTATTTTAGCGTGTTAAGTGTTGCAAATCAACTTACGGTGGGAGCATCGTTGGTTCGTGAAAATGCAATATTTGGTACAATAGACTTTAAGTATCAAGGTAATGATCAGCTTGCTTATACTATTAATGATAAACCACAAAAAACAATTTCTATAAAAGACAGGAGAGAAAAGCTTGAACAACTTATACAGGGCGATCTGAAACGTATTAGCTCACGGCCGGTGCATTTAAATACATTGTATGTAGATAACTTTCCTGTAACCATTGCGAAAGAAAATAGTGGGAATATCTGGATTAAGCTACCATTTTTGGGTGATGTCGAAAAAGATCCTAAACTATCCATACTTCTTTCTAATGCATCTGCAAAGATCCCTGAAACGTCACAGCAAGCGATGGGTACTATGCCGTCTGTTGATAGCCAGCCTAATGTGATACCTGAGGTGTCCCAAGAAAAAGAGAGTCCGGTTGAAAGTGATACGCCGTCGGGATCTGGTGCGCTTGTACTAACTGCAGAGGAGGCGGATATGCAGAAGGGATTAGATGATCTTGCTGATATTAAGAATAAGCTGGCTAGTTATATTGAATCACGCACGCGCAGTGCTAAGAATAAAATAGTAGCTTGGTTTAGTAAAAAATCAGACGGAATATGGATTACTCTGTATCGAAAAACTTCTTCTGAAAAATTAAAAAAATCTTTGATTGATAGTGGCTTGCCTGATAATATTCAAAAATTGATACAAGATGCACTAGAGGATGCGCGCCATCAGGACAGGACGATATCCTTCGATGCTGATCCAAATGAGCCGCAGGCTATCCGCTGGAACGCCACGATCAAATCCGATGATGAGCGGGTTGTTATCGGATTCCAAGAACTGAAATACGATATAGCGCTTACTAAGTAATTAAGTTGGATCCCTCAGCTGTGCAATATTCCTATAAAAAAATTGGTAAGCATTTTTCTTGTTTATTGAATGCATAATCTGTTATATTAAAAATAATAATAGAAATAAAATAGCAGAAAAGGGGCTGTTTTGAAAGTAAAAATATACTCTAAATTTTTAGTATTATTAGCAAGCTTAACGCTTGTACAAGGATTTATTGTAAACGCTGGTTATTTTACATCGGAAGGCTTTCAAAAAGCGACTGAAGCTGCGGGTAGTGCTGCGGGTAGAGCTATAGGTTGGGGAATTACCGCTACGGCAAGTAAAATTGCACAAAATCCAAAAATCGCGGCGTTGGCCGTGGCTTTTTTGGTTGGTGGAAGAACAGGATATACCTGGTGGTCAAATTCTGTTTTAAGGACCGAGGCAATTAATGCTGAAACGAATAGGGCTATAGTCTATTTCAGTGTATTAGCTTTAGCTGATAATGATCGGAGGTATAAAGAACCATTAACAATTGAAAATTCAAACTTTGGCACTATGACTTTCAATATGAATGAGCAAGTGCCCTATCTTGAACGTTCTATTAACAATGAAGCGAAGCAACCTATTGCTTTTATTCCAGAGCCATATGCCAAAAATAAAATTGATGCTGGTATTAAAGAATTACTCCAATCAGCTAGTATTATTCCCATAAAGTTGACTATTCATGGCATTCGCATAACTTTCAAAAAAAGAAAAGGTGAGGATAATATTGCGTGTATGATAGAGTTTGATCCGTTGGAAGAAGGTGATAAGGCGCGTCTACCAAAAAAGGTTAATGTAAGAATTACGCCTACAGCACCGGAACAAGAGCTGCCATCTAAAGAACAGCCATATCAAGAATATTATGCAGATCAAAAAATTACTCAAGTTCAAAATTTGGGCGAACTTTATGGTATTGTAGGGGAAATAAATAGGCTGTTAGACGTCGGTAAGTCAGAATTTAATATTACTATTGATAGAATTAAGATTACTGATAACGAGTTGAAAAACTTTGTGATGAGTGGTGAGTTTAAGGCATTACCTGTCGCTGTTCAAGATACATTAAAATCTTTTAATTCTTTGAATGATGTTGCTAACCCAGTAGAATTTACGGCTGGCTTTTTTAAATGGAAATTGCAGGCCAAGCTTGATAAAAATTCACTTTTAATCGAATTTCAGCGCTTGGGCCAAAAGGTGCCTGAGTCTAAGAAGGGGAAAAAGTATGTATCTTTTGAAACAGAACCAATCCCAAAAGAATTTACTGATATAACTCAGCTTTCTCTCTTTTTAAGTGCGCTTAATAAGCGCCTAGAATCTAGCAAAAACAGTTTTGAGTTTAATATTGATCTAGAAAAAATTAAGAGTAATCAATTGCGCAGTGCTATGATTGACAGTAAGGGTTATCAAGCGTTACCTATTGATATTCAAGATCTAATAATACCTGCGATTGGAGCTGATAATTTTAATCAGCAACTAAAATTCCCCTTGGGTTCTGTTGAATGGAAATTGAGTATTAAGGGTACAAGTCAAAGCTTCACAATGAAATTTGAACCTGTAAGTGCGGTTAAAAAGCAATAGTGGTTGTTTTTCGCTGCAAAAATGTATGATGGCCGTAATCTTGCTTTATTAATAAAAAAATAACTAATCTTATTAATAAAAAAAGGGGTGTAATGGCGCAGGCGGCGGGAAGAAAAATTATTTTTATAAGCATACTTATTTTTGCTCTTGCTGCTGCAAGTTCGCTCGTGTATCTATCTATAGTTGTTATAAAAAAAAGATTGCCAATACGTGTGGGGATTTTGCATTCCCAAACGGGGACAATGGCTATTAGCGAGCTGCCTATTATCGATGCGACGCTTATGGCAATTGAAGAAATTAATGATAGTGGCGGGCTATTGGGAAGGTCTATAGAGCCCATTGTAGAAGATGGTGCATCGGATCCCGCAACATTTGCAGCCAAAGCAGAAAAGTTAATTACCAAGGATAAGGTCGATGTTATTTTTGGGTGTTGGACGTCTGCAAGTAGAAAGGCTGTTAAGTCTATTGTAGAAAAACATGATCATCTGTTATTTTACCCGGTTCAATATGAAGGGCTTGAAGATTCTCCGAATATAATCTACACAGGAGCTACACCCAATCAACAAATATTACCAGGGGTAACGTGGTGTTATTATAATCTTGGCGCAACGTTTTTTTTAGTCGGATCTGATTATGTGTTTCCAAGAACTGCCCATGAAATTATTAAAAATTATATAAAATTATTTAATGGAAAAATAATTGGTGAAGCGTATGTGCCGCTAGGAGGCACGTCTTTTGAGGGTATTGTAAAAAATATTGTCGCATTGCAGCCAAAAGTTATTATTAATACGATTAATGGCAATAGCAATAATACTTTTTTTAAAGCATTACGAAATGCGGGCATAACGCCGGATAAAATTCCCACTATGTCTTTTAGTATAGCTGAGCAAGATTTAGAAGTATTAGGCGCACAGGAGTTGGTAGGTGATTATGCTGCATGGAGTTATTTCCAAAGTGTTGCTTCGCCGACTAATGAACGTTTTGTCGATCGGTTTAAAAAAAAATACGGTCAAGATCGTGTGGTGAGTGATCCGTTAGAAGCTGCATATTTTGGCATAGGTCTCTGGGCGCAAGCGGTTCGAGAAGTAAAGACATCACAAGTGCTTAAAATAAAAAACGCTATAAAAAAACAGGGTCAAGATGCTCCGGAAGGCATAGTCTACATAGATCCTAATAATAATCATACCTGGAAAACAGTGCGTATTGGTAAAATAACTCAGCAGGGACAGTTTGATATTGTATGGAGTTCACATAAAGCGATCCGGCCAATTCCATTTCCATCATTTCGTGGAAGAATAAATTGGGAGGGCTTTTTAGAAAAACTGTATGAAGGATGGAATAAAAAATGGGCCTTAGAATAACTAATTTATCTCATTTTTATGCAGCAGCTCGCAGTATATTAATTGGTATTATTGCATTTGTAGTAGTAGCCTCATTTTTTGGTTATATGTATATACGAACTACTTTTCTTAAAAATACACGTATTGCTATGAACAGCACGCTGGATACGACCAAGCAAAGGCTTAATCATTACATACAATCAGAAATGCAAAAGGTTAAAGAATTAACAAGTGTGTCTCAGGTTATAGATTTTTTAAACAAAAAAATAACTATAGTTCAAGTACAAGATTTTTTAAAAAAAAATTATTCTAAAGATTATCATGACATTATTATTTTTGATGCGCATAATACGCCACTCGTAGCTTTTTCTGATAATTTTATGATGTACAAAGATAATAAAGCATTGCAAAACTCATTGCAGCGAGCTCAAATTTTACTCGAGCCGGATATTTCTGATTTTTTTTTGCACCCTATTGCTCAGCAACAAACATTATGTATAACGGCGCCCATTTTTTATGAACAAGTTTTTTTAGGAACCATTGCGTTTGCAGTAATACTTAATAATATAACTGTTTTGACGCATGATTACGCAGGTCTTGGCGCAACGGGTGAAATTGTTGTGGGGAAAAAAATTGATGATCATGCCGTAGTTTTGTTTCCAACGCGTTTTGATCAAAACGCAGGTTTTACTTATAAAATTGCACTCGGCGAATCGCATGCGATCCCCTTGCAAAAGTCAGTTAATGGGCATAAAGGAACGGGCATTTTTTTAGATTATAAAAAAGCAAAATGCTTTTTTGTTTGGGAATATATACCACTCATGGAATGGGGCATTGTTGTTAAAATAAATATGCGAGAGGTAGAGCGCCCGCTATTAATGATGAAAATAATACTTTTTACACTCTTTATTTTGTGTATTATGTATGTAATTTATTTTTTGGTTAAGAAGCGATCTTATTTTAAATTTTTGCTACGCAAGTACCACTTTTTGCCGCATGCAGGGCAGTTATGTTTACGAATTTTTTTTATCATCTCTGTCATCATGTTCAATATGTTTTTGTATAAATATTATTATTCTGTGAGTAGGGCTTTATATACAGAAAAATTAGAATTTAAAATCAATTTACAGCGTGAGGCGCAACAAATAAGTCGCACTACGTATGTATTAGAAGCATGGGCGCATTCGTTGGCTTTTGATTTGAGTAACCAAAAAATAGTACTAAATGCGTTGGGAGAACGGTTAAAAAAAGATCTTGTAGAAAATACTAGTGCAATGTCTGTAGCTGTTATTACAAAAAATGATCCTGCTCAGCCGTGGAATATGTATGAAGTTACTAAGAAAAATAGTGATCTTGCCATAACGCAGCTACAAAATAACAATCTCCCCTATTGGTTTACAGAGGCGTTGGATCACGGAGCGTTGTGGATCCCCCCTTATCAAGACAGCAATACGCATGAAATGATAACAACGTATGCGCTGGCCTATTATGCCGTTGATGATAAAGAGCAACGTACGCCGCTTGGGGTTATTGGAATTACCTGTTCCATGCAATCATTTATTGCCAATTTGCAGCAAAAAAATACACAATATGCGCAGCCATTTATTGTTTCGCTTGATGGAAAAGTTGTATACAACAATTCTCATGTATCAATAACAAATGTAGATATTGAAGTTGCAAATAAAAATAAGAGCTCTTTATTGTTAGAAAAAATACCCAATATGGGATGGTATTTGGCGAATGTTATATCAATAAAAAAAGCATTATTTGTGAGTGCTCTTGTGTCATTAGGCAGTAATATTATTATAAGTTTTTTAATTGCTGTAATAACTATAAGTTGCTTGTTGTGGGTAAGATTGAGCAAGATGTATCAAAGCAAAAAAAATAATATTATAAAAAAAGCCTGTCTCATTATCGCCACACTACTCTTATTGCGCGCCGTATTATTAATCTTTGGATTATAGAAGACTATTTTGTAGCGCTATATTTTGTCCAGAGGGCGTCGCTGATTTCAAACCATACATCTTGTGTCAGGTCGCGACGTTCGGGGTTGAACGTTAATTCTAAGCCTTTGTACTGAAATTTATTCAGTGATTCAAAGTACCCAATAAGTTTTTCTGGCGTTATTGGGTCTTTTAAGTTTTTGAGCGCTTCGAGATAGAGGCTGGTGCAGATATATCCTTCTAGGGCAAATATGTCATAGGGGAGGTTATTTTCATCCATCAGTGTTCTAAATTCTTGTACTATTTGCAGATCACTTGTTTTTGGGTTGGGGACAACTTGAGCAAAAAGTACTTCTAATCCCCGATCTTTTAAAAATTTTCTAAACGTGTTTTCTGCTAAAAATGATATACCAAACAGTTTGCGCGTAATAAGCGTATCAATGCCAAGATTTCTAATCAATTCTTCCGAGGCGCTAGCAATCGAAAAAAATCCTATGGCGTCTGGCTGGGCTTTCTTAATAATTTCTGCCTCGCTGGTAAAATCGGTTTCCGCTCTGTTGTATGGAACGTCTACCCAATCGGTGATCCCTTTTTCTTTTAATAGTGTATGAGCTGCTTCTAATGGCCCAAGTCCATACGCATCATTTTGATAAAAAAACGCGAATTTTTTTACTGCGTATCGGCCTACCATATGCTCAATAAGTGCTCGAGCTTCATCTGCATAAGAAGCTCTCCAATTAATAATCCCTTTTAGTTCTGGTTTTCTAAAATAGGGAGCCCCTGTTACAGGAAATAAAACGGTAATTTTACCTGATTTAACCAAATCGATATAAGCCTCAAGTGTAGGGCTTCCAACAGGCAAGAGCAATGTATCAATTTTATAGCGATTTCTGAGTATTTCGACATTTTTCAAGGCGAGGCTACGTTCATATTCATCATCAAAGATAATAGTTTTTATAATATGACCATTAATACCACCAAGTTGATTTTGTTGGTTAATAAGGGTTGAAATACCACGTTTAATACGTTGACCCATAAAGAAAACGCCTTTTGTAAGGGCCATTGTTGAGCCGATAGTATAGGTTGGTTTACTTTCCGTTACGTTAGCATCTGTAATTTGTCCAGAAACAAGATTATATACAGGGCTTTGCTTAAACCCGGCTTTGTTTCTTAAATCTTGATAAAATAATTGTATGGTTGCTTGATCAATAGTGGCGCCGAGTTTTAATTGTGCAAATGCGTCAGCGTAAAAATCAAAAAATTCTTGATATATTTGAGTTGGGCAAGAAATAAGCGACCAGGCAGTTGCTCCTTGATCAGGTTCTAATAAATCCAATCCATTGGTTATAATAGCTGGCTTCATATGTTCCCCTCCTTTAATAATTGCAGCGACTTCTGGAGGGTTAAGAGATTTATATTGGTCTTGCAAAGTAATGGCATCTATGGTGCCAATATTTTTTGTAAAAAAATTATCTAGATACATTTCATTAAATGTATAATCATTGCGTGGGCCATGTGACAGTCTAATTACATTGTGCGTTGAATCTTTTTGATTAATATAGAGAGCTTCAGGCAATGATTTGAAAAATAAGCTTACTGTATTTTCAAAACGTTTTTTTTCTTGAAAGTTTGTTTTTAAGAATATCTCTATTTCTCGTTTTAAACCAAAGTTTTTCCAATAATCATTCGTTTCATGCTTGCCTTTGAGGTAAAAAACATTGTCAGGATTGCGTTGCATTAAGGTAAGAATAATATGAAGTGTTTCTAAAACATAGGGTGATCGATCCATGGCATCGCCTAAAAAAATAAAATAATAATTGGGCTTTGTTATAGAAAAGTTATCATCAATTATTTTTTGCTCGTAAAAATATTCTAAATCTCTAAATAACGAGTGAGCTGCGCCAAAGAGGTCTCCCCATATAACAAATTGAGCGCCTGGTTTACTGGTAATATTAATAACGTAGGGCGCTTTTTCTAGTAATGGTTTACGCGTTGCAATTAACTCATCGAGCAATTTTTTTATATTTCTTATATTCCAGAGCGGTTTTTTTTTGAGATGCAAAAATTGCATGATAGTATCGGTCCAAGAAGGTTTTAATTGCGCATGAAAAGTGCTGTAGTTAGGATCGCTCCAGTCATGATTATCACTTTTTATATTTTCTGGCAGTGTTGCGATATAATGCTGTAGATCTGTAAAATTTTCAAGAGCAACTGCGTGTATAAAAAATATGTTTATTATAATAAACGTTGTTTTCATACGGCACGCCTCTATTTAATGTAGCCAAAAAAAGAACAAATAAATACACACTCCTGATACAAAGGTATGTAGTCCCATGATAATAATTTTTTTTAATAAGTGGGTTAATTTTACTAAAATAATGCTGAAGAAAAAAACAAATGATGACGCAAACAAAAAAAGAAAAAAGATATAGTCAGAAAGCATAAAATAGCCTACTGCTGGTGAAAAATTTTCTATGACAAACCGATATGCTAAAAGAGCGGTAACGCTACCGGCCGCCAACGAAACAGCAACAGTTGAATATTTAAATGCGTCGATTGAAAAAATAAATAGAGAAACAAAGAAAATTAATAACAGTGGCAGTAAAATAGTTAGGGCATATCTAATGCCATTTCTTTGGTAATCAATAGAAAATAAAACGCTTGGATGATAGACATTTTTTTTTGGGTCATAGGGGTCAACATCCGACTCGATAAATCCCGTGACAACATGACGGTCAATAGCGGTCCATCCCAAAGCAGCGGTAGAAAAATGCACAATAAAATCAGCAGAGGACGATTCAAAAATCATTTCGTCGGGAGAAACGACTCCATGAACCAATTGTAAAAAAATTCTATGATCGTCAAAAGGGAAATAACTATATTGAAGTTGTGTTTTAAATCGAACTTTTACATCATATCTTACAAATAATTTATCATTGATAATACGAGTATATGGTTCAGACCGTTCAAGTATTTCAGCCCGTTCAAACGTGAATTTTTTGAGCATATCTATAGAAATAATGGCGGGGTCAAGTTCAAACCAAACAATTCCCTTAAATATAAAGTCATTTTTGACCGGATCAAATGTTAAAAAATCACTAATAAAGATACCAGTACGGACTACGCTTGGATTGCCCGCAAAGCCTTCTAAGATCTTGGGAGTCAATCGTGAAATGGCAGGCGTTGGATCAGTCGACGTAAAATACAGTGATGACCGATACAACGATACAGCAAGAATAGATCCGGTTATGACTATCATTATCAGTTGAAAAAGCGGCCGAACTGGCCTATATGCATAATGATCAGGTATTATTGTTTTATTCATTTCTGTAAACCTTCTATTGCTCATGCATCTTGTATAACTGTCACTTTTTTTGTCTCAGCAAGTCAAGTATAAGCTTGATTTTTTTTATTAAATTATATTAGTATTATTATGTGTGTTTAGTAAATAATTAATTGCTGGAGTGAAAATATGAAGATGAAAATTTTATTATTTATTGTGTTGAGCTTGTGCATAGCGCCGATATGCTTGAGCGCTCCGTTTATTCAATTGATTAATAGAGCTACTTTATCATCAACGGTATTTACCGTTCAATGGCTTAATAGTAAAACTGATTTATTGGTTAATTTTAAAGTAGATTTGCCTAAAGATACGCCTGTTTTAGTGTATTTACCCACTATAGATCCAGCTACAAATCCTGATCCAAAACCAGCCAATTTTAAAATTTTTTGGAACGGCGATCCTAATTGGGGCGTTATTACGAATATCAAATCGGTAACGGCAGGTAAATTGTATGCTATTCAGGGGAATGCTTCTAGTATCACGGTTTCGTAGGCAGCTTTTTTAACTCAAATTGACAGTAATATAATTACCGATATAATAAAAACATACTATTATTTTAATGTTTTTATAGAGATAAAAGGTAATTATGAAAATGCGTATGCTTGTGTTAATGACGTTATGCTCTGTTGGCTCTGGCTTGGCTGTTGAAGAAAGCAAAAAAGATTTCATGAGCATGATGGAGGATACGATGTTACCTGGGGTTTCTATGGCTTTGCACTATTCTAAGATGGAAATAAAACCATACTGGACAGATGCAGAGGAATTGTTGCACTTGAAGCAAAAGGCATGTATTTTCCTAGCTTCTTTAAGCATGGATGATAGAGGTCGAAAAATAATAAAAAAATGTGAAGAATTGAATCAGCAGAGAGAAAAAGAAAATGAGCGTTTGATTATTTTGGCCGAAACGCGGATGAGAGCCAATGCTGAAAAGGCTTTAGCTTCAAAAGGATTATTTGCACGTGTTTGGTCGCGTATTGCACCGTGGTAATAAAGATAATTATGAAAATGCGCATATTTATATTAATGATGTTATGTTTTGTTGGTTCTGGGTTGGCTGTTGAGAAAGAGACTTGTGATGATAAGCGCTATAAGCCGTTAATTATCCTAAGTAATACACGAGAGCCTTATGTTGCTTATGATGTGCCAACAAGATCCGTCTACGTGCTGCAAAAAGATGAAAACAATTCAATTGATGCGCAAGAGTTTATAATACTTCGTTATGCGAAAAGCGTTATTTATAAAAGCCTTTACTTTTCTCCGCCAAGAGGATTCCGTTGTATACAGCAAGATGCTGCTATCAAAGAGCCCGTACACCCGTTTATAGAACAGTATCGAGTTTTTATAAATAAAGGGCATAAAAATTTTGCACGTCTCTTTTTCTATGCAGATGCAGCGCAAGTTGCTACAAAAGAACCTTGGTATAAGGCTCTTTTTTCATCAAAATCGGTACAAAAACAGCTGCACCCTCTTATTACCAAGCTCCAAGATATAAAATCAACTCCTGTTATACGGCCAGATGAACAATGGCATAATCAAAGTCAAGGTAGTGAATTTGATAAAACAGATATTTTTGTGGATAAGAATATTTCTCTCGAAGAATTACACCAGCAAGTAAATAAAAATATTCAGCTGAGTGGAGATGCCTATTATCTTAAAGAAGAAAGTTTTAAAAAACGCGAATCGAGAATCTAGTTTTATAAAACCAGGCTCTTAGTATATACTTGTTTACTATAAGAAAAGCCTCTTATAACAGGATATAAACTATGAAATCTATTGAAATTCGTAAAAAATTTTTTGATTTTTTTATTAAAAAAGGTCATGAGCGTGTGGCAAGTTCGTCGTTAATACCTGCTGAAGATCCGACGCTGTTATTTGCCAATGCGGGAATGAATCAATTTAAAGATGTTTTTTTGGGTAAAGAAAAAAGAAGTTATACGCGCGCCGTTTCTATACAAAAATGTATCAGGGCTGGCGGTAAGCATAATGATTTAGAAAATGTTGGGTTTACCGAGCGCCACTTAACTTTTTTTGAGATGATGGGCAATTTTTCATTTGGTGATTATTTTAAAAAAGAAGCACTTCAATATGCCTGGGAATTTTTGACCATAGACTTAGGCCTATCCCAAGAAAAGCTATATGTAACAGTTTTTACTGACGATCAAGAAGCTTATGATATTTGGCATAACATTATTGGATTGTCCACAGAACGGATTTTTCGTTTAGGGGCCGCTGATAATTTTTGGCAAATGGGTGATATAGGGCCTTGTGGCCCCTGCAGCGAGATATATTTTGATAGAGGCGCTGATCATGGATGTCGAACAAAAGAATGCGCTCCTGGTTGCTCATGCGATAGATTTTTAGAAATTTGGAATAATGTTTTTATGCAGTTTGATCGTTCCAAAGATCAAGCTGGTAATTATCATGATGCCCTCTTAAAACAAACCGGCGTTGATACAGGGATGGGTTTGGAGCGTTTATCTTTGGTTATGCAACACAAAGAATCAGTTTTTGAAGTAGATCTTTTTGCATCTATTATACATGCAACAGAAAAGCTTACTGGGCATGATTATTCTAGCGCAACGCCAGAAATAAAAGCGGCTTTTAGGGTTATAGCAGATCATATTAGATCATCTACGTTTGCTATTACTGATGGGTGTATCCCCTCTAATGAAGGGCGTGGGTATGTAGTGCGTAAAATTATTAGAAGAGCCGCATTATTTGCACAAAAACTCAGTGGAGACAATTTCTTTCCGGAGCTGGTTTTTACTATTGCACATGCAATGGGTGATATATATCCAGAGCTTGTTGCGCAAAAAGACTTTGTGCATACGTTGATTACAGGTGAAATTGAAAAATTTTCACATAATCTTATACATGGACAAACTATCTTGAAAAAATATTTTGAAGAAGATAACAAAAATAAAATTATTAGTGGGGCTCAGGCATTTAAGCTCTATGACACTTATGGGTTTCCGGTAGAACTCACTAAGATAATAGCTCACGATAATGGTTATACTGTTGATGTTATTAATTTTGAAAAAGAAATGGAACGCCAGCGAGTGCAGTCCGGTAAAAAAAATATAGATACTCAGGCAACTACTATTACTGTATCTGGTGAAGAACACTCAGAATTTACGGGGTATTCTGAGTTAGAAACGGCAACGCATATAACAAAAATTTTGTGCAATGGAGTAGAAGTAGAAGAAATTCCTGCTGGAGAAAAATGTTGGATAATAACAGCTCAGTCTCCATTTTATGTAGAATGCGGTGGACAAATAAGCGATCAAGGCTGGATTATAAAATCACATGATCGCATGCCGGTGCTTAATCTTAAAAAAATGGGTAATGCGATTGCAGTTGAGCTACAATCAACAGAACTTTTAAGAGTCGGCGACGCATTAACGTTACTTGTTGATAAAGAATTGCGTCAGAATGCTGCAAAAAATCATACAGCAACCCATCTTTTGCAGGCTGCTCTTGTGAATATATTTGGCAAACATATTAAACAGTCCGGCTCCCTCGTTGCGCCTGATTATTTAAGGTTCGACTTTACTCATCAAGAAACCCTTTCTGCTGAGCAGATAAAAAATATCGAAGCATTAGTTAATAAAAAAATTCAAGAAAATATACGCGTACAGGTTACCGTAAGTACATACAAAAATGCTGTTGATCGTGGCGTTACTGCCTTTTTTGGAGAAAAATATAATCCAGAGAATGTACGAGTAGTCGAAGTCCCAGGTTTTTCTGCAGAGCTATGCGGTGGGACGCACGTAACAGCAACTGGTGATATTGGTTGCTTTAAAATAACAGAAGTAACAACATTATCGGCGGGCAATCGTCGCATTGTTGCGGTGACGGGGCCACAAGCAGTGGCACTTTTTCAAGAAAGTTATGCAACTATAAAATCACTTTCTCAAGAATTTAAAGTCAAGCCGGCAGATGTTCTAGAGGCTATCGAAAAACAACAAGCTCTCTTAAAATCATCTCAGGCAGATAATAAGCAATTAAAAAAAGAGCTTATTAAGAAAAATAGCGCAGAATGGCTACAAAAAACAGAAATTATTAATAATATACCGGTATGTTATGTAACTATAGAGCCTGCGCTTGCGTCTGAACTGCGTGAAATTGCTCAGCAACTTGCTCAAAAACAATCGGGCGTATATTGTTTGGTTGCACATAGCCAGTTTTTGATACTTATTTCTCCCCAATTTACGGTAATTAATGGCAAAGCTTTAATTGAATGGTTAAAAAGCCAAGGGCTCAACTGTGGCGGATCTGCTACTATGATCCAAGGCAGCGGCGCCATTACCGATTCTTTTAAGGCAATGTTTATGGCATGGGTAAAAGCGCAAAGTTAAGTAAATTACCATTTATATTTATTATTTAATCGGTAGATTGCATTTTTGACAAATAAGCAAAAATAATATATGAGCTTGTTTGAAATTCATGATTAAGTCCTCGCAATAATAATTTTAAGATCTTTTTGTTTTAAAACGCGCGTTGTAATCGTAGCAAGCACGAAAAAAGTATTTTCATAAAGGTGGTCTATTTTTTTC